>NZ_JBHMIQ010000025.1:0-102309 GCF_048060315.1 Micromonospora sp. LOL_013
CCACCCAATACCGAAACTACTCAACCGAGCTCAAGACGAACCGCGTCGGTGGATCGAGGCTGAGGTTCGCTTCGGCGGGACAAATCTGATTTTACCCGAAACCGGCAGTTTGGCGTTCTTGATTAGCCCCTTCACCCCACTACGCAAGACCTCAGGCAACGCCGCCCTGACAGCCGGGCCAAGTCCGGCCTCTTGGTAAATAACATACAGGGGAGCAGAGTCCGCACACCACGATGATTGACGCTCGCAAATATAGTTATATGTATAGTTTCCCAACTGCGTTTCATCGCAGATTAGAGTCAGCCAGGAGCAATAACTATCGCGAGCTCGCTGCAACATTTCGTCAAGATCAGCGGAGGACGGTGCAATTACCAACTCACCCCGTTCACCCAGCATCATAGCGCCATCGATGATGTCCTTTCGGCTCTTACTCTCAACATCACGACCACCCCCGCCCGTCGACCCCGCGCCGGAACTACCAGGGGTTTCCTTTCTACCGGACGACCCTCTCGCATCTGGGATATTTGCCGACTTTCCCGTTGTAGTGATCTTCTTCTTCCCGGATGGCGTTTTGGTGATATAGCCACGTTTCCCATTCCCGTAAGAGCCCTCTTCAAAGTAGAGGCCGGTGGGGTCGGTGTAGGTGGTGGGGTTGTTGTTGGCGTAGGCGTAGGCGTTGAGGGTTTGTGGGTCGCCGGGGTTGACGAATGGGTCGACGGAGATGAACCGTCCGAGGGTGGGGTCGTAGTGGCGCGCGCCGATGTGGGTGAGGCTGGTGGGGTCTTTGGTGCCGCCGACGAAGCCTTTGTCGTCGGGCCAGGCGGTGGGTGGGGTGCCGCGGGTGTCGCCGAAGGGGAGGGTGCGGCGGCGGGTGAGATCGAGGGTGGTGGGGTCGATGCTGATCTGGTTGGTGCCGTGGTGGTCGGGGATGAGCCAGGTGAGGCCGGTGACGGTGCGGACGGCGATGGTGGCGCCGGCGTGTTGGTAGTGGCGGGTGCCGTCGATCTGGCCGTTGCTGGCGGTGCGGCGGAGTTCGGTGTGGCCGAGGTAGAGGGTGGTGCCGGTGGTGTCGCGGCGGATGAGCCGGTTCCCTGAGGCGTCGTAGATGTTGGTGGTGTCCAGGCCGGGTTCGGTGGTGGTGGCGAGGTGGCCTTCCTCGTCCCAGGTGAGGGTCTGGGTGACGCCGTCGACGGTGCGGGTTTGGGTGTGCCCGCCGGTGGTGTACGCGTAGGTGTCGGTGCCGGTGGTCTCGCAGGTGTGGTCGACGGCGGTGACGGCGTGCGGTTGGGGGCTGCCCGGGGTGGGGTAGGTGGAGGTGGCGGTCGTCGACCCGGTCGCGGACCAGGTGGTCGCGGTGAGCCGGTTCCCGGTGGTGTCGTAGGTGAAGGCCTGTCGATAGGGGTCGGCGCCGGTGCGTTGCGGGGTGGTACAGGTCGGGGTGGTTTCGGTCCAGGCCTGGGTGAGGCGGCGGAGGTGGTCGTAGGTGAAGCATTCGGCCTGGTCGGCGACACCCGCGGTGGTGCCGGCCATCGAGGTGACGTTGCCGGCGGGGTCGTAGGTGTAGCTGGTGGTGGCGGCGTCGTTCCACGTGTCGGGGGTGGTGGGGTGTTCGGTGTCGACCTGGGAGGCGGCCAGGCGGCGGGTCGCGGTCTCGACCGGTGAGGACACCCGGATGCGGGTGCCGCCGGTGCCGAGGATGCGTTGGGCGATGCTGCCGTCGTAGTGGTAGCTGGTGGCGGAGACGAATGTGTCGGTGCCGGTGGTGAGGGTGGTGGGCAGGCCGGACGCGGTGTGGTAGCCGTAGGTGAGGGTTTCGGCGGGCAGGCCGCCGATCGCGGGCAGGCTGGTGGTCGCCGGGGTGCCGTTGTCGTGGTAGGTGTGGCTGGTGGTGTAGGTGCCGGCCAGCCCGGTCTCAGCGGCCGGGATGGTGACGGTGGCGCCGAGGGGCCGGTAGCCGTCGTCATAGGCCGTGACCGCCGTGGTGTACGCGTCGCCGCCGATGTGGCGGGTCGACGAGGTCGGCAGGCCGAGCTCAAGGGTGTCGTACGTCCACGACGCCCGCAGTACGCCGGTGGAGGTGTCGTCGCGCAGCTCGGTACGGCGGCCGAGGTTGTCGTAGCCGTACCAGAGGGTTTCGCCGCGGCCGTCGGTGGTGGTGACCAGCTGGCCGGCGTTGTCGTAGGTGCTGGTGGAGGTGCCGGCGTCGGGGTCGACGGTGCCGGTACGCCGGCCGAGCAGGTCGTAGGTGTAGGTCCACTGGTTCCCGGCCGGGTCGGTGACCGTGGTCAGCTCGTCACGCGGGTTGTAGCCGTAGCTGGTTTCCTCGTAGGCGCCGGTCGGGGACGAGCCGGTGTGCTGGCGTAGCGCGGTCTGCCTGCCCCGGCGGTCGATGATCGACGTGGTCGGGGTGCCGCCGGTGGGTGGGTCGACCGTGACCCGGTCACCGTCGTAGCCGGTCACCGTCTCCCACTGCAAGACGTTCGCCGACCACAACTGGGTACGGGTGGGCCGGCCGGCACCGTCGTACACGGTGCGGGTCTGCGACTCGATGGCGGTGTCGGCGAAGGTGACCAGGCTGCCGGTCGGCCCGGACGCGTCGTTGTAGAACGTCGACGTCTTGGTCGCGAGGCCACGGCCGTCGTACTGGGTGTCGCTGATGGTGCGTTTGCCGTCCGGGGCGGTGACCTGTGTCTGCCGGGGGCGGAGCAACCCGTCGGCGATGTCGAACGACGTGATGACGTTCCCGCTCGGCCCGAGGGCCTTGGTCTCGACGGTGGCAGGTGCGGTCAGGCTGACGGTGTACGCGTACTCGCTGTCCGGGGTCTGGCTGGTGGTGCGGCCGGGTGCCCACACGTGGGTGAGACGGCCGAGCGCGTCCTGCCAGACGGTGGTGGTCTTCCCGTTGGCGTCGACGGCGGTCGTCGGCAGCCCTCGGGTGGTGTCCAGGTTGACGGTGCTGCTGTGGCCGGCCGGATTCGTCGTGGTGACCGCGCCGAGCAGGTCGTTGTTGTTGTGGGTGTATGTGGTGGTGGTGATCCGGTCCAGCGCGTCACCGGAGGAGATGGTCCGGCCCAACGTGTCGTAGCTGGCGGTGGCGGTCTTCACCCAGTTCGGGGTGCTGCCGGTGTACGAGGCGAGTTGCTCGACACGGGTCACGTCGCCCCGCACCGCATCACACGCCGAACAACCCAGTCCGAAATACCCTCAAAAGTTCGGATAGACAACGAATAGCACCAAATGCCTGGCACAAAACTGCTATACCTGATCAAGAACGGCCCGGCAGAGCCGGGCCGCGCACGCGCTGCAGCCGTTCCGGCCCCGCGCGCACGCCCACCACACCAAGAAGCAAGATCACGGTAAGAACCGCCGAGCCGAACCGTCGGCCGGGGCCTCGACGATCGCCCAGGGCCAGCACCCACCGCCGAGGCTCCCAGTGATCGGCCGCACCGCTATGCGGCACGCCAGCCAAGATCTGACGTCCGACCACGACGCAGAGACACTACATCGATTGCCTCGGATGTATACCTCGCCGTTGACGGCAACGGTGACGGCAACCCGAGCAAACCCCGACAGCCGCCGACACTCTCCCATCACGCACCGTTATGGTCGGTAAGTGCCGACACTTCGGACTCGATGACTCCGCGCTAATCAGTCGATCGCCGTTCTTGATCAGCAAGGCCACCAAGCTCCGACACCATACGCCCCAGGGCCGCCACATATGACCGATAGTCACCAATCGATTGGCGATCCTCATCTGTCACCGGCTCGATCTGATCGAGCGACGACCCCAGTGAACTCACTTCAAGAATAAGTTGATCGAGATTTGGAACATCTTGTGCACGCATTCGACCATCATGGACCTTAGATGCATATCCAGCGATGTGCCCATCAATGGTTAGAAGCAGGGAGTTCCAATCTTGCAACTCCACTAGTTGTGGATAGGCCGGATAAGGCACGGATCGGAACATCATGAAGGCGTGCCGGAAGTCAGACGAATCAGTCATGCCAGGTCACGATCTTTCCGTCCTTGGTATAGATTCCCTCGCCTCCGCGGAAACCACCTCTGATCTTCCATCCTTCGCTGCCATCTCTCAGTTTCCAAGGAATACGATCTCCTTCGGGAGTTCTAGCCCACAGATTCTTCGCCTCATCTGTGTATTCGGCTAGCGTTCTCCCCTTACCATGCTTACCGACGTGATACGTTGCCGATTCTTCAGCGCTTCCGAATGTTCCAGGCGACCAAGCGTCCACCGGGCCGCACGGTCCCGTGTTGTGTACGAGGACTGGCGTGTTGCCGGCTAGCACATAGTAGGTGTGAATACCGGCAACCGTCAAGTTGTAGACGGTGGCAATATCAAGAGATCTCTCAACGTGGAGAACCGCTGGCGAAGATCTACCGTTTGTCCGGAGCGCTTCGCCCTCCTCCAAGTCCTCGGCATCAATCCATTTACCGCCCGTCACACTCCAAACGGGATGATCTGCAGTAGCGACGACAGAACCTTCACGCTCGCCTGTCGACTGTGACTTGACAGCGACCCGGACAAGATGCTTGATGCCCGATCCGACTATAACCGCCGTCACCATTCGAGCCGCAGTTACGCCACTCTCGGGATCAGTGGCGAGGACTTCATCCCCAACATTTACATCGGAGATCTTTTTGGTGGAGCCGTCCGCCATGAGAACTTCGGTCTTGGCAGCGAAGCTGTTTTTGCAGGCGCTCAAGTTGATCCGATGACCGGTACCTATACCGCCACCAGCACCCCGCCTGCGACCGCCACCGACCCCACCAGGCATACCAAACATTCCGTGCACGACCCCGACGAGGAGTATGTTGTCGTCCTCGACCTTGATTCGGAAGTCGGTATCACAATGCCCTCTATCGCAGATGTGCCGCAGGACCGCGGTGGCTTCCAGGTCAGTCATCGCAGGATCACAACTCAGGAAATTCCCGCAGGCAAAGTCGAAGTTGCACGCATGCTGGTCTTGACAATGTTCTTCGAGATAGCCAATAAGCTCGGCCGGACTAGGTCCACCAGAAGGAAGCGGATAACCATTCAGAAACGTCTGGCCGAAACCATTAGCCTCAACTTTATATCTAGGATTGAGAACATAAACAACCTTTTGAAACATGTGGTCTGGAGCATTTTTTGGCGTATAATCATCAACCCTGTATGTTCCATCCTTTTCCTTCTCGCGATACGACCTGACGTGCCCAGCATTATCGCCGATAGCGTAGAGCCCTGTCGGGTCAGAGAAGGTGACGGGGCTGTTGTTCGCGTAATTGTATCCGTGCCACTGTTGCGGCTCTGCGAAATCCTGGACAGGGTCAACACTGGTGAACCGGCCAAGCTCGGAGTCATACTCGCGTGCTCCGATGTGAACGAGCCCTGTCGGATCGACATCGCCGCCAACGAAACCCTTGAGGTTCGGCCAGCTCGGTGCGCTGCCCCGAGGCATACCGTACGGCGTCTGCCTGCGACGCGTGACCGGCTGCGTGCTGGACGAGGTGACGGCTATTGACTGCGTCGACTGGTGGTCACCAACCAGCCAGGTCAGACCAAGCCCGTTCCTCATCGCATAGACACCGTCAACGTACGTGTAGTAGCGGTCGGCGGTGGTCGACCCGGTAGAGGTGTTGTACCGAACCTCCATGTTCGGCAGGTAGAGCGTCTTGCCCGCACCATCCCGCCTGACCAGACGAGTCCCATCCGCGTCGTAGACGAAAGAATGATCGTCACCGGGGTCGTCAACCTCCGACAACCGACCCTCGGAGTCCCAGTCCAAGACCTGCGTGCCAGACGTCGGGCTCGGTCGTGTCGCGGTGTTGCCAGCAGAGTCATAGGTGAAGGAGGTCGAACTGCTGCCGCCGGGACCGGTGGTCGTCACAGACAGAAGGGCATGCGGCTGGCTACCACCAGCGGCCGGGTAGCTGTATGACCGGACGGTGTCCCCACCTGCCGCGTGCGAGACCTCCGTCAGTCGGTTCCCAACACTGTCGAACGTCCAGGACAGCCAGTATGGCGCCGGCCCCCCGAGCGACCCTACGCTAGGCGACTCGGCACAATCACCGTTGCCCGGCGTCCACGCCTCGGTCAACTGGCGGAAGTAGTCGTGCTCAAAACACTGCGTGTCAACAGCGCCACCAGTGGAAACATCGGCAATCTTGGTGATGTTGCCGGCAGGGTCATAGCTGTAGGTAACGTCCGCGATCTGCTGGGGAACCACCTGGCGGTTGGTACTCGCCTGAGTCAACCGGCGGGTCACGTCATCATAAATAAATGCCCGCTCGACGAATGCTGTTGACTCCGGCTGATAAACAATCAGTGCAGGATCACCGAAAGGTGTGTACTCGGTATTGGCCACGTACTGATCGGACACGCCGATAGCGACTCTTTCTGCAAGTCCGGTGACGGGGTCGTACTCGTACTTCAGGTACTCGGACGGCAGGCCCCCCTTTGCTGGGTAGTAGCTTGAGGCCAGGCTGCCGTCGGCGTGATAGGTACGCCGGAAGGTGTAAGTCCCAGATAGCCCAGTCTCACTAGACGGTATAACGTAGTCCTCGCCCATCGATTGATAGAAGGCGTCGTAACCACGAGTGCGGATCGTGTATGCGTCGTCGCCAATCCACCGGCTAGCCGTGTACAGCAGCCCTTTGGCCGTGCCAATCGTATCGTACGTCCACGTCGCACGCCGGTTCGTGGTCGAGATAGTGTCATCGTACACACCAACCTTACGTCCGAGCACGTCGTATTCGTATGCGAGCACATCGCTGTTGGCATTGGTACTTTGGGTCAAATCGCCATAGTCGTTGTAGACACGAGTGCTCACACCTGCGTCTGGGTCGTCAGCGGAGATTCGCCGCCCACGTATATCGTACTCATAGCTCCACGTATTGCCTGCCGCGTCAATGACACTCTCTAGTTGATCCTTGCCATTGAAGGCATACGTCGTGACGGCTGCGGGGTACGCAGTCGTGGCTCCCTTGTGCTGATGATGCTCTATAACGTTTCCGCGAGCATCGACGACAGTAGTTGTCGGCGTATCTCCGATTGGCGGCGTCAAGTAGACGCGATCACCGCCATACTCTTTCGTTGTTCGCCATTTTTCGACACCGGGAGCGGTTCGTTGGATGACATCGGTAGTCCGATTAGCGCGGTCATACTCGATAACAGTCTGACTCTTGACCTCCCATTCGAGAATCGTCTGAAGGTCCGCACTGGGGCTTAGCCCTGCCACGTGATGCCAGTCATTGTTAACATGCGGGCGACCTGCCGCGTCGTAGACAGTCTCGGTCAAAATTGTCCCAGAGCCAGCGAGCCCTGCACGCTGGGTCTGCCGTGGGCGAAGCAGACCATCATACAACGCGTATGTGGTGATATAATTCGAGGAAGCATTTATCTCTTTTGTGATAACCGCGTTGACGTCGCCGGACTTCCGCACCACGTAGGAGTACTCAACGTTCGGGTCAGCCCCGCCACTCTTCGACCGGTTCGGCAGCCAGACCTTAGTCAGCCTACCCAAGGCATCGTAACCAAACTCGGTGCGGCGATTGTTGACATCTACATTGGCAGCTGCGATGCCCCAGGCCGGCTCGACTTCCTGAGTCGACACCCACCCCAAAGGCCCAGTGGTTGTTATGAGTGTCAGCGGACCACCCGCACTTGGCGTGTAGGCCGTCGTAGTCTTGTTATCCCGAACGTCCCAGCTCTCAGTTATTCGTCCGTATGCGTCGTAGCTCGCCCGCGTCGCCGTCAGCCAAGTCGTTGTACCTCCACCGGCTGGTGACCAGTCCTTCAAACTCTCCGTCCGGGTCACCTCGCCCTTGGTCGGGGCTACACCATAGGCTTGGCCGTCGAAGCTGCTTCGGACATCACCGATAACATGCATTGTAGATGTTGCCGCCTGTCCGCAGGCAAGCGCGAATATCTGCACCCGCCCAGGAAGGTTAAGCAGGTTGATGCTTGTATTCCTGACGTATGTACTTTTTTCGCATTTTTCATCGCCTGGCACGTCGGTCGCCCCGTTTGCAGACACCTCGCCCAGATCGTTAACTTGGGTGACCATGCCGTAGGTGTCGTAAGTGTTGACGACTTTGGTGGTCCGCCAGCCGCGGCCCCCATCGAGCAGTACGGACTCGTAGCTGGTGTCGATTCCCGCATAGCGTGCGTACACCGTCGAACTTCCGATGGTTCGAGTGGCGGTTGCGCCCGATTGCCAGGGCTTTGTCACAGTTTTTGACACTGGGGCGGTAGTAACGCCGTTGTAGACGACTCGCTCACGTACCATCCCTGACCAGGCGTCCTCGTCGTTTACTGGGTCGCCAATCGAGGCACCTGTTTGCACGCTGCGCGTCCCACCGGACGGCGATGCGCGGTCACCGTGCATACCCCGCAGGTAGCTGGTCTCGGTCAAGGTCTGTGAACCAGGTGCGCCGACACGGGTCCGCACCTTCTCATAACCTCGGTAGTCTGACCATGTCCGATAGGCATCGGGAGTAATCCCGTCGTCCACGGTGTAGTGCCACGCGGGTGTCCCGAGATACTCATATTCCGTCACTACCGGGATACCACCGCCGGTCCAGTCGGTTTCGGTGACCGTCTTCACCAGGTACTTATGGAAGTAGTCGGTCTCAACCCCACCACCGGGCGCCTCAGTCAAAACCGGATAACAACGCATCGTATTGGTATGTGCCGCAGATGGCATCTGGCTGCCGGGGACACACTGTGGATCCGAGTATGCCACCGAAATCTGACCACCGCTTTCAGTCCAGATCTTACTGATTCGATTCCAGTTCATTGCCGGCTTCGTGTCGCCGACGGTGTCGACTCGGTTGGGCAGCTGCACCTGCCCAAAGGTGACCGAAGGCAAGGTGATTGAAGTGGCACCAGCGTGCCCAGTGTGTTCGATGGCATCGAGCCAGAGCGCCGGGCTCGTACCACTACCGGTGGGCAGGAAGTCGTGGGTGAGAGTCCAAGAGTCGACCGTCCGGTAGCTACCGGCACCGGCATCCCAGATCTTTGTAGTCACCGAAGCCAGACGGCTGGTCGACCAGAAGGTTGGCGAGAACAGGTCGGTACAGGTCGAACCACTGCACTCCTGGTCCCAGGGGGTGTCCGGCCAATTCTCCCCATGCGACGAGCATGATGACAGACACCGGTCGCTGCTCGCGAAAACGACCTGCATTGGAACTGGCGCCGTCGTGTAAACCGTGTCGGTACCGCCACGATTATCTGTGCCGTAATCGATGCGCTGCAGCACTCCAGCGCGAGTGTACGTGACAGCGTCGCTCGCGGTAATGTTCCGCCCATATTTGTTTGTTTGGCGTGAGTACCACAGAGACATCGTGTTGCCGTGTAGGTCGACCACGTAGTCAAGGTTCCAGCGCCACGCCTGATTACAGAACGACGTCGTAAACGAGGCTTGTCGGCACGGCTCACCAGAGTGGTTGCCGGCCACCGGAACAGCCCACACAGATTCCGTCGTGGCCTTGCCAGTAGTCCATCCCGGGAGCCGGTTTCTGCCGAAATAGTACTGGATCCCTGCAGCAGTCGTAACTCTCCAGTATTCGTTATCGTTGTCGGCGTTGACAGTGTTCGTCAAACGCTCGATCCTTGAACCATCGTCGGTCTTGGGCCGCCATTCGCCGGAAACTCCGTCGCGAATAAGCTCGACCGAACTACCGTTGAGAGAGAGAATAGCGTTGTCACGCGACCAGCAGAGGTCACCAGTTTCAGTCGAGTTGTTGGCACCGGAACTCATGTCATCGCGACATGGACGATAGCGCCTTTCGATGAAACCAGGCGCATACTCAAAGCCCTCGCCGATCCACGAAGGCTGATTATTGGTAGCTTCGCTTCGTCCATCGACACCCGCGGACGAATACGCCAGTGACACTTCCGGTTGCGGCCCGCCGATCGACGGCGGAACGCGCATCGGATACGTCCATGCAAAATTGCCAGCGTTACCACCTGCAGACCACGTCGACGTCGGCTGCAATTGGGTTGCACTATAGTCACCAGCAGGCGATGAGGAATCGGCCATAAGAGCAACAGTCGTGCTGGAACTGGCTGCACCCTGCTCGCCCACATCGATATCTGCGGTAACCCGCTGTTCCCGGAGATCATTGTGAGATGGCAGGGGTTGAACGTCGCATGTGGAAGTTGCAGACAAGGCAGATCGACAACCGGTCAACCGAACCATTCGCAAGCGAAGTGCCCAATCCGCCCCATAGGCTTCCGCAAAGTCGGAGTAGTCGACGGTCACGGTAACTCGGTCGGAACCCAAATAACTTCCGGTGGATGCGATCCGCATAACGACACCGGCATGCAGGTCGCTTTGGACGGCCGCACGGTCTAGGACTTCGACTCGAAATTCGCGGCGTTTCTCGGCTCTCACGGTAGATTTGGTGTCGGCGAGCGACAACCAGATCGGCGATCCGGGTACTCGCGCCTGCTGCCGCGGCGCTGGTTCGCCAAGCCGGCGGGCTTGGTCGCGGGTCATCCCTGCGCTCGGAAGCTGGACCCGGGCAGTGCCGGGCTCAGGCCACACTGGTGGTGCTGGCGATTTCCACTGGACGCTGGCCGTCGCACCGTCCGGGCTGGGACGGCTCTCAACCTCCTTCACCTGTACCGGGTCCGGTTGCACAGCCTGCAGCCGGGCCGGCCCCGCAGCAGCCGGCTGGATCGGCGGGACCGCCGCAGCAAGCGAGATCGCCATGACGGACGCGAATATGACCGCCGCAGGCCGACGCCACCGACGGTGCGCTGACAACGGTTCGCCGCGGCGTGCCCGCCGCCAACGCTTGTGCGTGGCTGACATGCTGGTCATCGTGTCGACCTCCAGGTCGGATCGGGCACGGACGGTGCATATTCCGCGGTCACAACGTTGAATAAAGGTTCAGCACCAAACGCGGATTCACCACGCCCGCGTATACCGTCACTTGGTCGATGCTGCCTGAAAAGAAGCTCTGAAGGCCTCCGTTCCAGCGTTCTCTCGCGAGCGTGAGGGAACCTGTTGCGAACCATGTCATGGGCGAACTGAGAGAAACCGCCCCGCTAGGTTGCCCGTTCACATAGAGAAGGATCTCCTCGGAGCCCGCGTCGTAGACGCCAACCAGATGGAACCACTCCCCTGGCACGGGCGTGACGGCCGATGTAGCCAATCCGAGGGTAGCGGCATTGTTGGTGTCGCCACTTTGCATCCAAAAGGCCCACTGTTCGGTCGCTGCCTGGTAACCGAGTAGGAAGGCATCCGCTTGTGCCCCGCCCTGAGCAACCGCGACGACGTCGCCGGTGGGCAGAGGATCGCTGGGATCCCCGTCGAGTTGAAGCCAAGCTGAAACGGTAAATGATTGGTCGGTCCGGATCACCGGTCGATCTGCAGAGGTGAACGGATCGGTAGTGGATGCGTATCCACCAACTCCATCAAACCAGGCGGCGTCGTTCTCATCGTGGCCATCATTGGTGAAAGCTGCGCCGGGCGGGTCGGAGTCCCAACCCTGAAGGTATATGTGCCTGCTCCAAGGATCCACATCGAAGGCCTCGTCGCACCAGCAGTCAACCGATCCAGCAAAGTCCCAGTCACCAACGCTGGTTGGAGCCAGAATACCGGGCGTGGCCTGGGTCCCAGCTTGTGGATCGGTGTTGGTACCGTGCAGGTCGTCAGAAACAAGGACTCTGTCCCATATCCGAAGATCCGTCACCTCGCCACGCCAAGTGTCGGTCTGCGAGCCATACCACAGGGCCCGACCGACGACGAGTGGACCTGTGGATGTCCACGGTGTCGCTGCTCGGGTTGTCTCCGCCGCCAGTTCGCCGTTCACGTAGAGGCGCATCATGCCGAGCTCAGCATCGTGGACTGCGGTCAGGTGCGTCCATTTTCCGACGTCTGCTGTAGTCAGCGGCACTGTCGAGTCCGCTCGATGGTTGGTACCGGTTGCAGGCGAGTCACCCATCATGAATGACCAATATGGCGCAGGCGGGTTACCAAGGTAGCGGAATCCGAGGTAGAAGCCGCTGAAGTCGCTATCGTCCTGGCTTACCGCCGTGCGGTTTCCGGTTGTAAGTGATGAGGCTCGCACCCACGCCGTAACGCTGAACGACCCTGCGGTGTCCAACTCCGGCACATTCGCCGTCGCGGTACCGTAGATGTTGGTGGGCGACTCGGTCACGCTGTCAAAGAACGGAACGCTCTCGCCGATCAACCGCGTGTCGCCCGGCCAAGTCACGTCACCGGTCGCTGTCAGGTCGGCGTCGCCGACAACATCGCTCAACCCGTGTCCGTTGACGGTGTCAAGTGGCCAGTGACCGATCGGTGCGGACGGCGAGCCAACTAGAAACTGGTACGGAGCCGTCGGGCTCGGCGTACCTGCGCTGTCCTTGCTGAAGACGTACAACACGTTCGTGCCGTGCTTCGGCGGGGTTAGCGCAACTGTGTGCGATGCTCCCGGCGATACGGTGACCTGGTTGCTTGGTGGATTGCTCCAACCGTAGACATAGGTGGTCACGTCTGTGGCTCCGGCGGTGAAGGTGAACGTGCCGGATTCTCCCGGGCCGCCGTGCGCCGTCGGCCCAGATGGGTAGGTGGTGGAGCTGATTCCCGGGGCGGGCGGCGCACTGGCGTTGACGGTGAACTGACAGCTCGTGGACCAGTCGGAATCGGCATGACTGTCGTTGGCACGCACTCGCCAGGCGTACGTTTTGCCCTCGGCCCCCGCCCCGAGATTGAGGGTGACCTCGCCGAAATTGTTGGCTGGACGCGACGGGCCGGTGACCAGGGTGGCTCCGCCACCCACTTGTCTCCACTCGAACGTGCCGACTAGGGTGTCCGATTCGTCCGAGTCGCGATACCGGGCACGCAGCGTCGGCGATGTTGTGCCGACGATGCCGTTGCAGGCGACCGCCGACGTGGTCAGCTCGGTCGGGGTACCCGGTCGGGAGTTGTAGTTGACGATCAACCAACTCTGGTCAACGTAGAACCTCTTCCACCTGTCCTGGTTCCACTCGTACTGCCCAGAGGGGTTACAGGCGCACAGCCCGACGGTGTAGCCGCTCCACTGCTGGTTGACCGAGTACTGCACGTCGTTGGTCACGGCGGAACCGCCGAACTCGACGTTGACGTCGTCCTGGATCACGCCGCACCCACCGGCCTCGTTCGCGTTAGCGTCCTGCGCCCCGAGGTAGGCCGATGTTGGCAGTGGACGTGCACCCCAGGACATCCGCGGCGTGTCGTTGATCCCTGCCGTCCGGAAAAGATGCACCCAGGTCGGCGAGCAGGACCAGGAGTGGTCGAGGCGCATACGCACCTCGGCGGAGAGGATCTGCTTGCTACGAACTGGCCAAATGTTGAAGCGGAAGTAGGACCGGTAAAGGACGTCGTCGTACGGATTCCGCCCAACCCAGGCCTGGTTTTCCACATCCCAGTTGTTGTTGCTGTTGTTCGCGTACGCCCATGAGGTGCTCTTGTTCTCGAATGCCGGATCGATGAACACCGGGTAGATCGTCTCCGGGCCGTTCAGCACCGCCGGGTCCGGCAGGACTTCCAGGTCGCCAGCGGCAACGTCCACGTCGATGGCCGCCTTGGCGGCGGCTGGACCGGGGCCGGCAGCGGTCGACGGCTCCGGAGGTTCTGCAGCAGCGGTAACGGCGCCGCGTCCGCCGTCGGTTACCTCGCCGCCGTTTGCCGGGTCGACCGACGAGTCCCACATCGACGCGGTCGGGGTGACCCCGACCGTCCGTCCTTGGGAGTTGGCAAGTCGGAGCCCGCCATCGGGCAGCGGCTCCGGCGCAATGTCACCACCGAGGATGTAGCGCACTCGGGCCAAGTCCGGGTGGGCAGCCGCTTGAGCGGTCTTGACCTCCAGGACGTGCTTGAAGCCTGTCGCCGTGGCCATCACATGCAGGTCGACGTCCGGTAGAACCGAGGCGTACACAGCCGTGTCAGCTTGCACGGTCGGCGTAGGAAGCGGATCAGGCCACGACAGGGTGAAGTCTTCTCCGTCGACCTCCAGGGTTACCAGCGGGGCCGTTCCGCCACCGCTGAATGTCACGTTGGCAGTCGTCGCCGCCGGGGCGAGCCGGCCATCCGGCTGCGCCGCCAGATCGGTCGATACCGGCACCCACGAGTCGGTCCCGGTCCGGATCCGCTGAGGCACGACGGCCGACTCCAGCGTGCGGGTGCCGTCAGGTTCCACGTAGACCTGGGAATACTCGTCACGTTCATCGAGGGCCTCGACACGGGCGGCACAGGCAAGCGCAATCCGCTCGGCCTCAGCCGACGTGGCGACCTGGTCAACGCACTGCGGCTCGGGCGCTTCGGCTTCTGCGGGCATGGACGGGAGCACAACCACACCAGCCAGCATCAGCACGATGGCCGTCAGGGTCCGCACCCCACGTTGGTGCGGCCTACTCGAACGGGTCAGGACGGGCGGTGTCGTGCTGACATCCACTAAAGACTCCCGCGACTTGTAGCAACTGTAGGACGGCGTTTCAATCGAGGCAGCATCGTGACTGCTGATGCGCCAGGGCGGGCTACGTCAGTGAGTGCCGGTCGGTGATCAGCCAGGCCGGGACCGGGCCGGAGTGTGCCTCGATGCGGCTCACCCGGCCAGGGAAGAAGCCGGTCAGCCCCGCAGCTCCTGCCCCGGCCCCGACGGTCAGCGACCCGGGCGCGGTCCAGCTCGGTGGCGCAGGCACCGCCACCGGGTCACCGGCCACACCGTCGATGTAGAGGGTGAGTGTCGCCGCACCCGCGTCGTACACCCCGGCGAGATGCGTCCACTGGCCGGGTACCGCCTCGGCCGGACTCGCCGCTACGGCCAGGTCGGGCAGGCCGGCGTCGTCCGCCCCACGCAGCCGGAACACCCACCGCCCGTCGCTGGCCCGGTATCCAAGCTGGAACGCGTCCGTCTCGTCGCCGCCCTGGGCGAGCACCACCGCGTCGCTGCCGGGCAGTGGATCTGCCGGGTCACCGTCGAGACGGGCCCAGAGCAGCACCCCGAAAGAATGATCGGTACGCAGCACCGGACGCGGGACCGGATCGTACGGGCTGGTGGTCGAGGCGTACCCGCTCGTCCCGTCGAACCAGGCCGCGTGGCCGGTCGGGGCACCGGAGTCGTGGACGAACCCCGAGGTCTCCGGCACGGTGTCCCAGCCGGCGAGGTAAAGGTTGCGACCCCAGGAGCCGAGGTCGAACTCGTCACCGCACCAGCAGTCAGCCGAGTAGTCGAATCCCCACAGCCCAACTTGTCTCGGCGTCAGCACACCGAACAGCTCAGGAAGCGTGTCACCGGGATCGGCAAAGCGACCATGCAGGTCCTCCAGGTCCGCCACCCGGCTCCACAGCAGGACGTCCGTCACGCCGCCGGCCCACCACTGCGCCGGTGCGCCGTCGCTGAAGCCTCGGCCCACCGTGAACGGCCCAGCCGCCTGCCACGGGGTAGCCGCGAACGCGGCCTCAGCGGCCAGAGCTCCGTTGACGTACAACTGAAGCAGTCCTTCGTCGGCGTCGAACACGCCGGTCAGGTGGGTCCAGCGGTCGACGTCGGAAGCGGCGATCGGCGCGGGACGGTACGCGGAGATCAGCGGACTCGACGCAGCCGTACCCGTCGGCACGGTGAACGCCCAGTGCGGAGCCGGTGGGTCGCCGAGTTGGCGGATGCCCAGCTGGAAGCCACCGGCACCGGTCCCGTCGGCACCGACGGCGGTGCGATCGCCAGACAGGTCAGCTGGCCGGACCCAGGCGGCGGCGCTGAACGAGCCCGAGGTGTCGAGCGCGGACACCGCTGCGGTGGCCGCACCTGGGACGTCGGCCGGGTCTTCGGCGACTGCGTCGAAAGCCGGCGTGCTCGCCTCGATCAGGTAGGTGTCCGGTGCCCAGGTGACGTCGCCGCTCGGGACCAGGTCGGGACCGCCTGAGCGGGCACGGAAGCGCTCGTTGTTGGTGTCGATCAGCGGCCAGTGCCCGATCGGCGACGGTCGCGAGGTGACCAGGAAGGGGTACCTCGTCGTCGGGCTGGACCGGCCGTACTCGTTGCGGGCGTAGACGTACAGGGCGTTGAAGCCGTCGCGCGGTGGGGTGAGGGTCAACGTCACGCTCGCCCCGGGGGCGACAGTCACCGTGGTGCCTGCCGGGCTGCTCCAGCCGTACACGTAGGCGACGACGTCGGGCGACGACGTACTGAAGGTGAACTCACCCGCGACGCCCCGCCCGCCGTGCGACACGCCGTCGTCGGGGTAGTCGACCGAGGTCACGGTCGGCGCCGGCACCGGGTCTCCGGGTGGATCGGCGACCGCCGGCCCGGGTGTGCTCAGCGTCAGTGCGGCGGCTGTGGCTGCTGCGGTGGTGGTGGCCAGGATCTGTGGCCAGCGATGTCGTGGGCGGCTCGGACGGATCGGCGGCGTCTGGGCAGCATCCACTAGGGACCCCCGTGGCTATGCGTCATGTACGTCCGACCCTAGAGATCCATGTCCGTATCTGTAAAGGGGGCATCACGATCCGCTACCACAAACCTCCCTCACCGGACATCGAGTGACACAGAGTCATCAGTCGGGTACGACCGGCCAGGCGTACAACTCTGACGAAATCCCGTCGACGTTGAGCCGAGCCACCCGTCCACCGATTGACGGAGTTCATAAGTCCACTAGTGACGGCAGGATGGGTCGGGTCGAGCATCCCAGGAGGTGGTAGCCATGTCCCCGTCCGTGTTGAACTCGTCCGTACCGCGCCGACGACTGGGCCGGGAGCTGCGTCAGCTGCGCGAGCGGCTGACCCAGCTGCCGCAGACGTCGGTCGCCAGCGAGCTGGAGTGGTCGGCGACGAAGCTGTGGCGGATGGAGCGCGGCGAGGTCCCGGTCCGCTCCGGCGACGTCGTGCTGCTCTGCGAGTTGTACGGCGTCGAGGAGGAGACCACCGAGATCCTTGCCGCGTTGGCGACCAAGACCCGGGAGAAGGGCTGGTGGCACGACTACGCCAGCCTGCCGTCCTGGTTCGAGCTGTACGTGGGCCTGGAGGAGGCCGCCAGCCGGATCCGCGAGTACCAGAGTCAGCTGGTGCCGGGCTTCTTGCAGACCCGGGAGTACGCCACCGCGATCTTCACGAAGGACGTCGACGGCGTGCCCCGTCACCAGATCGCCGACCGGGTCACGGTGCGGCTGGGCCGGGCCCGGCTGCTGACCCGGCTGGAGCCACAGGCTCCGGAGTTCGACATCGTCGTCGACGAGGCGGTGCTGCGCCGCGTGGTCGGGTCGCGCCAGATCATGGCGGCGCAGGTGCGCCGGCTCGCCGACGCCGGCCGGCTGCCGAACGTCTCCGTCCGGGTCCTGCCGTTCTCGTCCGATCTGCACGCCGGGGTGCTGACCGGCGGCTCGTTCACCATCCTGGACTTTCCCGAGCAGTACGAACCCACCACCGTCTACCAGGAGTCGATCACCGGCGCGCTCTTCCTCGACAGGCAGGCCGAGAGCGACCGGTACGCTTGGGTCTACCACGATATCCGGTCGGCCGCGCTGAGCGAGGCCGAGTCGCGGGCGCTGCTGCTGGACACGGCGAAGGAGTACGAGCCATGACCGACCTGACCGGCGTCACCTGGCGCAAGAGCAGCCGATCCAACAGCCAGGGTGCCTGCGTCGAGGTCGCCGACGGGCTGGCCGGCGTGATCGGCGTACGCGACTCCAAGGACCCCACCGGCCCAGTTCTGACCATCTCCCCCGCCAACTGGTCAGCCTTTGTCGCCGCCACCAAGACCGGCACCCTCACCGCCTGACCGCACCCCGCCAGCACGCCGGCGGGGTCCAAACCGCACCTCGGTGGACTCGTCGCTGACCAGAATCGTCCCGCCGGGTAGCGACCAGTTGCCGGAGTCGGCGCGTCGGTGCATCAGCCCCCGACCGCGATCGTCGGTGACGATCGCCGAACCGCCCGGGACGATCCTGTTCGCCCTCGGCGCGGCCGGGTCGCGGTAATAGTCACGCCGGCGGGTCACGACACCTCCCGATGCGGGTACGGAGTGCGGGTCTGAGCCAAGTCGGGTGACTGCTCCCCACGGGAGTCGGCCAACACCTGCGCCAGATCGGTCACCAACCTAACCACCTTTCCCACGATGCTTCAGCGGCGCCACCCCATCCGCCGCAGGTCGGATATCAGATGGCGCAAAAATGGCAGCTGCCCATCGATCTGCATTCCACCGTTTTCCCGTATCAATGCAGAGAATCTTGTCAGCGGAATAAACGCCGTTGCGAACGCAATTACACCCCCAAAGACACAACCCGCCACCATGATGCCAATGACCTCAGACGCGACCACCAGCTCCAATATTGCAATCAGGAATAGACCAGCCAGGAAGCACACCAAGAAGCCCCTGATCCCCCAAATCATCATCCTATACATAGTCGTGCTACGATATTCGTTACCATGGAGATCTGACATCGAGTTTCACCACCATTTCCAGCGCTTGATGATCCAGGTTTTAGCTACACCACCCTCACCGAAGGACACGCCCGCACCTCCGGACCCAGGGGTCCGGCAACCCCTGCCCGGGCATACTGGACGGGAGATCCGGGAAGCTGCGCCCCAGGGGTCAACACCTCCCGACGAGCAGCCTCGGCACTCGATTGCGATCCGCATGCCCCGGCGACAGACCGCAGCCCACTGCGGTCAAGCCCGACAGCTCAGGGCCCGGGCCGCCACCTCTTCAGGGCAAAAAGGTCAACCGCGACCATGCCGAACAGTTTTGGCCCACGTTCAAATACGTTCACACCCGAAAAGTTCGTTAATTCTTTGACGCTACGATTCATGGCAATTATTAGCATTTGCACAACAAAGACTCCTATTGCAAATATCACAAACACCACCAGCAATATCGGCACCAGTATCCCAACGGGACCACCGAACACCACCGCCAGAACCAAAACCAAGAAGGTCAAGGCTAGAAGTATAATAACGCGAAGCCCGATCAGGACTCGCCAATATGCAGAAGCTTCACGGACACGACGAACGAGATCGTCAGATGACCCCACCATTCAAACCACCTCCCAACTCGAGTGGACGGCTCGGACGGGACGGCAGCACATAGACACATCCACTCGGGACCCCCGTGGCTATTGGGCATGTCCGTCCGACCCTAGAGATCCACCCCCATAGCTGTAAAGGCGGTATCACAAGCCGCTACCACAATCCGGTCACCAGCCGGCAAGCTGGGCCAGCCCGCTGACTCAGCGTCGCCTGCCCTCGCCCCCATCTATCCGAGGTACGGACAATCACGCCGCTCAGCGTGGTGGCGTAGCCGGAGCCGTACCGTGTCGTGGATGGGGATGTCAGCGAACTCGGCAGGATCGACGAACCGCACCTCGGTCGACTCGTCGCTGACCAGAATCGTCCCGCCAACGATCCGACCGAGGTAGGTGACGGTGAACTCCTGGCGCACCTCGCCGTCCGCGTACGCGATCACGTGAGCCGGGTCGGTGTAGACGCCGAGCAGCGCGGTGACCTCGATGTCGAGGCCGGTCTCCTCCTTCACTTCTCGGACGACGCACTGTTGCAGTGTCTCGCCGACCTCCATCGTGCCGCCGGGCAGCGACCAGTTGCCGGAGTCGGCGCGTCGGTGCATCAGCACCCGACCGCGATCGTCGGTGACGATCGCCGCACCGCCAGGGACGATCCTGTTCGCCCTCGGCGCGGCCGGGTCGCGGTAGTAGTCACGGCGACGGGTCACGACACCTCCCGAAGCGGATACGGAGTGCAGGTCTGCCAGACCTGCTCGAACTGGTCTGCGTACGCGGCGAAGACCCCATGCGGTGACAGCTCCCGCAGGTGAAGGGCTGGGTGCTGATAGCCCCGCGCGCGGTACAGATGCGGCGTCACGATCATCTGATGGTCGAACCGGAAGACCGAGTTGTACAGGTGCACCGTGTGCAGACCGACCGTCACTCCTGGTACCTCGTACAGCGGCTCGCAGAAGTTGAGTGCGTTGCGGATGCGGCCAGGCAGCGTACCGCCGATCTGTTCAAGGTCGTCGCGCTCGGCGACGTGCGGACAGTCCGGGTCAGCGAAGGCCATCCGGACTCGGGCGCCGTTGGCACACTTGTCTGCGATACGCTCCATTGTGTCCGGCAGCATCTCCATGATGAACGGGTACGCGTAGCCGAGTAGGTCGATCTGCTTCGTCGCGCCGGTCAGCAACGCCGTCCACACCTGCTGTGGAACGTCCGCCCGGTGGGCGTAAGCGCCGACGACCTCGGCGGTACTCTCCGCCCCTGCGGCCAGATCCGGCCGTACGCGCGGCCAGAGATCGGCTTCGTCTTCACCGAGTGTGTCGGCAACGGCCAACCGGGTGCGTTGCCGCGGGATCCGGCCGCCGAGCCAACGGTTCACGGTCTTGACGTCGACACCCACGGCGGCGGCCAGGGCGACACTGTCGAGTTGTGCCCGAAGCATGGCAGAGCGCAGGCGGTGACTCATGCCGCCACGGTACCGGACACAACTGGGACGCTTTGAGTCCAGATAAGTGGTCGGCAGAGTGTCCGTAGGGACGTTTCTGGGTCCCCGCCCGGCTCCTACTGTCTGGGCTCGCAGACCGCGATACCGAGCGTCAGGAGGGCTCACGGTGGCCGCGTCAATCTTGAACTCGTCCGTACCACGCCGCCGGCTCGGTCAGGAGGTCCGCAAGCTCCGCGACCGGCAGAACCATGTCTCAACGGCCGTGGCTGCCGGCATGCTGCAGTGGCCGGCGAGCAAACTACGTCGGATCGAACACGGCGAGATCCCGGTGTGCGCCGAGGATGTGGCGTCACTCTGCAGCCTGTACGGCGCCGAGGCCCCGATGATCGAGGCACTCACCGGTCTCGCTACGAAAACCCGAGAGAAGGGCTGGTGGCACGACTACGCGAGCCTGCCGCCGTGGTTTGACATCTACGTCGGATTTGAGGAAGCCGCGAGCCGGCTACGCATCTACGAGTTCCAGATCGTTCCCGACCTGCTGCAGAGCAGGGCGTATGCCGCCGCAGTCACCGGAGCGACCGCTGCCGACCCACCAGCTACGCACACCGCGATACGTATGGCGACCAGGACCGCTGACACCGGCGTCCTGACCCGCAGTACATCTCAGGTGCCGGATATCGAGGTCGTCCTCGCCGAGTCCGTGCTGATGCGCGTGGTCGGCTCGTACCCCGTGATGGCCGAGCAATTGCACCGGCTGACCGATGCGTCCCGGCTCCCGAACGTCTCGGTTCGCGTCCTACCGTTCTCCGCTGGACTGCACCCTGGGATGACAGTTGGCACCCCGTTCACCATCCTCGACTTCGCCGACGCGAGCGAGCCCAGCATCGTCCATCACGAGATGCTGACCGGCGCGCTCTTTCTCGACAGACAGGCCGAGGTCGACCTGTACGCCCTCACCTACGACGGGATCCGATCGGCGGCGCTCGATGCAGCCGAATCGCGAACGCTGCTGCTCGACACGGCGAAGGAGTACGAGCACTTCTCGGCCTGACCTGACTGCCTGACCACACCTCGATCACCGCGGTGGCCGCCAGCTGCGCAGGTCGAACAGGTCTCTCACCACTAGGCCGAACAGCTTCGGCCCACGCTCGAAAATGTCCGTGGCGGCCAGCTCGGGAATCTGGTGGATGTGACGGTACACCGGGCGGATAGCGGACCAGTGCAGGACCATCGCAGCGGCGAACACCACGAACATGAGTTCGAGCACCGGCCTGAACACGGCCACCGGCCCACCGAGCAGGAGCGCCAGGACCGAGACACCGACGACCAGGGACGCCAACAGAAAGATCCTCATGGCGAGCATCGCGCGCCAGTAGGCTGGCACCTCCCGGACATGCCACAGAGGATCGTCGGCAGCCCTCACCAGTATCGGACGTTCAACGCGTCCTTGAGCATCGACGCATCGAGGTCGAGCATCGGCATCCTCCATTCGAAGTGGGCCAGGTAGCGCAGCGGCAACGTCACGATCAGCCCGAACACGATGACGATTGGCAACACGAACCAGACCTTCGGCCAGATGAAGGAGCAGGGCAATGCCACGGCCGCCAAGCGCAGAAACCAGACGCTCAGCCGGTACACCGCCAGTCGCCGGTAGCCGGACGGCGGACCGCCACGCGGCTCCTGCTCCATCACCCGGATCCCGCTTCCCGCGCGCTGGCTCCCACGGGGGCGAGTCTGTCAGGTGGCGTCCAGGGTGGCGGTGATGTCGCGTACCAGGTCCATGGTGTCCTCGATGCCGCAGGAGAGCCGGACGAAGCCCGGTGACGTGTCGTCACCCCACTGGGCCCGCCGGTCGGCGGCCGTGTGCAGACCACCGAACGACGTGGCCGCCGACACCAGTTTCGACGCGGTCAGGAACCGGCCGACCCGGTCGGCGTCGCCCAGGTCGAACGACACGATCCCCGGGATGCGCCGCATCTGCGCCGCCGCGACCGCGTACGACGGATCGGTCGGCAGGCCGGGCCAGCGTACGCCGGTGACGTCACCACGCCCGACCAGCGCGGCGGCGACCGCTTCCGCGTTGGCTGACTGGCGGGCCAGCCGCAGGTCCAGGGTGGCCAGTGACCGGTGGGCGAGCCAGCAGTCGAACGGGCCCGGCACCGACCCGGTCAGCTTGCGCCACCGCTTCACATCAGCCAGCGCCGCCGCCGAGCGGGTCGCCAGGTAGCCGAGCAGCAGATCCGAGTGGCCGGTCAGCGCCTTGGTGCCGGAGGCGACCACGGTGTCCGCGCCCAGGTCCAGCGGCCGCTGCCCGAGCGGGGTCGGCGCACTGTTGTCGACCGCGACCAGCGCCCCGGCAGCGTGGGCCGCCGCCGCGAGCGTGGCGACGTCGCAGACGTCCAGTCCCGGGTTGGCCGGGGTTTCCAGCAGCACCAGCCGCACCCCGGCGAAATCCGGGTACGGGCCGGCGGTCGGCATCAGCCGCACGGTCACGCCGATCGGCTCCAGCACCGTGGCGGCCAACGCCCGTACGGTGAAGTAGCCGTCGGCGGGCAGCAGCACCGTGTCGCCGGGGCGCAGCGTGGTCAGCAGCAGCGCGGTGATCGCCGCCTGGCCGCTGGCGAAGACGAGCGTGTCGCTGCCTTCCAGGTCACCGATGGCCGATTCGAGGGCCCGGCGGGTCGGGTTGTCCTCCCGGGCGTAGCCGTCGCGGTCCGGCGACGGCCCGGTCACCGGGTCCAGGTGGTACGGGGCGGCGAACACCGGGCCGGGCAGGAACGGCTGGCCGGGGGTCGGCTCGGGCAGCCCGGCGGCGACACACCGGGTGCCGTCGCCGTACCCCGGGTCGCGGGAAGTGGCGGTCATGCCGTTCATCCTGACCAAGGTCACCGGCCGGCGGCAGAGCCTATTCCGGTTTCGTGGCCCGCGTCATCAGCAGCGTCAACGCGGTACGCGGGTCCAGGCCCTCGTGGCAGATCCGTTCCACCTGCTCGGTGATCGGCATCTCCACCCCGTGCGCGCGGGCCAGGTCCCGGATCGACAGGCAGCTCTTCACCCCTTCGGCGGTCTGCCGGGTGGCGGCCTGCGCCTGTTCCAGGGTCTCCCCCCGGCCCAGGTGCTCGCCGAACGTCCGGTTGCGCGACAGCGGCGACGAGCAGGTGGCGACCAGGTCACCGAGGCCGGCCAGGCCGGAGAAGGTCAGCGGGTCGGCACCGAGGGCCACACCGAGGCGGGCCGTCTCGGCCAGCCCCCGGGTGATCAGGGTGGCCTTGGTGTTGTCACCGAGGCGCATCGCGGTGGCGATGCCGTACGCCAGGGCGATCACGTTCTTCACCGCCCCGCCCAGCTCGCAGCCGATCACGTCGTCGTTGGTGTACGGCCGCAGGTAGCCGGTGAGCATCGCCTGCTGCACGGCGGCGGTGCGCGCGGTGTCGGTGCCGGCGACGACGCTGGCGGCCGGCTGCTCGGCGGCGATCTCGGCGGCCAGGTTGGGGCCGGAGACCACCACGACCCGGTCCGGGCCGACCCCGGTGGTCTCGACGATCACCTCGCTCATCCGCTTGGTGGTGCCGAGTTCGATCCCTTTCATCAGGCTGACCAGGGTCGCGTCGGGGCCGATGTGCGCGGCCCAGTCACCCAGGTTGCCGCGCAGGGTCTGCGACGGTACGGCGAGCACGACCAGCCCCGCGCCCTTGATCGCCTCGGCGGCGTCGCTGGTGGCGGTGACCCGGTCGGGCAGCCGCACCGCCGGCAGGTAGTCGGGGTTGGTGCCGTACTCGCGGATCGCGGCGGCGACCTGTTCACGTCGGGCCCAGAGGACCACGTCGGCCCCGGCGTCGGCGAGCACCTTGGCGTACGCGGTCCCCCACGAGCCGGCGCCCAGGACGACGGCCCGGCCGGTCCCGGTCACTGTCCCGGCTCCGGGGTGCCGGTGGACCGGCCCTTGCGGCGGGCGGTCGGGGTGTACAGCGGTGGGGCCTCGCCGCCCCGGATCTCGGCGACCATGTCCCGCAGTCGCAGCATGATGGTCTCGGTGATCTCCTCCAGCACCGCCCGGGTCGGCTCGACCCCGGCCCATCTGCTCAGGTCGAAAGGTTCACCGGCGACGACGGTCACCTTCCGGCCGGGCAGCAGGTTCAGTTTCCCGGTCCGCGGGTCGTACATCTGCTGCGGACCCCACATCGCCACCGGCACGACCGGGGCGCCGGTGGTCAACGCCAGGCGGGCCGCGCCGGTCTTGCCGCGCATCGGCCACAGGTCCGGCTCGCGGGTGGTGGTCCCCTCCGGGTAGATCACCACCGCGCCGCCTTCGTCGACGCCGACGATCGCCGCCTCCAGCGACTTGATCGCGTCGACGCTGCCCCGGTGCACCGGGATCTGCTTCACCTTGAGCAGCCAGCGCCCGATGACCGGGATGGTGAACAGGCTGGCCTTGCCGAGGAACCGGGGCCAGCGGCCGGCCTCGTAGAGGAAGTGACCGATGACCATCGGGTCGGCGTGCGACATGTGGTTGGCGACGACGATCACCCCACCGGTGCCGGGGATGTGCTGCATCCCGGACCAGTTCCGCTTCGTCCACGCGAGCAGGGTCGGTTTGACCACCATCACGATGAAGCGTCGCCAGAAGCCCAGTTTCCGCCGCGCCACCCGATCCTCCTCGTCACCGCACCCTGGCCACCACCCTGGCCACCACCGGGTCACCGCACCCGACCGCCGTCTTGCCGACCGACGCAGCGAATCATGCCCTGTCCGACCCGGCCAGAGCCAATGCGAGCCCAGCCGGCAGGATGGAGCGGTGCGGAACGCGACCTGGTCGGTGGTGCTGCCGGTCAAGCGGCTCGCGGTGGCGAAGAGCCGGCTGCGGGGCGCGCTCGACGGCGTACCGCATGAGGAGCTGGCGCTGGCCCTGACCCGCGACACCGTCGCCGCCGCGCTGGCCTGCCCGTTGGTCGCCGAGGTGGTGGTGGTCACCTCGGATCCGGCGGCCGACGCCGCGTTGGGCGCGCTCGGTGCCCGTACCGTCGCCGACCCGGAGCTCGGCGCGCCGGAGGTGAGCGGGCTGAACGCGGCGGTGGCGCACGGCGCCGCGACTGTCGGCGGCGGCCGGCCGGTCGCCGCGTTGACCGCTGACCTGCCGGCGTTGCGCCCGGCGGAGCTGACCACCGCCCTCGACACCGCCGCCGGGGCGGGCGTGGACCGCTGGTTCGTGCCGGATGCCGCCGGCACCGGCACGGTGCTGCTGGCGGCCGCCGTCGGCACCGCGCTGCGGCCGGGTTTCGGCGCCGGATCGGCAGTACGGCATCAACGGTCGGGTGCCGTCCGGCGCGGCGGGGACTGGCCGACGCTGCGCCGCGACGTGGACACCGCCGCCGACCTCGCCGACGCGGCCCGGCTCGGCCTGGGGCGGTACACCGCCGCGCTGTACGCCAGCGGGTACCGTGCTGACATGCGACACAGGTCGGTGAGCTGAGATGCAGGGCACGGTGGCGACCTTCGATTCGGCGACCCGCAGCGGCACGGTGCTGCTCGACGACGGGGCGGAGCTGGCGTTCCCGGCGGCCGCGTTCGATGCTTCCGGGCTGCGGCTGCTGCGGCTGGGTCAGCGGGTACGCATCGAGCGTGACGAGTCCGGGCACGTCAACCGCGTTACGTTGCCCACATTCGGCTAGCTGGAGCCGGGCGAATTTATGCCAAGTTCACCGTGATCAGGTCATGATTACCGGGTGACGCCCGCCCCCTCCAGGCGCGCCGCCGCCCGTCCGCGCCGCGCAGCCGACCAGCCCACCGCTGACCAGCCCGCCGGCACCGACCAGTCTGCCGCCGACCAGCCCGCTGCCGACGACGGCGCGACCGCGACGCCCCGGCCGGCCCGCCGCCAGTCGTCGAACGGCACCGCCCGGAAACCGGCCGGCGGCACCGCCCGCAAATCGACGGCCGGCACCGCTCGCAGGTCCACGGCCAGCAGCGCCCGCAAGTCAGCAGGCGGCACCGCCCGCCGGCGGGCCAAGGCGGCACCGCAGGCAGCACCGGAGACCACCGAGCCGGCGCCGGAGGCGGAGTCCGCGACCGACGCGCCGGCCGCGCCGCTGCCGGTGCAGGCCCCCGACCCGGCCAACCCGGTGTCGGACACCGCCGAGCCGGCCGAGCCGGACGAGCCGGCCACGCTGGCCCGCCAGCCGCTGCCCGACGACCGGTTCCTCAACCGGGAGCTGTCCTGGCTCGATTTCAACGCCCGGGTGATCGAGCTGGCCGAGGACCCGCAGACGGCGCTGCTGGAGCGGGCCAAGTTCCTGGCCATCTTCGCCAGCAACCTCGACGAGTTCTTCATGGTCCGCATCGCCGGGCTGAAACGCCGGCTGCAGGCCGGGCTGCCGGTACGCGGCGGCGACCGGCTGCCGCTGCGTACCCAGTTGGAGCTGATCGCGGCGAAGACCGCCGGCCTGGTCGCCCGGCACGCCCGCTGCTTCACCGAGGAGGTCCGGCCCCGGCTGGCCGCCGAGGGCATCCACCTGATCCGGTGGAGCGATCTGAGCACCGGTGAGCGGGAAGGGCTGCGCACCTACTTCCGGGAGCACATCTTCCCGGTGCTGACCCCGCTGGCCGTCGACCCGGCGCACCCGTTTCCGTACATCTCCAGCCGGTCGTTGAACCTGGCCGTCGCGGTCCGTGACCCCGACGGCGGCCCGGAGCTGTTCGCCCGGATCAAGGTGCCGAACAACGTGCCCCGGTTCGTGGTGGTCAGCCAGGAAGGGCTGGGCGCCCGGTTCCTGCCGGTCGAGGATCTGATCGCCGCCCAGCTCGGCCAGCTGTTCTCCGGCATGCAGGTGGTTGAGTGCCACCTGTTCCGGGTGACCCGCAACGCCGACTTCGAAGTCGACGAGGACCGCGACGAGGATCTGCTGCAGTCGCTGGAGCGGGAGCTCGCCCAGCGCCGGTTCGGCCCGCCGGTTCGGCTGGAGGTGGCCGCCTCCATCTCCGACCACATGCTCGACCTGCTGGTCCGCGAGCTGGACATGGACAGCCACGACGTGCTGCGGGTGCCGGGGCTGCTGGACCTGTCCGCGTTGTGGCAGGTGTACGAGAGCTCCGACCGGTCGGACCTCAAGGACCGCCCGTTCGTGCCGGCCACCCACCCGCGGCTGGTCGAGGGCGAGGTGCCGCGCAGCGTCTTCGCCACCCTGCGCGACGGCGACATCCTGGTGCACCACCCGTACCACTCGTTCTCCACCAGCGTGCAGCGGTTCATCGAGCAGGCCGCGGCCGACCCGCTCGTCCTGGCGATCAAGCAGACGCTGTACCGCACCAGCGGCGACTCGCCGATCGTCGACGCGCTGATCGAGGCGGCCGCCGCCGGCAAGCAGGTGGTGGTGCTGGTCGAGGTGAAGGCCCGGTTCGACGAACAGGCCAACATCGGCTGGGCGCGGATGCTGGAACGGGCCGGCTGCCACGTCGTGTACGGCCTGGTCGGGCTGAAGACCCACTGCAAGACCGCCCTGGTGGTACGCCAGGAGGGCAACCAGATCCGCCGCTACTGCCACATCGGCACCGGCAACTACCACCCGAAGACGGCCAGGCTGTACGAGGACTTCGGCATGCTGACCGCCGACCCGGAGGTCGGCGCCGACCTGACCGACCTGTTCAACGTGTTGACCGGCTACAGCCGGCAGACCGCGTACCGGCGGCTGCTGGTCGCCCCGCACGGGGTGCGCAGCGGGCTGATCGAGCGGATCGGGCGGGAGGTCGCCCACGTCCGCGAGGGCCGGGGCGGGCTGGTCCAGATCAAGGTGAACTCGCTGGTCGACGAGGAGCTGGTGGACGCGCTGTACCGGGCGTCGCAGGCCGGCGTACAGGTGGATCTGCTGATCCGGGGGATGTGCACGCTGCGGCCCGGGGTGCCGGGGCTGTCGGACAACATCCGGGTCCGGTCGATCCTCGGCCGGTTCCTGGAGCATTCCCGGGTGTTCCGGTTCGGCAACGACGGCGACGTGGAGTTTTGGATCGGCTCCTCCGACCTGATGCACCGCAACCTGGACCGCCGGGTGGAGGCGCTGGTGCAGGTGACCGACCCGGTGGCCCGCGCCGAGCTGGACCAGCTGATGAGCGACGCGTTCAGCCCGGACTGCGAGTCGTTCGAGCTGCACCCGGACGGCACCTGGAGCCGGCACCGGTCGACCGACGAGCGGCCGCTGGTGCATCTGCAGGAGCGGCTGCTCCGGCGGTTCATCGGCACCGGCAAATAGCTCCTGCTGCCGCCGGCGGTCGGCGGGCCGGCGGCGCCCTGTCGACAGCGGCGACCTCGGGCGGGCGGCGCTAGGCTGGCCCGATGGTGGAGGAGGAACGCAAGTACGAGGTCGAGCCGGGTTTCACCGTGCCGGACCTGTCCGGCTGTCTGCCGGACGGTGGCCGGCTGGTGCAGCAGCCGGCGGCGAAGCTGACCGCCACCTACTACGACACCCCGGATCTGCGGCTGGCCCGCGCCGGGGTGTCGCTGCGCCACCGGGTGGGCGACTCGAAGCCGTGGACGGTGAAGCTACCCGCCGACGCGCCCGGCGTACGGCACGAGATCAGCCGGTCCGGTAAGCGCGGCAAGCCGCCGGCCGAGCTGGTGTGGCTGGTCACCGCGTACTCGCGGGGGGTGGAGCTGACGCCGGCCGCGACGGTGCGCACGGCACGTACGGTGCTGGAGTTGCGCGACGCCGACGACGCGCTGCTGGTGGAGGTGGCCGACGACGCGGTGTCGGTGTTGGACGGCAAGACGATTCGGTCGCGGTTCCGTGAGGTGGAGGTCGAGCTGAAGGCCGCCAACCGGTCGCTGCTGGACCAGGTCGAGGCCGAATTGGTCGCGGCGGGGGCGATTGCCGGCGGGTTCACCCCGAAGCACGTACGGGCGTTGGGTGCGGCCGCCGCCGGTCCGGCGGAGCTGCCGGCGGTCGAGGACCTGCCGGACGGGCCGACCGCCGCCGATGTGGTCACCCGGGCGGTCCGCGACGGCGTCGCCCGGATCCTGGCGCACGACCCGCTGGTGCGGCTGCACGCCCCGGTCGGCGACGACGACACCGCCGTGCACCAGATGCGGGTGGGTTGCCGGCGGCTGCGCAGCGACCTGCGGACCTTCCGGGCGTTGGTGGACCGCGAGTGGGCGGGTGCGCTGCGCGACGAGCTGAAGTGGATCGCCGGGGTGCTCGGCGGTGCCCGCGACGCCGAGGTGCTGCGGGACCGGTTGCGGCGTACCGCCGGAGCGGACCCGGTGGCGCCGCTACCGTCGGCGGCGGTCGAGCTGATCGACGCGACGCTCGCCGACCGGCAGGCGGCGGCACTGGCCGAGGTGGACGCGACGCTGCGCTCCAACCGGTACGTTGCCCTGGTGGAGATGCTGGTGCAGGCGGCCCGGGAGCCGCGACTGACCCCGGCGGCGGCCGGCCCGGCGGCCGAGGTGCTGCCTCGCCTGGTGGCCAAGCCGTGGCGCCGGTTGGCGTTCGGCGGCAGCGGTGTGGACGGTGCCGCCGATCTGACCCTGGACGCCTCCGACGAGCGCTGGCACGCGGTGCGAATCAACGGCAAGAAGGCCCGGTACGCGGTGGACGCGGTGGCGCCGGTGATCGGCGGTGGCGCGGCGAAGCTGGCGAAGGCGTTGTCGAAGGTGCAGAACCTGCTCGGTGAGCACCAGGACGCGGCGGTGGCCGCCGAGACCTGGCAGGGGGTGCTGGCCGAGCACCCGGACGACCACGAGTTGGCGGTGACCGTCGGCCGGCTGGTCGAGCGGGAGCGGGCCGCGATCCGTGCGGCGCGGGCGGAGTTCGCCACCGCCTGGGAGCGGGCGGCGGCGGGGCAGCGGACGAAGTGGCTGCCGTGACCGAGGTCCGGGCCGCCGGCGGGGTGGTGTGGCGCACCGACGACAGCGGGGCGGTGCAGGTGTGTCTGGTGCACCGGCCCCGGCACGACGACTGGTCGCTGCCGAAGGGCAAACTGGAGCCGGCGGAGCGTCCGTTGGTGGCAGCGGTCCGGGAGGTCGGTGAGGAGACCGGGATCCGGGCGGTGCCGCAGGTGCGGCTACCGTCGATCCGTTACACCATGCCGGACGGCAACCTGAAGGTGGTCGACTACTGGTCGATGCGGGCGGTGGAGGCGTCGTCCGAGCCGGTGCCGGTTGACGCCGCCGACGAGGTCGACGAGCTGTGCTGGCTGCCGTTGGCGCAGGCGCGGCAGCGGTTGACGTACCGGCACGACGTCGGGGTGCTGCACGGGTTCGCGCAGCTGCCGCCGGTGACCGCGACGCTCACCCTGGTGCGGCACGCGCACGCCGGCAGCCGGGACACCTGGCCGGGTCCGGACAGTGCCCGCCCGTTGGACACCGCCGGGCTGCGGCAGGCGCAGGCGTTGGCGGCGTTGCTGGTGCTGACCGGGCCGTGTCGGGTGCTGTCGGCGTCGCCCCGGCGGTGTGTGCAGACGGTCGCCCCGCTGGCGCAGGCGCTGGATCTGCCGGTCGAAGTGGAGTCGGTGTTCGACGAGCCGGCCGCCGGCCAGCAGCCGGACGAGAACGCGTTGGCGGCGGCGGGCCGGCTGAGCGAGTTGGCGGCGGCCGGTACGCCGGCAGCGGTGTGCAGTCAGGGCAAGGTGATCCCGGCCGCGTTGACGGTGCTGACCCGGCGGTCGGCGGCGGATCACCGTACCGCGAAGGGCGGCGGCTGGTTGTTGTCGTTCGCCGGGGAGCGGCTGGTCGGCGCGGACCGGCTCTAGCGGGGCCGATTGCGGCGGCCCAGCGGACCGGGTCAGCGGCCCTGTCGCATATACGAAGGCGCCCACCGCCGTACCGGCGGTGGGCGCCTTCGCGCTGGTGGTGTCCGGCCGGTGTGGCCGGACGGCTCAGCGGGTGGTTTTACGGGCGGCGGGCTTGCGGGCCGGGGCCTTCTTCGCCGGCGACTTCTTCGCCGCCGTCGACTTGGCTCCGGTCGACTTGGCCGCCGCCGACTTGGCCGCGGTGGACCGAGTCGCGGTGGTCTTCCTGACCGTGGACTTCTTGGCCGGCGCGGCCGCCGCGGACCGGGTGGTCTTGGCGGCGGCGGTCTTCTTCGCCGTACCGCCGGCCGCCCGCTTCGCCGGCGCCTTGGTGGCGGTCGACTTGGCGGCCGTGCCGGTGGACTTCGCCGCGCCACGGGCGGTGCTCCTGGCCGCCGTGGACTTGGCTGCGGTGGCCTTCGTCGCCGTGGACTTCGCCGCGGTCGACTTGGCCGCGGTGGCCTTCGGTGCCTTGCCGCTGGCCACCATGTCCTTGAAGCCCGCGCCGGGCCGGAAGACCGGCACCGAGGTCTTCTTGACCTTCACCGACTCGCCGGTACGCGGGTTGCGCGCTGTTCGAGCCGCGCGGACGCGCTTCTCGAACACCCCGAAGCCGGTGATACCCACCCGGTCGCCCTTGGTGACCGCCGACTGAACCTCGGCCAAGACGGCGTCGAGCGCCGTCGTCGCCGTCTTGCGGTCTCCCAGGCGAGCAGCGAGCGCATCGATGAGCTCTGCCTTGTTCACGAGTTCCCTCCCGTATGTGCAACTGGACTCAACGAGCCATTCTGCGCGCACGGTATGCCCTGTACCGGCAGGACACAAACATCTGCCGGAAAAAAGTCCTTGTGTCGTAACGGATTCGCCCCCAACCGGTGGCCGGAGCCGACCGGTTGGTATAGCCGGACGGTTGGTGGGCCACCGGATGGGGGCGGAATCGGCGTCGGGAACCCCGTTGGGAAGAGACCGGTTCGGCGTTGTGCGCTATGCCACGACCGGCTTGAACGACAACCGACCGCGCTCGTACTCGGTGATGGCCGACTCGTGACGCAGGGTCAGTCCAATGTCATCCAATCCCTCCATCAGCCGCCACCGGCTGAAGTCGTCGATCGGGAACGACCAGCCGGAGGCACCGGCCCTGACCTCCCGGCTGGCCAGGTCGACGGTCACCTCGGCGGCCGGATCGGCCTCGACCAGCGACCACAATTCCTCAATGGCGGGCATTTCCAGCTCGACCGGCAGCAGCCCTTCCTTGAGCGCGTTGCCGCGGAAGATGTCACCGAAGCGGGGGGACAGCACGGCCCGGAAGCCCCAGTCCCGCAGCGCCCACACCGCGTGTTCACGCGATGACCCGGTGCCGAACTCGGGGCCAGCGACGAGAATGGATGCCCCGGAATACGAAGGATTGTTCAGAACGAATCCCGGATCCTCGCGCCAGGCATTGAACAGACCGTCGGCGAAGCCGGTCCGGGTCACCCGCTTGAGGTACACCGCCGGGATGATCTGATCGGTATCTACATTAGAACGGCGCAGCGGGACGGCGGTCCCGGTGTGCACGGTGAACTTGTCCATGTCGTGATCCCGTCTCGTGGTGCGTGTCCAGCGGCGGTCAGTTGAGGTCCGCCGGCGCGGCCAGCCGGCCCACCACGGCGGTGGCGGCGGCGACCGGCGGCGACACCAGGTGGGTACGCCCGCCCCGGCCTTGCCGGCCCTCGAAGTTGCGGTTGGAGGTGGAGGCGGAGCGCTCCCCCGGTTTGAGCGTGTCCGGGTTCATGCCCAGGCACATCGAGCAGCCGGCGAACCGCCACTCGGCACCGGCGTCGGCGAAGACCTTGTCCAGCCCTTCGTTCTCGGCCGCCTCCCGTACCTTGGCCGATCCGGGCACCACGAGCATCCGTACCCCGTCGGCGACCTTGCGCCCGCGCAGCACATCGGCGGCGACCCGCAGATCCTCCAGCCGACCATTGGTGCAGGAGCCGACGAAGACCACGTCGACCGGCACGTCGCGCAGCGCGGTGCCCGGCCGCAGGTCCATGTACTCCAGCGCCCGGTGGGCGGCGACCCGCTCCGCGTCGGTGTCGAACTGCTCCGGGTCGGGCACGGCGGCGCTCAGCGCGGCGCCCTGCCCGGGGTTGGTGCCCCAGGTCACGAACGGCGTGATCTCGCTGGCGTCCAGGATCACCTCGGCGTCGAACGTCGCCCCCTCGTCGGTGGCCAGACTGGACCAGTAGGCCACGGCGGCGTCCCAGTCGGCGCCCTGCGGCGCGTTCGACCGGCCCCTGAGGTACGCGAAGGTGGTCTCGTCCGGCGCCACCATGCCCGCCTTGGCACCCCACTCGATGGACATGTTCGCCACCGTCATCCGGCCCTCCATGGAGAGCCGGCGGATCGCCTCGCCCCGGTACTCCACCACGTAGCCGCGACCACCGCCGGTGCCGACCTTGGTGATCAGCGCCAGCACCAGGTCCTTGGCGGTGACCCCCGGGCCGAGTTCGCCGGTGACGGTGACCGCCATCGTCTTCGGCCGGGACTGCGGCAGCGTCTGGGTGGCCAGCACGTGCTCGACCTCGCTGGTGCCGATGCCGAAGGCGAGCGCGCCGAACGCGCCGTGGGTCGCGGTGTGCGAGTCGCCACAGACGATCGTCATGCCGGGCTGGGTCAGGCCCAGCTGCGGGCCGATGACGTGCACGATGCCCTGGTTGTCGTCGCCCAGGGCGTGCAGCCTGATGCCGAACTCGGCGCAGTTGCGGCGCAGCGTCTCGATCTGGGTACGCGATGTCGGGTCGCTGATGGTCAGCAGGTCCCCGCGCCGGCCGTTGAACGCCGGGTCGGCGTACCCGGTCGGGGTGTTGTGATCCTCGGTGGCGAGGGTCAGATCGGTCCGGCGCACCGGCCGACCGGCCAGCCGCAGCCCGTCGAAGGCCTGCGGGCTGGTGACCTCGTGCAGCAGGTGCAGATCGATGTAGAGCAGGTCCGGCTCGCCCGCGGCGGATCGCACCACGTGCGCGTCCCAGACCTTCTCGGCCAGGGTCCTGGGCGATGTCTGCTTCGAAGTGGCTCCCACCATCTGGACATCCTAAATTCTGGGAGGTATGTTTCGGCTTGTGGGACACAGTATGAGCGGTGTCGGCGTTCTCGACAAGGCGGTGGTGATCCTCGCGGCCTGCGTGGACGGCGCCAGCCTCGCCGAACTCGTCGACCGGACCAAGCTGCCCCGGGCCACTGCGCACCGGTTGGCACAGGCCCTGGAGATCCACCGGATGCTGGTCCGGGACACCCAGGGGCGGTGGCGGCCCGGCCCCCGGTTGGGTGAGCTGGCCAACGCCGCGCCCGACGTGTTGCTGACCGCCGCCGAGCCGCTGCTGGCCGCGCTGCGCGACGCCACCGGCGAGAGCGCCCAACTCTACCTGCGCCGGGCCGACGAGCGGATCTGCGTCGCCGCCGCCGAGCGGGCCAGTGGCCTGCGCGACACGGTGCCGGTCGGCTCGGTGCTGCCGATGACCGCCGGGTCCGCCGCCCAGATCCTGCTGGCCTGGGAGCCACCCGAGGCCGTCATGCCGCTACTGCCCCGCTGCAAGTTCACCGGCCGTACGCTCGCCGAGGTGCGCCGACGTGGCTGGGCGCAGAGCGTCGCCGAGCGGGAGGCCGGGGTGGCCAGTGTCTCCGCGCCGATCCGGGACCGCACCGGCCGGGTGATCGCCTCGGTCAGCGTCTCCGGGCCGATCGAGCGGCTCGGCCGCCGGCCGGGTGAGCGGCACGCCATGGCCGTGGTCCGCGCCGGCCAACGGCTCTCCGGGCTCTGAGCCCGCATTGATTCCGCACCCCGCCGTGCTCTGATCAAGCCCTGATCTCCGGGTAACTCTGCGCAGCCCAGGCCGTTTCGGGCATTATAGGCAGCGGCGACCGGGCGGCAGGGTAGCCGGACAGGGCCGACGAAAAGGCGCCCCCCGCAGGAGGGCGCCTTGAGCGCTGTAGCCCCGACCGGATTCGAACCGGCGCTACCGCCTTGAGAGGGCGGCGTCCTGGGCCGCTAGACGACGGGGCCAGAACTATCCTGGTACAAACTGCCGTTTCGTGCTGCTGTGTCCTGTTGGACACGGTGCCGAACTCTAACAGAGACCAGCACCCCGACGCCATCTGGAGCCTTCCGGCATCGGTGGCTGGGGTACCAGGACTCGAACCTAGACTAACTGAACCAGAATCAGTCGGGCTGCCAATTACCCCATACCCCATCGGTGCTCGCCGCACCGGGACAGAACTCTACCTGACCCCATGGTGCGCGCCAAATCGGGATACCGCAGCGGTTTGCCTCAGTCCGCCGCGACCACCGGGTTGGCCAGCTCACCGATGCCCTCGATCCGGACCGACACCGTGTCGCCGGCGGTCAGCTCGCTCACCCCGGCCGGCGTCCCGGTCAGGATCACGTCACCGGGCAGCAGCGTCATCACGTGTGACACGTACGACACCAGCGTCGGCACGTCGAAGACCATCTGCTTGGTCCGGCCCAGCTGCCGTACGTCCATCTCGTCCGGCTTCGGACCCACCTCGCAGCGGACCTCCAGGTCGGTGACGTCCAGCCCGGTGACGATCCACGGGCCGATCGGGCAGAACGAGTCGAAGCCCTTCGCCCTGGTCCACTGGCCGTCCGACCGCTGCAGGTCGCGGGCGGTGACATCGTTGGCGCAGGTGTAGCCGAAGATGGCCCGCTCGGCGGCGGCCCGGTCGGCGCGCCGGGCACCGGGCGGTCCGATCACCACGGCGAGCTCCGCCTCGTGCTCCACCTGCCGGGACTGGGCGGGCAGTCGGATCGCGTCCCGTGGACCGATCACCGACGTCGACGGCTTGAGGAACAGTAACGGCTCGGCCGGCACCTCGGCACCGTGCTCGGCGGCGTGGTCGGCGTAGTTGCGCCCGACGCACACCACCTTGCTGGGCAGGATCGGCGACAGCAGCCGGACGTCGGCCAGCGCCCAACGCTGCGACGTGAAGGTCAGCCTGCCGAACGGGTGGCCGTCGACCTCGGCGACGGTCAACGCCTCGGGGCCGGCTCCCGGCTCCCCCTCGACGACTCCGAACGACATTCCCTTGCCATGGGCGAAACGAGCGATACGCACCCGGTCAATGTATCGCCCTGCGCCCGCGCCGCCCCGGCGGTCACGGCGAAGGGCGACAACGGTCACTGCGAGAAGTGGAAATCTAGCACCGGTCACCGGATCAGGTGGCGGAACCGCGCTTCGCCGGCCGGACGGCCGGTGCCGGCCTACCGTTCGGGTCAGGGGCAGAGACGAGATGGTGATGTCATGGTGGCGACGTGCGCTGCGGGCCGGTCTGTTCGGCGCCGTTCTGGTGGTCGGCGGGGGGATCCTGGCACCGGGCGCGGCACCGGCACGGGCCGAGGGGGCTGCTTCGGCACGGGCCGAGAGGCAGGAACTGGTCGCGGTGACGATCAACGAGATCGGGCAGAGCGCGGCGACCTACCGGGTCGAGGCGGTCAACCGTACGGTGTCACCGGTCGACGTCACCCTGCGGATGGCCGTACCGACGATGACCTCGGTGGCCACCGTCGGCGCCGCCGGCCGGGTCGATGCCTCGGAGATCACCTGGCAGTTGAGCCTGCCGGCGAACAGCGGGCAGACGGTCACCGCGTCGTTCCGGCCGGGCGGTGCCGGCACCGCGCAGACCTTCCCGGTCTGCGCGTACCAGCGGGACACCGCGCTGCCGTACGACTGCGCGAGCGCCCGGTGGACCCCGACGGCCGGCATCGAGGCGGCGGACTCGGCCTGGTGGCAGCGCCCGTCGATGCCGCTGATCGGCGGGCTGACGGCACTCGTCGTGGTGGCGATGCTTGGGTACGGGTGGCGCCGCCGGCTGCGGGAGCGCCGGGTCGACCGACGCCGGGTCGTCACCCCGGCCGGGCGGCGGGTGCGGTTGCCGGCGGCGGTGCCGGCCGCCCCTAAGCGCAGCTGGCGCCCGGCGACGCCGCTGGTGTTCGGCCTGCTGCTGGCGATGCTGACCGGGCTGGCGGTGGCAGCGGTACGCGTGGCGAGCTACGGCAGCGAGGTGCTGGACCGGGCCAACCAGCCGCCCAGTGGGTGGATCGGTGCGCCACCGGCTGGCGGATTCGGGGTGCTGCTGACCGAGGCCGCCTTCGAGTTCACCGTCTTCCGGATGGCCTGCGCGCCGGCTGATGGGCAGGGGCAGGATCGGCGGTGTGTCGCCACGGTCGGGCTGCGCAACCGCAGCGACACCGAACAGTTCTGGTACGGGCCGTTGCAGCGGGCGTATCTGCCGACCGGTGACTGGGTCGGGGTGGACGAGGCGGCGACCCGGCAGGAGAACGGCGGCCGGGACGTCTTCGCCGAGCCGGTGCCGCCCGGGGGCCGGATGCTGGTCCCGCTGGCCTTCACGGTCAGCGGCGACCTGGTCCCGGACCGGTTGGAGCTGCGCAGCGGCGCGTTCTCTGCCGGGGTCGCCGTACGGTGGATCTGACGGTCGGCTCCCGGCTGCCCGGCCTGACGGGGTTACGGGGTGAACTCGGCAGGCGAGTCAGGTCAGGACAACCCGAGCGGGTGCATGCCGACCAGCATCGCGAACCGGTGCCCACCGGTGGTGGTGCCGTCACGGGGGACGCCGGCCTGCTCGAACCGCCGCATCAGGGCCTGCAGCTCGTGGCGGAACTCGGCGATCCGGTCTACGGGGATCTCGGCGACCCCCCGGCTGAGCATCATCCGGACCGGGTCGGGCGCCTCACTGCTATCGGAGATGGTGCCGGCGTTGAGTCCGGCCTCGATCTCGTCCTTGATCTGGTCGAGCAGGGTGGCCACCACCTCGTGCACCGAGCTGGGTTCCTCGCCGGAGCGGCGGTGGAAGGTCAAGTTGAGCTGGCCGGCACCGTACTGCTTCTCGATAATGCCATTGACCACCCGGGTGTCCCGGATGTGCAGCAGTTGGTGCTGTTCCAGCTGGTTGATGTGGTAGTAGATCTTGGTGGGCGCGACGCCCACGATGTTTGCCAGCTCCTTGGCGGTCCAGGTCCGCTCGGGCTCGGACATGGCGAGCTCCAGCACCCGCATCCGGATGGGGTCGGCGAGCGCCTTGAGGGTAGCCACGTCCTCGATCACCCGGCTGGCCATCAGCTCAGTCACCGCAGACCTCCAGTCAACCAACGTTTCACGGTTGATTCTACCCCGACGATTGACTTCCGTCCGTCGCTCAGCTTATTTTGAACGTGCTTCCCGTTCGACCCGCCGTCGCCGGCCCGGTTCGCTGGCGCAATGTCGTCGCCGGACCGGTCAGCCGGCGGGAAGTCCCAGCGCAACGCCAACTGCGTGGCCTGGAAGTACCGCTCCGCCCGGCCCTGGTCGGTCCGCTGGTTGACCACCCGGATCATCCCCTCCTGGGCAGCACCCGCAGGTGGTAGTGCATCAGGCTGAACGTGATGCCCAGCTGGTGGGCCAGCTGGCGGGCGGACAGCGCCCGGTCCGGCTCGGCGGTGAGCACCGCGAGCACCCGCAACCGGATCGGATCGGCGACGGCACGCAGCTGATTGACGCCGTCGAGCACCCGTACCGCCGGGGTCGGCGGGCCGGTACCGCCGGGCGGTCGCGCGGAACCCGGTTGCCGTGGCACACTGGACACAGCCCCCGACGTTCCCTGACGGTCGGGGGCTGCACCGTCCGTGCGCCGGGCACCGTCCGTGCGCCGGGCACCGTCCGTGCGCCAGGCACCGTCTGCCCGCTTCCGCCACCGCGAACCGCAGCGCCCGCGTCCCGTAGTCCGCCAACATCGCGCACCTCCTTGTCGACCCGGGAGCCGTTGCTGGGCCACTCCTTGACTTCTACCTGACGTTCTATCTTGCTTCTGCGCTTGAGATTAATTGAACGTATAGGTCCGGTCAACCATTGGAGCTGACTGAATTAAGGCAGCGGTCAGCAGGCGGCCACGATTGGCACATGAAGTTGATGCGAAGTCGGAATGTCAGCTCAGCTGATCCGACTGGCCAAACCCATCGAATCGGGCGATACACCGCAACAGGCGGTCCCGCAGTACCGCGGCCCGCTCGGCGAAGTCCCGCTGCATCGTCGCGTACTCGGCCCGACCCGCCGCGGTCTCGATCCGCACCGGCGGATAGCCCAGCTCCCGCAGGTCGTACGGACTGGCCCGCATGTCCAGGTCCCGGATGTCACGGGTTAACTCGAAGCAGTCCACCACCAGTTCGCCGGGGACCAGCGGACTCAACCGAAAGGACCACTTGTACAGATCCATGTTGGCATGCAGGCAGCCCGGTTGTTCGAAGTCGGCCTGGTTGGAGCGCTGCGGGGAAAGCAGGTTCAGTGGCCGGGCCGCTGGCGTGAAGAATCGGTACGCGTCGAAATGGCTGCACCGAATCCGCTGGCCGTCGACGAACTCGGCGAGGCCGGCCGGACTCATCCGCAGCGGCCACCGGTGGTGGCGGACCTCGTCGGCGGGCTGCCGGTAGACCATCGCCCACTCGTGCAGGCCGAAGCAGCCCAGGTGCGCCGGCCGGTTCGCGGTACGGGCCAGCAGGTCCCGTACCCAGGTGACGAACTCGCCGCGCCGGGCCAGTAGCCCGGCGGTGTCCAGGGTGACCGCCACCCCGTCGCCGCTCGGAACCGTCCGGTAGTCCCGGCCCCACTGCGCCGGCTCGGTGTCGGCGAGTCGCACCCCCGCCCCCGGATGCCAGCGACGCAGCTGCGCCGGCCGGTACGCGTAGTAGGTGAACAGGAAGTCGGCGACCGGATGCGACTCGCCCCGGCGGCGGCGCTCCAGGTGCCCGCCCACCAGCCGGTCGACACGCTCGGCGTGCGCGTCGCGGCGCCGGGTCCAGGTAACCCGGTCGAGCAGGGTGTCGGTCACCACCCGACCAGCGTAGGCCGACCCGGGAAGGCCGACCCGCCAGGGCCGGCCCGGTCAGTCTCCGTCGGCTGGCTCCCCGTCGGCCCGCCCGCCGGACCGCAGTACCGCGTCCGGCCGGCAGAGCACGCTCACCCGGTAGGACAGCCCCAGGTTGGACCAGATCTCACCGCGCAGGGACAGGCAGATCCCGACGCCGGGTTCGCCGTCGGGGTGCTCGAAGAAATCCACCGTCGGCGCGGCGAGCGCGCCGACCAGTCCCTGGGTCTGCCGGGCGGTGGCGGCGACCTGCACCAGCCCGCCGGTCACCTGGATTTCCACGTCGTCCAAAGCGTCGACCGCGTACCAGTGGGTGTCCGGCAGGAACAGCTGCACGTCCACGCCGCGGCGGGTGTAGTCGGGGCCGGCCAGGCCGGTGTCGTCCGCCGGGCGGTCACCGAGCCACGCGGTGCCGGCATAGTCGGTACGCAGCCGCTGCGCCTCGGAACGCCACTCGGTGACCAGGGTGTCGAGACGGGGTTGGGCGGCAAGGTGGACAGCTGCTTCGATCACCCCCGGGACCCTAGCACCGCGGCCGGGTCCCGGGGTCCCTCCGGTGCGCAGTCCAGTGCCTGGTCGACGACCAGGTCCAGCGGGGTGGCCGCGCCCGTGTACCAGGCGGCGTCGAACGCGTCACCGGTCAATGCGCGCCGCGCCGCGTCGAGGGCGGCGTCCCGCCGCTGCTGCACCGCCACCGGTGCGACCAGGCCGAACCGGTAGCGCAACGAGTCGACCGCAGCGAGGATCCGTACCGCCAGGGCCGGATCCTCGTCGACGGTCACCTCGGCCACCGTCTCCAACGAGGTGGACAGGTCCGCCCGGTCGCCCAGCTCGAACCGCCGTTCCAGGGCCGCGACGAACAACCGCAGCGCGGCCGGCCGGTCCCCGCCGGCCAGCTCGCACTGCCCGAGATGGTGCAGTGCGACCGCCTCGCCGAACAGGTCCCCCAGCCCGGTGGCCAGGTCGAGCGCTTCCCGGGCGACGGCGGCCGCGCCGGTTGGGTCCGGCCGGGCCAGCAGGATCTCGGCCAGACAGGTCAACCCGAGCAGTACGCCGCGGCTGTTGCCGGCTTCCCGCTCCAGCGCCAGGCACTGGTTGATGTGCCAGTCGGCGTCGGCGATGTTGCCGGCCCGCAGACAGACCTTGGCGAGGTTGCCGAGCGCGATCGCCATGCCGGGCTTCGCCCCAAGCTCGCGCCACACCTCCAGGCCGTACCGGAAGTGTTCGCCGGCCTCGTCGTAGCGGCCGGCGAGCATCGCCGCGACGCCGAGGATGTTGCGGGCCTGCGCGGCGCCCTCGGCGTCGCCGGCCCGTTCGGTGAGGCGCAGACACTCCCCGCCGAGTCGGGCGGCGGTGGCGGTGTCGTCCTGGGTGGCGGCCAGTACCGCCGCCGGATAGAGCAGTTGGCGGCGGTGCTCCGCGGCCAACCCGGCGGGGGCGGAGAGCAGCCGGTCAAGCCACTGTCGGCCGTCACGGATCTGGTTTCCGTTGCGCCAGTACCGCCACAACCCGAGGCAGAGCCGAGTCGCGGTGGCCAGGTCGTCGGCAGCGAGCGCGTACTCCAGCGCGGCCCGCAGGTCCGGGTATTCCTGGTCGAGCTCGTCGGCCCAGCGGCTCTGCTCCGGCCCGACCATCCCGCCGGCCGCCCGGTCCGCCAGCCCGGCGCAGTACGCCAGATGGTTTCGCAGCTGCCGGGACCGCTGCCCGGTGGTGCACAGCTGGCGGGCCTGGGCCTGGATGGTGTTCAGCATCGCGTACCGGCGGGTGCCGGACCGCCCGGTCACCGCCACCACGAGGCTCTTGCGGACCAGCGCCTCCAACGCTTCGGCGACCCGGTCGACGGCCGCAGACCCCGCCGTGGCCGCAGACCCCGCCACGGCGACCGGCTCCAGCCCGGCGACGGTGGCCACGGCAGCTGCCGTCGGCTCGGCGGTGAAGACAGCCGCAGCGGTGAAGACGTCCCGTTGTGCCGGCTCCAGCAGGCCGAAACTCCAGTCGACGGTGCCGTGCAGGGTCCGCTGGCGGGCCGGCCGGTCGCGTGGCCCGGGGCCGAGCGGGTCCAGGTGCGGGCCGAGCCGCTCCAGCAGTGCCGCCGGGCTCAACTGGTCGGTACGCGCGGCGGCCAGCTCGATCGCCAGCGGCAGGCCGTCCAACCGCCGGCACAGCTCGGCCACCGCCGGCAGGGCGTCGGCGGTCAGCCTGAAGTCCGCGTCGGCCGCCCGGGCGAGCTGGTCGAACAGGGCGATCGCCGGATGCTGCGCCACCACGCGGGCGGCGGCCGACGCCCCGCGCGGCAGGTCGTCGAGGCGGGGCAGCGGCAGCGGCGGCACCCGGTAGACCTGTTCGCCGTAGATTCCCAACGGCTCCCGGCTGGTGGCCAGTACCCGAACGCGCCCAGCGGCGGTCAGCAGCTGGCCCAACGGCGGACCGGCGGCCAACGCCTGCTCCAGGTTGTCCAGCACCAGCAGCAACTCGGTGTCCGCAGTGTGGTCGACCACCGCGTCCAGCACCGCCTGCCCGGCACGCACCGGCACGTCCAGCGCGGCGGCGACTGCGGTGAGCACCTCCGTCGCGGTGCGGCAGGCGGCCAGCGCCACGAAACACACCCCGTCGTCGAACCGAGCCGCGAGACCGGCGGCCACCGACAGCGACAGCCGGGTCTTGCCGATCCCACCGGCCCCGACGAGCGTGACCAGCCGGCTGGTCGCCAGCAGCGCGTCGATCCGGGCGACCTCGCGGTCCCGGCCGATCAGCGGGGTCAGCGGGGCGGGCAGCCGCACCCGCCGCCGGGGCCGGCCAAGGAGGTCCGGGCTCAACGTCCAGCCGCCGGTGCCGGAACCGACCAGACCACGACGGCTACGTACCCGGTCGAGTTCCCGGTCGGCGGCGGCCGGCAGCCCGCCGGTCTGCCGGACGAACCAGTTCACCAGGGTCCGGCTGGGTTCGCCGCGCAGCGCGGTCCGCAACCAGATCCGGGTCGTTGCCGGCGACCACGGGGTCAGCTCGATCTGCTCCAGCTCTGGCAGGTGCACTCCACCCGGACCGACACCGGGCAGCGGACCGGGACCGGTCACCGTGACCGGTTCGCCGGCACCGACGGGTCCGGGCGGCCGGGCCGGCCGGGCCGTTTCGGTGCTGGCCTGCACCAGCCCGAGCACGGCGGGTAGCAGGCTCGGGCGGGACCAGACGCGCAGCAACTGTGGGACCCGGTCGACGGCGGCGAGGTCGGCGATCAGCAGAACCTGGTCGGCGAAGACCGGCGGCGGCAGCGGCTCCGGCTCGGGTGACACCGTGACCACGGCGAACCCGCGCAACGCGGCCAGCCGGGCGGTCTCGGCGAGGAAACGGGTGTGCCCGGCACCGCGCTGCCCGTGGACACGGGCCGAGCCACGGCCGGTCACCTGCAGCCGGGTCAGGAACTCGTGGGTACGGCGCAGCGCCTCGTCGCGTTCCCACAGCCGGGATCCGGTGTCGTCGGCGATCTCCACGTCGTCGGCGACCGCGCTGTCGCGCCCTCGCCGTTTGGCGAGGTAGTTGCGTCGGTCGGCGTGGTCCAGCAGGTGCTCGGCGGTGGTGCCGTCCGCGGGGGCGGTCGCCACCCCGAGACTGACCGTCAGATGCAGCGGCGGGTCGCCGGAGAACTCGGTGTTGCGGATCCGTTCGGTCAGCCGCAGGGCGAGCCGGACCGCCTCGGTGAGTCCGGTCTGCGGCAGTACGACGACGAACTCGTCGCCGCCGTACCGGAACAGCACGTCCTGCGGCCGGCAGGTGGCGCGTACCCGCTCGGCGAGCTGGCGGAGCACCCGGTCGCCACGCAGGTGGCCGTAGACGTCGTTGACGGTCTTGAAGAAGTCGACGTCGAACAGGAACACCCCACAGGGGTGCCCCGCCCGGCTCAACTGGCGTCTGAGGAATGGCTCAAGGGATGCGCGCTGACGGGCTCCCGTGACCGGATCGGTCGCCGCCACGTCGTACGTCTCACCGCCCTCGTCACCACCGGCGTACCGGGTCACCGGACCCGCCTGCCGCGACCTGGTGGGCCGACGGGCGTGTCGGCATGGTTAACGGGTGCCCTCTGTGTACGGCACCACCGAGTTGGATGCTATCCGTCAGTCACCGGGCATGGGAGTCCACCGGCCCGACGCACGTCCTGCACGATAGGAGGATGTTCGTTCCCACCTGAGAGGTTTCTGCTACGTAACATGTCCACCGTGGTGCCGGGACGCGTCCCTATCGGATGGACTCACCGGTAGCCATGATCTAGTTATTCGTCAGGAGGATCGCACCGGTGCCGACGATAAGCGCTGTACGCGAACAGCGCGGATACCGAAAACAGATCGCTGTACTGTCGACGGTCGTGATGCTCGCCGCCACCGTGGCCGGCGGGCCGGCGGCGCGGCCGGCCGGCGCACCGGACGCTGTACCGGCCGGGGGCTTCGCCAGCCTGTGGAACGGCTCCCCCGGCATCGGCCAGGGCACCTCGCTGGCCGACGTGCGCAGCATCGTCGGTGCGAACACCCCGGCGACGGCGGCGCTGGACGGCACCGGGATCGGCATTGCGATGATCGACACCGGGGTGGTACCGGTCCCCGGCCTGCCGGGGAACCGGCTGGTCAACGGCCCGGACCTGTCCTTCGAGTCCCAGGCGACAAATCTGCGCTGGCTCGACACCTACGGGCACGGCACCCACCTCGCCGGCGTACTGATCGGCGACGATCCGACCAGCGGCGCGCGCGGGCTGGCGCCGAAGGCGAGCCTGACCTCGGTCAAGGTCGGTACGGCCAACGGCGCGGTCGACGTCTCACAGGTCATCGCGGCGATCGACTGGGTCGTCGCCAACCGCAACCACGACCCCACCCATCCGATCCGGATACTGAACCTGGCGTACGGCTCCGCCGGCAACCCGGCCTTCTGGACCGATCCGCTGCACTTCGCCGTCGAACAGGCGTGGCACGCCGGAATCGTGGTCGTGGCGGCCGCCGGCAACGACGGCAACGGGTTCGGTCGGCTGGACAATCCGGCGACCAACCCGTACGTCATCACGGTCGGCGCCAGTCTGACCAAGGGCACGCTGACCACCGCCGACGACGAACTCGCGCCGTTCACCAACCTGGCCACGGCCGGCCGGCAACTGGATTTGCTGGCCCCCGGCGAATCGGTGCTGTCGCTGCGCAACCCGGGCTCCAACATCGACAACCACTACCCCGGCGCCCGGGTCGGCAGCACCCTGTTCCGGGGCAGCGGCACCTCGCAGGCGGTCGCGGTCACCTCGGCCGTCGCCGCGCTGCTGCTGCAGGCCAAGCCGTGGCTCACCGCCGACGAGGTCAAACAGTTACTGATGGAAAGCGGTACCTTCCTGCCCACCGGCGGAGGCGCGAACCTCGGCCTACGCAGCATCAACCTGAACGCGGCACTGACCTACACCCCGGTGTGGCAGCCGCAGCAGTGGACCAGGTCCGACGGACACGGCCCGATCGACGCGTCCCGGGGCACCAGCAGAGTGGCCCGCAACAACGTGACGCTGCAGGGTGAGCAGAGCATCTTCGGCCCGTTCAGCAGCCCGGCCTGGGCCAGCCGGTCCGCGGCCCGGACCGCCTGGACCGGCGGCGTCTGGCTGGGTCACCGGATGGCCGCGGACGGCTGGACCGGCACCTCCTGGGCCAGTCGCACCTGGGGTGACGCGGTCTGGACCTCGCCGTCCTGGGACGGCTCCGGGTCTTGGGTGGACCCGGCCTGGTCGAGCCACTTCTGGTCCACCGGATCGTGGACGCCGGGCGACTGGGACTCGCACTTCTGGTCCACCGACAGCTGGGCCAACGCCTGCTGGTGCTGACCGGGCCGAACAGCTGACCGGGCCGCGTACCGGGTCAGTCAGGATCGCCGCGGCGCAGACGCTTCGTCTGCGCCCGGCGTTTCTTGTCGCTGATCCGCCGTTCCTTCGCCGCCCGGGACGGCCGGGTCGGCCGACGCGGCGGCGCCGGCGGCGCGATCGCCTCCCGCAGCAGTGCGGACAACCGGTCCCGGGCCGCGGCCCGGTTCGCCAACTGGTTGCGGTGCTCGCTGGCGGTGACCGTCAACACCCCGCCGACCAACCGATTGGCCAGCCGCTGCACCGCCCGCTGGCGCAGCCACGGCGGCAGCGCGGTCGAGCCGGCGACGTCGAACGACAGCTCGACCCGCGAGTCCGCCGTATTGACGCCCTGGCCGCCGGGTCCGGACGAACGGGAGAACCGCTCGGTCAACTCGCCCGCCGGGATCACCACCGAGTCGGTGACCCGCATCTCGCCTGCCGCCATCATCCGACAGTACCGCTGCCGTCGGCGCCGACCACCTGGGCGGTGGTCAGCCGCCCCGCCGGATGATTTCGTCGGCCGTCTGCTCGGCCCGGTGGATCGGGATGGCGAAGCCGATGCCGATCGACCCGACACCCTCCAACGTGGCGATGGCGGTGTTCACCCCGATCACCTCGCCGTCGACGTTGACCAGCGGCCCGCCCGAGTTGCCGGGGTTGATCGACGCGTCGGTCTGCACTGCGGTCTGCCGCCCGCCGTTACCGAGCATCACCTCACGGTCCAGGGCGCTGACGATCCCGGCGGTGACCGTGCCGGACAGGCCGAGCGGGGAGCCGACCGCCAGGACCGACTCTCCGACCTGGGTGGCGCCGGGCTGGGCCAGGGCCAGCGGACGCAGCCCGGCGGTCGACGGCACCCGCAGCACCGCGATGTCGCTGCCCGGATCCCGGCCGACCACCTCGGCGACGATCCGCCGACCGTCCTGGGCGACGACGCTGACCTGGTGGCCGTTGAGCGGGGTCCCCGGTTCGCTGTCGCCGTCCAGGATGTGGTCGTTGGTGATGATGTGATGCTGGTCGTCGATCGCGAAGCCGGACCCACCGGAGATCATGCTGCCCCGTTCGACCTGGACCGACACCACGCCGGGCAGCACCTTGGCCGCCGCCGCCACCAGGTCCGGCGACACCCCGGGGGTGACCGACGGCGACGGCAGCGCCGCCGGCTGTCCCGCGTCGCCGCCCCAGCCGGCGACCACCGCGCCGGCCAGCCCGCCGGACGCCGCCGACAGGGCGAGCACCGCGGCGGCGGTGAGCAGCCGGCGACGCCACCGTCGCGGCGGGGGCGGTGCCGGCGGTACGGCGGAACCGTCCAGCCCCGGCCAACGGTCCGCGTCCGGCGAGACGAACCACGGGCCACGCGGCTCGCCCAGCCCGGTAGGCACAGTCATCGGGCTCCTCCTTTACCGGTCCAGGTCGGGTGGCGCGGGGTAGGTCCGGGTGGCGCGGGTCAGGGCAGCCGGGAGAACCACAACAGCGAGGTCCCGGCGGCAGCCACGGCGAGCAGTAGCCCGAATCCGATGAACCGGGCCGAGACGTCGGCCAGCTCCAGCCGGTAGCCGACCGAGGTGCCGATGTCGGCGTACACGGCACTCAACTGCTTGCTGCTGGCCGCCTCGTGGTAGGCACCGCCGGTCAACTCGGCCACCGCTTCGAGATTCTCGCCGTCCACCGGCACCCGCAGCGGCCGGCCGCCGCCGTAGTCGATGTAGCCGGCGGCGGTCCCGACCGAGATGGTGTCGATCGGGATCCCGGCCTCCACCGCCTCGGCCGCCGCCGACTCCGGCGACCGCCCGGAGGTGTTCGCCCCGTCGGACAGCAGCACGATCCGGGCCGGTGGGACCTCCTCGGCGGCCTGCGCGTCCAGCGACCGGATCGCCTCCAACGACGTCTTGATCGCCTCGCCGATGGCGGTGCCCTGGGCCCCGGTGATCCCCTCGGCGAGCCGGTCGATGCCGGCGCCCAGCGCCTCTCGGTCGGTGCCCGGCCCGACCAGCACCGAGGCGTTGCCAGCGAACGCCACCAGGCCGACGTTGAACTGCGCCGGCAGGTCGTCGACGAACTCGTGTGCCGACCGTTTGGCCGCGCTGAGCCGGTCCGGTCGTACGTCGTTGGCCAGCATCGAGGTGGAAACATCCACCGCCACCATCACCGTGGCCCGCTCCCGGGGCACCCGGACCTCGTCCATCGGCCGGGCGAACCCGGCCACCAGCAGCGCCAGCATCGCCAGGAACAGGCCGGCCGGCAGATGCCGACGCCAGGCCGGACGCTGCGGTGCCACCCGGTCCAGCAGCCGCAGGTTGGTGAACCGGACCGCGTACCGGGCACCGCGCCGTTGCATCAGCAGGTAACCGCCGGCCAGCGCGAGAACCGCGGCGAGCAGCCACAGCCGCTCCGGGGACTGCCAGGTCATCAGAGTCCTCCTGCCGGTACCGGGGCGGAACGGGCCGGTGGGCAGCCGGCCAGTTGCCGTTGGCGGTGCACGTGCCGGACGATGTCGGCCACCCAGTCCCGGTCGGTGCGCAGCGCCAGATGGGCCGCGCCGGCCCGGCGGATCGCCCCGGCCACCTGGCAACGCTGTTCGGCGGCGGCCTCGGCGTACCGGCGCCGCAGGTCCTGGCTGGCGGTGCTGATCTCCCGGCGGCGGCCGGTCTCCGGGTCCTCGACGGTGATCACCCCGACGTCGGGCAGGTCGAGTTCCCGGGGGTCGGTCACCTCGATCGCCAGCGCCTGATGCCCGGCGGCGAGCCGGCGCAGCGGCCGTTCCCAGTCCGGCCGGCCGGCCGGGTCATCCGGCAGTCCGTCGAGGAAGTCGGAGACCACCACCGTCAACCCGCGCCGGGTGGCCGCCCGCCGGATCCCGTCGATCCCGTCGGCCAGCGGCGGCGGCGCGTCCCGGCCGGACCCGCCAGCCGGTACCCGGGGCGCCGCGAGCAGCGCACGGAGCAGATGCAGCAGATGGTCCCGGCCGGTCCGGGCCGGAAACCGGCGAACGCCGTCCGCCCCGATCAACTGCGCCCCGACCGCGTTGCCGGTGCCGGCGGTCAGGAAGCCGACCGCGGCGACCGCCGCCACCGCCAGTTCCCGCTTCTCCAGCTCGCCGGTGCCGAAGTCCATGCTGGCCGTCCCGTCGACCAACAGCCAGCAGGTCAGCTCCCGGTCGGCGTCGACCTCGCGGACGTGCGGCACGGTGGTCCGGGCGGTGACCGCCCAGTCCATCCGGCGTACCTCGTCCTCACCGGGCCGGTACTCCCGGCTGCCGGCGGGTTCGCTGCCGGCGCCGGGCAGCAGACCCAGGTGCTGACCGTGCAGCAGGCCGTCGAGCCGCCGGATGACGGTCAGCTCCAGCCGGCGCAGCGTCTCCGGTGGGGTCAGCTCCGGCAGGGTGGCCGGGCCGAGCGGGCCGTCGCCGGTCACGCGACAGCCGCCAGTCCGGGTCGCTGGTCGTGGGCCGGCGCGATCCGCGGCGGCGGGACCACCTGGATCAGCCGGCGGACGATCGACCCGGCGTCGACGCCGTCCGCGACCGCGTCGAAGGAGAGCACCAGCCGGTGGGCGAGCACGTCGGTGGCGAGTTCCCGGACGTCCTCGGGCAGCACGTAGTCGCGGCCGCGCAGCAACGCCAAGCCCCGGGCGGCGGCGACCAGGCCGAGGGTGGCGCGCGGGCTGGCACCGTACGCCAGCAGCCCGGTCAGCTCCGGCAGCCCGAACAGTTGCGGGCGGCGGGTGGCCAGCACCAGCCGGACGATGTACTCGGCGAGCGCGTGGTGGACGAACACCTCCCGGGCCTGCTGCTGCATGGCGCACAGGGTGGTCGCGTCCAGCACCTGGCGGGGCTGCGGGCGGTCCACCCCCATCCGGTAGAGGATGCCGAGCTCCTCCTCGTCGGTCGGGTAGTCGACCACGACCTTCATCAGGAACCGGTCCCGTTGCGCCTCCGGAAGCTGGTAGACCCCCTCGGACTCAATCGGGTTCTGGGTGGCCAGCACCAGGAACGGGTCCGGCACCGGGTAGCTGCGGCCGCCGATCGAGACCTGCCGCTCGGCCATCGCCTCGAGCAGCGCCGACTGCACCTTGGCCGGCGCCCGGTTGATCTCGTCGGCGAGCACCAGGTTGGCCATCACCGGTCCGAGCTCGATGTCGAACGACTCGGTCGACGCCCGGTAGATCCGGGTACCGACGATGTCGGACGGCACCAGATCGGGGGTGAACTGGATCCGGGAGAAGCTGCCGCCGACGGCGACCGCGAGGGTCTGCGCCGCGAGGGTCTTGGCGATCCCCGGTACGCCCTCCAGCAGACAGTGTCCGTTGGCGAGCAACGCGGTGAGCAGCCGCTCGACCAGCCGGTCCTGCCCTACGATCACCCGTTTGACCTCGAACAGCGCCTGCTCCAGCGCGGCCGCGGCCGGAGCGGCGTCGGCTGGCTGTTCCGTACTGACTTGTGGCTCGGTCGTCGTCATCGCACCGTCCTTGACGCTGGTCGCCAATCGCCGGTCGGCCCCGACGGTGCGGGGCCACTGCGGCGCCGGCCGAGGGGTGCCCCGGATCGGGCCGTTCTAACGCCGGGATCCGCCGCCGACCGGATGATTGACCGGCCGGGGTGGTACCACCGACACCGAACCGGGGTGACAGGTCCGACATCGGACACACCGGATACCGTTTCGGCGTGACCGCGCCGCAGACCAGCCCCACCCCGCAACCCCCGGCCAGCCCCCGGCGTCGCCCGGGCGGTTGGCTGGTGTGGCCGCTGGTGCTGCCGGGGCTGCTCTGGGCGATGCTGCGGCTGGCCGGCTGGGAGTACGGCCCGCTGGTGCAGCTGCTCGCGTTCACCCCGTACGTGGCGGCGTGGACGGTTGTCCCGCTGGCGGTGGCGGTCTGGTCCCGGCGGTGGTGGGCCAGCGGCGCCGCGCTGCTGGCGGTGCTGCTGCTCGCCGTCGCGGTGCTGCCCCGGGCGGTGCCGGACGGCGGCCGGACCGCGAGCGCCACCGACGGGTTCACGGTCCGGGTCGCCACGGCGAACCTGCTGGCCGGGGCGGCGGACCTGACGGTGCTGATGGAGTTGCTGCGCCGGGAGCGGGTGGACGTGCTGGCAATGCAGGAGTTCACTCCGGCGGCCGAGGCCGAGCTGGACCGGCTCGGCGTCGGCGACCTGTTGCCGTACCGCCGGACCGATCCGGAGGTGGGGACCACCGGATCGGCGGTCTACGCGCGCTGGCCGGTCACCGACGACGGGGTACGGCGTAACATGGGCGGCTTCGCTCAGTCGTACGGCACGGTCCGCCCGCCGGGCAGCGGGCCGGTGCGGGTCGAGTCGGCGCACCCGATGGCGCCGTTCGCGCTGCACACCCTGTCGTCGTGGCGGGCCGACCTGGCCGGGCAGCCCCGCCCCGACCCGCAGGGCCCGCCGCGAATCCTCGCCGGCGACTTCAACGCCACCCTGGACCACGCGGCGCTGCGCCGGCTGATCGCGGCCGGCTACGTCGACGCCGCCGACGCGACCGGCGACGGGCTGGTCGGCACCTGGGGGCCGTACAGCGGTAGCCCGATCCCGCCGGTGACGCTGGACCGGGTGCTGGTGGACGACCGGATCGGGGTGCGGTCGGTGACCGTGCACCGGGTGCCCGGCAGCGACCACCGGATGGTCGTCGCCGGGCTGGTGCTGCCGGCCACCTGACCCGCACCGCCTGCCCGGGGCCCGGGCGGGTCACCGGTGGCCCCGGGCCGGGCAGGTCAGGTCAGGTCAGGTCAGGTCAGACGCCGATGGTGGTCCGGCCGCGGGCCAGCCCGTAGGTGAGCGCGTCGACCAGGGCGTGCCAGCTGGCCTCGACCACGTTCTCGTGCACCCCGACGGTGGTCCAGTCCCGGGCGTTGCCGTCGACCGTCTCCACCAGCACCCGGGTGATCGCCCCGGTGCCCTGGCTGCCTTCCAGGATCCGCACCTTGTAGTCGGCCAACCGGAAGTCGGCCAGATCCGGGTAGTGGCTGCGCAGCGCCACCCGCAACGCCTCGTCGAGGGCGTTGACCGGGCCGTTGCCCTCGGCGGTGGCGATCACCCGCTCGCCGCGTACCCGGACCTTGACGGTGGCCTCGGAGACCACCGCGCCGTCCTCGCGGTGCTCCACCAGCACCCGGTAGGACTCCAGAGCGAACGGCCGGGTGGTGACGGCACCGGTGTCGGCCGCCAACTCGGAGCGGACCAGCAGCTCGAACGAGGCGTCGGCGGCTTCGAAGGACCAGCCGCCGGCCTCCAGCTCCTTGACCCGCTTGGTGACCCGGGACAGCGCGTCCGGATGGCCGGCCAGGTCGACACCGAGTTCACGGCTCTTCAACTCGATGCTGGCCCGGCCGGCCATCTCGGTCACCAGGATCCGCATGTCGTTGCCGACGACCGACGGGTCGACGTGGTTGTACAGCAACGGATCCACTTTGATCGCACTCGCGTGCAGCCCCGCCTTGTGGGCGAAGGCGGCGGCCCCGACGTAGGCCTGGTGGGTGTCGGGGGCGATGTTGGCGATCTCGGCGATGGCGTGCGAGACGCGCACCATCTGTTCCAGGCAGCCGTCCGGTAGGACCGGCAGCCCGAGCTTGAGTTGCAGGTTGGCGACGACGGCGAACAGGTCGGCGTTGCCGGGGCGTTCGCCGTACCCGTTGGCGGTGCCTTGGAAGTGCTGGACGCCGGCCTCGACGGCGGCGATGGTGTTGGCCACCGCGCAGGAGGTGTCGTTCTGGCAGTGGATGCCGAGCCGGTCGGCGTCCAGCCCGGTCCGGTCGACCAGGTCGGCGATCGCCGCGCCGATCTGCGACGGCAGCATCCCGCCGTTGGTGTCGCACATCACCACGACCTCGGCGCCGGCGGCCGCCGCCGCGCTGACCACCGAGGCGGTGTACGCCGGGTCGTGCCGGAAGCCGTCGAAGAAGTGCTCGCAGTCGAGGAAGACCCGCCGGCCCTCGGCGACGAAGTGCGCGACCGTGTCGGTGACCATCGCCAGGTTCTCCGCGCCGGTGGTGCGCAGCGCCCGCTCGACGTGCCGGATGTCGGACTTGGCGACCAGGCAGACCGCTGGCGTCTCGGCGTCCAGCAGGGCCCGGACCTGCGGGTCGTCGGCGACCTTGACGCCGGCCTTGCGGGTGGCACCGAACGCGACGAGTACGGCGTGCCGCAGGTCGAGTTCGGTGCGGGCTCTGCGGAAGAACTCGGTGTCCTTCGGCATCGCACCGGGCCAGCCGCCCTCGATGAAGCCGACGCCGAAGTCGTCGAGCAGCCGTGCGACGGCGAGTTTGTCGACCACCGAGTAGCTGATGCCCTCACGCTGCGCACCGTCGCGCAGAGTCGTGTCATAGACCTGGAAAGTCATCTCGATCCTTTCGACGGACGTCCCGCACCACCCGCTGCTCGCGCCGGGCCATCCTCACCCGCTCGTCCGCCGACCTCGTACGGCCAACAAAAAGACCCCCCGCGGATGCGGGAGGTCTGCGCGCTCGGCGGACGGTTGCCGGGGCGCGCTAGCTGCCAATAATGAGTACGAGGTAAGTCACGCAGGGTACTTTGCCACCGACTGCACCCGGACCGGTAGTCGAATCCACATCGCGGGACAGTAGGACCGTCCGAGGTCAGGTGTACCGATCGAGCGCCATGGGTATTCCTGGGATGACGACGCAGTCAGTTCCGCCGAGCGAAGGAGTGACCTCCGATGGACAGGCTCGATCCGCAACACACCGCGCTGACGGGGCCGGCCGGTGGCCAGGGTGACGTCGTGGGCGGCACCCCGGCCGGCACGTTCGACCCGTGGCGCTACCGCGACGACGCGGGGATCGACGGCGCCAACCTGGCCGGCTACCACGTCGAGGCGACCGACGGCGGCATCGGCAAAATCGACTCCGCCACCGAAGAAGTGGACGGCAGCCATCTGGTGGTCGACACCGGGCCGTGGATCTTCGGCCGGAAGGTGATGCTGCCGGCCGGGGTGGTCAACCGCGTCGACCACGACGCGCAGAAGGTCTACGTCGACCGCGACAAGGGTCAGATCAAGGACGCCCCCGAGTACGACGGGACCAGTGCGACGGATCCGGCGTACCGCGACAAGCTGAGCGCCTACTACGGCGGTGCCACCGGCACCCCGGTCCCGCCAATGGCACCGGGCCGGATCATCTGACCCGGTGACGACCCACCCGGTGCGGGTGGCCGGTGCCACGTGGCGCCGGCCACCCGCACCGTTTACCGGTGTCGGCCCGGCTGGCTACCGTAGAACTCATGACTGCCGCCGCCACCCGCTCGCTGGCCTTCGCGACCATGTTCAACTTCCGCGACATCGGGGGCTACCCGGGGCTCGACGGGCGTACCGTCCGCTGGCAGCGGATCTACCGGGCCGACTCGCCGCACCGGCTCGACGCCGACGACGCGGCGGCGTTCGACGCGCTCGGCGTACGGACCGTGATCGACCTGCGCCGGCCGCACGAGGTGCAGACGTACGGACGGATCCCGCCGGCGGACGGCTTCGAGTACCACAACATCCATCTGCGGCACCAGGACTGGGGCGAGATCCCCTACCAGCCGGAGCAGGGTGCCGCCCGCTACCTGACCGACCGCTACCACGATCTGACCGAGCAGGCCGCGGACGGTTTCGTCGCGGCGATCTCACTGCTGGCCGAGGCGCGGACCGCACCGGCGGTGGTGCACTGCATGGCCGGCAAGGACCGCACCGGGCTGGTCTGCGCGATGACGCTGTCCCTGCTCGGAGTCCGGGACTCGGTGATCGCCGAGGACTACGCGTTGAGCAACGCCGGCAGCGAACGGCTGCTCGCCTGGCTGCGCACCCAGGCCGGCAACGACCATCTGGTGCCGGTGCCGTTCTTCTCCTGCCCGGCCGAGGCGATGCAGACGTTCCTCACCGAGCTGCGGCAGCGGCACGGCTCGGTCGAGGGTTACCTGCGCACCGCCGGGCTGTCCGCAGACCGGATCACCGAGCTGCGCGCCCATCTGTTGACGCAGTGACCTGGGCCGAGTCGACGCGGTGACCCGGGCCGGGCCCGGGTTACCGCGTCACGGCACTGGTCAGAACACCCGGTGCACCCAGCCGTCCGGGTCGGCGCCCCGGCCCCGCTGCAGGTCCACCAGGCTCTGCCGCAGCGCCATGGTGACCTCCCCGGGCCCACCGTCGGCGACGGTGAACTCGCCGTCGGCCGAGCGGACCCGACCGATCGGTGTGATCACCGCGGCGGTGCCGCAGGCGAACGCCTCACGCAGTCGGCCGCTGGCCGCGTCGGCCTGCCACTGGGCCAGGCTGAGAGGCTGTTCCACGACCTGGTGACCGGCCCGCCGGGCCAGGGTGATCACCGACTCGCGGGTGATGCCCGGCAGGATCGCGCCGGTCAGCGGCGGGGTGATCAACGAACCGTCGTCGTAGACGAAGAAGACGTTCATACCGCCGAGTTCGTCGACGTACTGCCGGTGCACCGCGTCGAGGAAGACCACCTGGTCGCAGCCGTGCTCGATCGCCTCCGCCTGGGCCACCAGTGAGGCGGCGTAGTTACCCCCGCACTTCGCGGCTCCGGTGCCACCCGGCGCGGCCCGGGTGTAGACCGACGACGCCCAGACCGTCACCGGTTTGACCCCACCGGAGAAGTAGGAGCCGACTGGTGAGGCGATCACCGCGTAGAGGTACTCGCGGGCCGGCCGGACACCGAGGAAGACCTCACTGGCGAACATGAACGGTCGCAGGTAGAGGCTGCCGTCGTCGCCGGCCGGAATCCACTGTCGATCGATTGTGATCAGGTGCCGCAACGAGTTGAGGAAGACCTGCTCCGGCAGGGCTGGCATGGCCATCCGGGCACCGGAGGCAATGAACCTCGCCGCGTTGGCGTCCGGCCGGAACAGGGTCACTCCCCCATCCGCCGCGTGATAGGCCTTCAGTCCTTCGAAGATCTCCTGGGCGTAGTGCAGCACCGCGGTCGCCGGATCCATCGGGATGGGCGCCCGTGGCTCCACCCGGGCGTCGTACCAGCCCTTGCCCTCGGCGTACCGGACGGTGACCATGTGGTCGGTGAAGATCTGACCGAACCCGGGATTGGCCAGCAGCGCGGCGCGTTCCGCGTCGGCTACCGGGTGTGGATTCGGACGGATCTCGAATTCGAGTTTGTCACCGCCGATCATCGGGCTGACCTCCATGGCGAGAAAGCGACGAAGCTGTGTGTCATGCAACTTACCCCGAACGTTCGTTCAGCGGGAACCGGCGCGGCGGCCGGTAAGTCCGCCACCTGGTGATTGGCCGTCGGCAGGGGTACCCACGGCGAAGGTACGGTCGGTACGGCACCGGAGACGGAATCGAGCTGCGCAGCTTTGCGTAGTCAACGGTGCCGAACCGGACTGACCGCTTGGCGGTGACGGGCGCGGACCTGATCCGTCCGACACCCGTGGCGTGGGCGGACGCCGGTCGGCGCGCGGTGCGGCCCCGGCAAGGGTCGACCGGCGCGGTACGCGGGTCGATCGGTTGGGCTCAGCCCACGGCGTGGGCGGCCAGCCGGTCGCCGATCTCGGCGGTACGCAGCGCGGCTCCCGGAGCGCGGGAGGCCAGCTCGGCTGCGACCGCCCTGGCTACTCGCTCGGCCGACTCCGGGTGGCCGAGGTGGTCCAGCAGCAGCGACGCGGAGAGCACGGCGGCCACCGGGTCCGCGACGCCCTTGCCAGCGATGTCCGGCGCGGAGCCGTGTACCGGTTCGAACATCGACGGGTAGCGGCGTTCCGGGTTGATGCAGCCGCTGGCCGCCAGCCCGATGCCGCCGGTAACCGCAGCGGCGATGTCGGTCAGGATGTCACCGAACAAATTGTCGGTGACCACCACGTCGTACCGCTGGGGCTGGGTGACCATGAACATGGCCGCGGCGTCGACGTGCTGGTACTCGGTCTCGATGTCCGGGAAGTCGGCCTTGACGGCGGCGAAGGTCCGCGACCACAGCGACCCGGCGTGGGTCAGCACGTTGGTCTTGTGCACCAGGGTGACCTTGCGCCGCTCCCGGCGGGCAGCGCGGGTGAAGGCGTCCCGGATCACCCGCTCCACCCCGTGCCGGGTGTTGAGGCTCTCCTCGGTGGCGACCTCGGCGGGGGTGTCGCGGTGCATCGTGCCACCGGCGCCGGTGTAGAGGCCCTCGGTGCCCTCGCGGACCACGACGAAGTCGATCTCGCCCGGCTTGACGCCGCCGAGCGGACTCGCCGTGCCGGGCCAGAGCCGGGACGGCCGCAGGTTGACGTACTGGTCGAAGGCGAACCGCAGCTTGAGCAGCAGGCCGCGCTCCAGCACCCCGGGCGGGACGCTGGGGTCACCGACCGCGCCGAGCAGGATGGCGTCGTGATCGGCGAGTTCGTCCAGCACCGAGTCGGGCAGCACCTCGCTGGTGCGGTGGTAGCGGGCGGCACCGAGGTCGTACTCGGTCGCCTCGACGCCGGGCAGCACCGCGTCGATGACCTTCCGGGCCTGCGCGGTCACCTCGGATCCGATGCCGTCGCCGGCCACGACCGCGATCCGCGCCATCGCCACGTCAACTCCCTCGTCTGCTCCGTCGACCGCCTAGCGAACGTTAAGCGATCATCCCGGAAATCGGTACGTCGGTCCCAGAATACGGACTCACCCGCTGGAACCCGGGACCGGCTTACCCGCTGGAACACGGGTGGCGGCCAGCTGGCCGCGGCGCCCCGCGCCGCCCAGGAAGCACACAGCCGGGCTTAACACCATACTTACCTCAAACGGCTACTGTAGGTGAAGATCGGATCCGGGCACCGGCGGAGGAGGATCGACGATGCTGGCGTACCGCGCCGCCCAGCCGGAACCGCCCGATCTGCGGATCGGTCCGACGCCGGGAGCCGGCACCCCGACCGGGTCGTCCGGCACCGCCGCGTCGCCGGCCGACGACAGCCGCCCGGCCGGCCAGCTGGTCGCCCGGCACACCGTCGCCACGTCCACCACCGACTACCAGCTCGTTCTGGTAGGCAGCGAACGGATCGGCCGGCGTGGGCTGAGCGAGGCGATCGGCGACGCGGTCGCGGAGCTGCGGGCGATCGACGTGACGTACAGTCCGCTGCGGCCGAACAGCCTGGTCTCGCTGCTGCGCCGGGGTGAGGTCGCGGCCGAGGTCTACCCGCCGCTGGCCGACATCGTGCACCGGTGCGAGGCGATGCGGGTGGCCACCGAGGGCTGGTTCGACCCGTGGGCGGTGCCCGGTGGGTTCGACCCGGCCGGCATGATCAAGGGCTGGGCCATCGAGCGGGCCGCTGGTCGGTTGCGCGCCGCCGGGATCACCGACTACGCCGTGGTCAGCGGTGGTGATCTGGTGGCACGCGGACGCGCCCCGCACGGCGGACCGTGGCGGATCGCCCTGCAGCAGCCGCTGCCCGCAGACACCGGCGACGGCCCAGCCGGCACCACGCCGGGCAGCCAGCCGACCACCGTGACCATGATGGACGGAGCGATCGGGACCAGTGGACTGACCGTCGGCAGCCGAAAGGTCGTCAACCCGCACACCGGGGCCGTAGTGGAGCGGGACAGCGCCGCCATGGTGCTCGGCGCGGACCTCGCGGTGGCCGACGGCTACGCGACCGCGCTGTTCGCCGCCGGGCCCGCCGGCCGCGACTGGTTTCCTACAGTGGACGGCTACCACGTGCTGAATCTGGTCGGCGGAAGAAGGTCGGCCCCTGGCGCGGCCCCCCCCCCGTGATCTCGGCAAATGACCACGGGAGCGGGCCGGCGACACGTGCGCTCAGCTCGCGCACCGGGGGTGCAGTCACCCGAGAGACCACGGCCCGGCCGGAACGTCACCCGAAGACGCGACCGGCGCCGGAGCAACTCCTGAGCAACCGCACCGCCACGCTATCGATTCCGCACAACCGGGCGCAAGGTTCCAATTCCTCTGACATTGCTTGTCGGCCACGGCACTGGGTGGAACGATCCCCCTGATGGATGGCACGCTGTGCGGCGTGACATTCGATCTAGTCGTATGGGCGTTGGACGATCAGTCCACCTCGGCGGACGTACACGCCGCACACGAACTGTGCCGGCAGGGTGAGCACGCCGACGGTGCGACCGACCGCCGGATCACGTCCTTCCACGCCGCGCTGACCGCCAGCTACCCGGATCAAGGTGCCGCCTCCACCACAGAAGACTGCCCCTGGGCAAAGGTCCCATTACATACCGCAACCGACCACGTCGAGATGAACCTGCGTCAGACCTGCGCCGACGAGGTGCTGCTCACCATCGAACGGCTGGCTCAGGAACACAATCTGCTGCTGCTCGATCCGCAGGACGGCTCGGTCTATCCGCCGCCGGCCAGCGCGTCGACCCGCTGAGCGGGCGGCGGTTCGGGGACGCGGGTCCCCGAACCGCCGAAGCCGGACGACACGTCCGGCAGGTCACTCCTCGCGCAGATCCACCGCGCTGGCCGCGGTCGCCCCGATCGAGCTGGCGGCATTGTGCAGCGACTCCGCGCCGACAGCGGAGTCGACGGTGAGGGTCATCAGCGCCTCGCCACCGACGGACCGCCGGGCCACCTGCATGGCGGCGATGTTGACACTGGACTCACCGAGGATCGAGCCGATGGTCCCGACCACGCCCGGCCGGTCGGCGTACCGGAAGAAGAGCAGGATGCCCTCGGCGGACAGCTCGAGGTCGAAGCCGTCGACCTCGGTCAGCCGGACCACGTCCCGGCCGGCGGACTGCACCACGGTGCCGGAGACACTTGCCGTACCGCCGTCGGGCAGCACGCCCCGGACGGTGACCAGGTTGGGCTGGTCGGCGGTGTCCGGGTGAGTGACCAGCTCCACCTCGACGCCCCGGTCGGCGGCCAGGTGCGGCGCGTTGACGTAGGTGACCTGTTCCTCGACCACCGAGCTGAACAGCCCCTTGGTCGCGGCCAGCTTGAGCACCGACACCTCGTTGCCGACGACCTCGCCGCGTACCTCGACGGTGACGCTGGCCGCGACCACCCCGGCCACCGCGGTGAACACCTTGCCCAGCTTCTCGGCCAGCGGCAGCAGCGGCCGGACGTCCTCGGCGACCACCCCGCCGGCCTGCACATTCACCGCGTCGGGGACGAATTCGCCCTGCAGCGCGAGCTTGACGCTGCGGGCCACCGCCAGACCCGCCTTGTCCTGCGCCTCGGCGGTAGAGGCGCCCAGGTGCGGGGTGGCGACCACGTTGTCGAAGGCGAACAGCGGCGAGGAGGTGCACGGCTCCTTCGCGTACACGTCGACGCCGGCACCACCGACCCGGCCCTCGGCCAACGCGTCGGCCAGCGCCTGCTCGTCGACGAGGCCGCCCCGGGCGGCGTTGACGATCCGGACCCCGGGCTTGACGATCGCCAGCTCCTTTTCGCCGATCAGGCCGAGCGTCTCCGGGGTCTTCGGCAGGTGGATCGAGATGAAGTCGCTCTCCCGGAGCAGCTCCTCCAGTCCGACCAGGCGAACCCCGAGCTGGGCCGCGCGGGCCGGCTGGATGTACGGGTCGTACGCGATCAGCCGGGTACCGAACGCGGCGATCCGCTGCGCGAACAGCACGCCGATGCGGCCGAGCCCGACCACGCCGATGGTCTTGCCCTGCAGCTCCACGCCGGTGTACTTGGACCGCTTCCACTCGCCGGCCTTGAGCGCGGCGCTGGCGCTGGCGGTGTTGCGGGCCACCGCGAGCAGCAGGGCGATCGCCTGCTCGGCCGCGGAGACGATGTTGGAGGTGGGTGCGTTCACCACCATGACGCCTCGGGCGGTGGCGGCCGGTACCTCGACGTTGTCCAGGCCGACACCGGCGCGGGCGACCACCTTCAGCTGGGGCGCGGCGGCCAACGCCTCGGCGTCGATCTGGGTGGCGCTGCGCACGATCACCGCGTGGGCGTCGGCGAGCGCGGCGAGCAGGGCGGGACGGTCCGTGCCGTCGACGTGGCGGACATCGAAGTCATGAGCGAGTACGTCGATTGCGGCGGGCGCGAGCTCTTCAGCGATCAGTACGACAGGATTCATTGGTCCTCAAAGTCGTCCGGGACGGGTATCTGCGGCGGTGGGGCGCCGCTCTGCGCCCTACGCTCCCCCGCCCGGGTGTCGCGCCGGCACGGAGGCGGCCTACCCGCGATCGTAGGCGCAGCCGTGGACGGCGCGGCTCGGGGCCGGGGGTGAGGGCCCTCACAAATCAGACCTAACACCCGCCCCGGCCAACCGACGCCGTACTCCGACTGCCGCCGCCGGACCGTCAGCCGGCCGGTGCCGGACTGACCGGATGACGGGGGATCCGACTACGGACGATGCCGCCGTCACCGATCTGCCGGAACGTGCCGGCCTCCGCCTCCAGGGTGTCGTAGAGCAGGTCGAAGGCGAGCGAACCGACCGGCGGATAGACCCGTTCGCGCGGCGGCTCGGCCCCCGGCGACAACGCCCCCTGGTCGATCATGAACTCGAGGATCGCCTCGCGGACCGCCGGCAGGCACACCGGGGAGTGGTACAGCACGTTGAGCGCCTGCATCCGCATGCCCTGGACGTGCTCCTCGCCCTTGTTGTCGTGGAAGTGCGGATTGCGGGTCTCCACCTGCAGCACCGGCACCGAATGCGCCATCACCTCGGGGCTGTCGGTGTCCAGGATGCCGCCGAAGCGCTCGAACAGGTCGACGTACTCGTACGGCTCGACCGCGAAACCGCCGGCCAGCCGCAGCCGCAGGCCGAGGTCGAGGCTGAGAGCGTGTTCGCCGGCGTTGCCGGTGGCGATCACCTCGGTGCCGAAGCCGGAGTACTCGGCGATCAGCCGGTTCAGGAACCCGTTGGTGATCTCCGAACTGCGGCCCCGGCGACTGAAGAACAGTCGGCCGTCGCGCAGCTTGGGCTTGGAGTGCCAGGAGATCCGGACCATCGGATACGGGCTGTCGGCCAGGTGCAGGCCAGCGGCGTACACCTTGCAGTATTCGTGGACCGCGCCGGGGACGTAGTTGTCGGCGTCCACGTAGCCGACATACCGGCGCCCGGTGAGCGCGGCGACCGCCATGCCGATCAGCATGGCCTCACCCTTGCCGGTACGGATCAACCCGCTCTCGTCGATCAACTCCGGCATGCCAGCGGCTTTCATCGCCGCGGCCAGCCCTGGATCCCGTTGATGCACGGTGATCGCCGGTCGGTCCGCCGACCAGCAGAACTGCTCGACGGTATGGGCCTCGATTTCATAACGGTCCACCGGCTGCCGGCCGCTGTTCGAGACAAGCACGATCAGACAGTCGTGCGGAATACCAGAGAGCACTCCTTCAATCACCCTGCGTGTTTCATTCATGCAGGGTATGACCACCACCATGTCCCGCTCGACGGCCCGGATATCCTCCTGGGAGACCAGCCCACGGCCCCGGTCACCGGCGACATCCCCCGAGTCCAGCTCGATGACACGCTGAAGCTCATGGATGCGAACGGCCCCGAAGCGCTCCGTGCGGTGCGATTGCTCCAGACGCATGCGGGGCACATTACCCGAGGCGGCCATTAACTACCTGTAACCGTAGGTCAATTATCGGCGCCGGAAACCTGGTACCCGAAACCGACCCCAACCCGCAATCTTTCGGTAACGAAACCCGCCCCGAGATAGGCACAGAGCCCACCACTGATCACTGTCGGTGATGGGCTCTGTGCGGCGTCAGGCGGTCTCGGTGATCGGCCGGTCGACCCAGCTCATCATGCCGCGCAGCTTCCGCCCGGTCTCCTCGATCGGGTGCGCGGCGCCCTCGGCCCGCCACTTGGCGAAGTTCGGCCGGCCCGCGTCATCCTCGGCGATCCACTCCCGGGCGAACTCCCCGGACTGCACCTCGGCGAGGATCTTGCGCATCTCCTCCTTGACCCGGGCGTCGACCACCCGTGGGCCACGGGAGTAGTCGCCGTACTCGGCGGTGTCCGACACGCTGTAGCGCATCCGGGCGATGCCACCCTCGTACATCAGGTCCACGATCAGCTTGAGCTCGTGCAGGCACTCGAAGTAGGCGATCTCCGGCGCGTAGCCGGCTTCGGTCAGCACCTCGAACCCGGTCTGCACCAGCGCCGACGCGCCACCGCAGAGCACCGCCTGCTCACCGAACAGGTCGGTCTCGGTCTCCTCCTTGAAGGTGGTCTTGATCACGCCGGCCCGGGTGCCGCCGATCGCCTTGGCGTACGCCAGGGCGAGGCCGAAGCCACCACCGCTGGCGTCCTGCTCGACCGCGACCAGGCAGGGCACGCCCTTGCCGTCGACGTACTGCCGACGGACCAGGTGCCCGGGGCCCTTCGGCGCCACCATCGCCACGTCCACGTCGGCCGGCGGGGTGATGAACCCGTACCGGATGTTCAGCCCGTGGCCGAAGAAGAGCGCCTTGCCGGCGGTCAGGTTCGGCGCGATCGCCTCGGCGTAGAGCGAGCGCTGCGCGGTGTCCGGGGCCAGCACCATGATCACGTCGGCCCACGCCGACGCCTCGGCCGGACCGAGCACCCGCAGCCCCTGCTCCTGTGCCTTGGCCCGGCTCTTGGAACCCTCCGGCAGGCCGATCACGACGTCGACACCCGAGTCGCGCAGCGACAACGCGTGGGCGTGGCCCTGGCTGCCGTACCCCAGCACGGCGACCTTGCGCCCCTGGATGACGGCCAGGTCGGCGTCGTCGTCGTAGAACACCTCAGCGGTCATGACTTCCCTCTCGTGTGCCCGGCCACGGTGGCCGGCTTCTCCTCGGGCGGCAGCTGCCTGCCGCAGGTCATCAGGCCGGCAGCCGATGCCGCCGGCCAGCGGGTCAGGCGGCGCGCAGGGCCGGCCCGGTGGTGATCGACCGGGAGCCGCGCCCGATCGCGACCAGACCGGACTGCACCATCTCCTTGATGCCGAACGGTTCGAGATCGCGCAGCAACGCGTCCAGCTTGTCGGACGTGCCGGTGGCCTCGACGGTGAGGGTGTCCGGTGCGACGTCCACCACCCGGGCACGGAACAGGTTCACCGTCTCCAGCACCTGCGACCGCATCGCGCGGTCCGCGCGGACCTTGACCAGCAGCAACTGGCGGGCGACCGACACCGCCGGGTCGAGTTCCACGATCTTCAGTACGTTGACCAGCTTGTTCAGCTGCTTGGTCACCTGCTCCAGCGGCGACGAGTCGGCGTCGACGACGATGGTGACCCGGGAGACCTCAGGGTTCTCCGTCTCGCCGACCGCCAGTGAGTCGATGTTGAACCCGCGCCGGGAGAACAGGCCGGACACCCGGGCCAGCACCCCGGGCTTGTTCTCCACCAGCACGGAGAGCGTGTGCTTGGTCATTTCTTCCTCGTCATCATCGGATTGGCCGGGTCGTGACAGGCCGCCCTCGTCACAGGTCGTCCTCGTCGAAGGTGGGCCGGACGTCCCGGGCGAACATGATCTCATCGTTGCTGGTACCGGCGGCGACCATCGGCCAGACCATGGCGTCCTTGCCGACCACGAAGTCGATCACGACCGGAACGTCGTTGATCTCCATTGCGGCGGCAATGGTCTTGTCCACGTCCGCGGCGTTCTCACAGCGCAGCCCGACACAGCCGAGCGCCTCGGCCAGCTTGACGAAATCCGGGATGCGGTGCTTGTGGGTGCCCAGGTCGGTGTTGGAGTAGCGCTCGCCGTAGAACAGCGTCTGCCACTGCCGGACCATGCCCAGGTTGCCGTTGTTGATCAGCGCCACCTTGACCGGGATGCCCTCCAGAGCACAGGTGGCCAGCTCCTGGTTGGTCATCTGGAAGCAGCCGTCGCCGTCGACCGCCCAGACCACGGTCTCCGGCCGGCCGACCTTGGCGCCCATCGCGGCCGGGACCGCGTACCCCATGGTGCCCAGGCCGCCGGAGTTGAGCCAGGTGTTCGGCTTCTCGTAGGAGATGAACTGGGAGGCCCACATCTGGTGCTGGCCGACGCCGGCAACATAGACGGCGTCCGGTCCAGCCAGCTTGCCGAGCCGCTCGATCACGTACTGCGGGGACAGCGTGCCGTCGTCCGGCTCGTCGTAGCCCAGCGGGTAGCGCGCCCGCAGGTCGTCCAGCTGCGCCCACCAGTCGGTGCGGTCGCCGGCCGGGCCGGCGGACCGCGCCGCCGGGCGGCCGGCGGGGGGGACGGCCCGCTCCGCCGCCGGGTACGCCTCGATCAGCTCGTCGATGACGTGCCGCGCGTCGCCGACGATTGGCACGTCGGCGGTACGGTTCTTGCCGATCTCGGCCGGGTCGATGTCGGCGTGGACCACGGCGGCGCCCGGGGCGAAGGAATCCAGCTTGCCGGTCACCCGGTCGTCGAACCGGGCGCCGAGGGCGACGATCAGGTCCGCCTTCTGCAGCGCGTACACCGCCGCGACGGTGCCGTGCATGCCGGGCATGCCCAGGTGCTGCGGGTGCGAGTCGGGGAACGCGCCCCGGGCCATCAGCGTGGTGACCACCGGGATGCCGGTCAGTTCGGCGAGCCGGCGCAGCCCTTCGGTGGCCTGCGCCTTGAGCACGCCGCCGCCGACGTAGAGCACCGGGCGGCGGGCGCCGGCCATCAGCCGGGCCGCCTCGCGGATCTGCTTGCCGTGCGGGTGCAGGGTGGGCCGGTAGCCGGGCAGGTCCAGCGTCGGCGGCCAGGCGAAGGTGGTCTGCGCCTGCAGCACGTCCTTGGGGATGTCGACCAGCACCGGGCCGGGCCGGCCGGTGGCCGCCAGGTGGAACGCCTCGGCGAGCACCCGGGGGATCTCCTCGCCCGACTGCACCAGGTAGTTGTGCTTGGTGATCGGCAGGGTGATGCCCTGGATGTCGGCTTCCTGAAAGGCGTCGGTGCCGATCGACGGGCGGGCCACCTGACCGGTGATGGCCACGATCGGCACCGAGTCCATGTACGCGTCGGCGATCGGCGTGACCAGGTTGGTGGCGCCCGGACCGGAGGTCGCCATGCACACCCCGACCCGACCGGTGGCCTGGGCGTAGCCGGTCGCGGCGTGCCCGGCGCCCTGCTCGTGGCGGACCAGGATGTGCCGCACCGTCGAGTCGTACAGCGGGTCGTAGGCCGGCAGGATCGCCCCGCCGGGGATGCCGAATACCACGTCGACGCCGAGTGCTTCCAGGGACCGGACCAGGCAACCCGCGCCGGAGACCGGCACCGGCGGGGCCGGCGGCGGGGTCACGGCGTTGGCGAGGGTGGCCGGGGTCGGCGCGGCCGCCGCTGCCGAGTGCGCGCGGTGGGCGAGGGTCTCGGGCGTGGGTCTCGTCATGACGATTCAGGCCTTCAGCTCAGTGGTCTCGTGACATGGGTCTCGGCGGCGTATCCGGCAGATGGGACCGATCGGCCGGAACCGGCAGGGATTTGGCAATAAAAACGGCCCTCGTGCAGATGCACGGGGCCAGCGCACTCTCGATCGGAGAGTGCGCTCAGGTAAGTACTCGAGACGACAGAGTCAGCGACATGGGGCTAAGCCTGACGCATCTCACGCGATGAGTCAACTGATCTCACATCCTGGGCGGGTAGCGGCGCCGCACCGGCGCTGGCCTGCTGATCTTCGCTGGAGCGGCGGCGACCGCCGATTCCATGCCGGTTACCGGACGACGTCGCCGCCGACAGCATCGCCTCCAGATGCTCGGCCGGCACCCCCCACCCGAACAGCGCGCCCTGCCCGAACCGGCAGCCCGCCTCCACCACGACGGCAAGCTCCGCCTGGTTGGTCACGCCCTCGGCGATGACCTCCAGACCCAGCTGGTGCCCGAGCCGCATCACCACGTCGACCATCGGCGCGAACGCCCGCCGATTCGGCAGCGGCGGCGCGACCGGACCCTGCTCGGCCACCAGACTGTGGTCGATCTTGAGAATGTCGATCGGCAGGTTCCGCAGCTGGCCGAGCGACGAATAGCCGGCACCGAAATCGTCCAGGGCGATCCGTACCCCGGTGGCGCGCAGCGCCTTCAGCCGGCGGATCAGCTCCGCGAGATCCCGGGCGACAGCATGTTCGGTGACCTCCAGCACGAGGCGTTGCGACGGCACCCGGTGCCGTCGCAACGCCTCGTCGACCTGCAGCACGTACTCCGGGGCGTGCAGCTCGTGCGGTGACACGTTGACCGACACCCAGACGTCGTGCCCCTCGGCCAGCCAGCGGGACAGCTGCCGGCACGCCTCGTCGAGCACCCAGGCACCCAGCCGGCTGATCATCCCGCACTCCTCGGCCAACGGGATGAACTCGTCCGGTGGCACCTTGCCCAGCTCCGGATGGTGCCACCGGATCAACGCCTCGGCCCCGACCGGCCGTACCGACGGCACCGCCACCACCGGCTGGAAGGCCAGCCGCAGCTCGCCGCGGTCGATAGCGCCACGCATCTCGTGCTCCAGCCGGACCCGGCGACGCTGGGCCTGGTCGTAGGAGACGTCGTAGCGCTCCACCCGGTTCTTGCCCCGCTGCTTCGCCGAGCGCAGCGCCAGGTCCGCGTTGCGCAACAGCGTCGGTACGTCCTGCGCGGTCGAACAGCAGGCCATCCCGATACTCGCCGACACGTAGATCGGCCCCTTGTCATGCGGGTACGGCTCGTCGAGGGCGCGCAGGATCCGAACCGCGACGCGGTGCGCCTGCTCCGGGTCGGACGACGACAGCAGTACGGCGAACTCGTCACCGCCCAGTCGGGCGGCCAAGCCCGCCCCGGCCAGCTCGGCGGCCAGCCGCCGGCCCACCTCGATCAGCACCGCATCGCCGACGTCATGGCCCCGCATGTCGTTGACGGTCTTGAAACCGTCCAGGTCCAGGGTGAGCAGCCCGCCGGGACGTTGACCGGTGACACAGTCGTAGAGCTCACGCAGCAGCGCCCGCCGGTTGGCCAGCCCGGTCAACGGGTCGGTGTGCGCCAGGTTGCGGAAATGGGCCTCGCTGGACGCCAGCCGGGCGGCGTACCGACGCACGTCGAGCAGGGCCAGATACTGCCGGCCGACCAGGATGAAGCCCTCCAGGCTGCCGACCGCCACCGCGACGGTGGTGAACTCGCCGCCGCTGGCCACGTGGTAGAACCCGGCAGCGGCCATCACCACCATCGGGAGGAACACGTAACCGGCCCCGCGCGGCACCAGGCCGGCCGACGCGCTGCCGCCGCACCCCGGCCGTCCCCCACCGAGCCAGACCAGCACCAGCCCGACCGGCAACCCGACGGCACCGGCCAGGACGAGCCCCACACCGTACTGGCAGATGCCCGCCGCCGCAGCGAGGCCGCTGAGCCCGATCAGCACGGCGCCCGCGCCGCCGAGCAGCGAACCGGCCGGATGCCGGCCGCTGTGCAGCGCGGTCATCACCGCCACCCCGATGATCGCGACGACGGTCGCGGTGGCCAGCGCGACCGCCGGGCAGGCGGTCGGGGTGGCCGCGCCCAGCAGCCGGGTCGGTGGGGCGACCAGCACCCAGCCGGTGAACCACAGCGCCGCACCGACCGCCAGGCAGTCGAGCAGGTGACGCGCGGTCGGCGCGGAGCGCCCGGCGGGGCCCGGCAGCCGCAGCAGGCCCCAGATCAGCAGCAGTCCGCCGAACGCACAGCCGACCGCGACGACCGTGGCGAGCAGGCTCCGCTGCGACTGTTGCCGGTCCCACTCGGCGGCCATCGCGACGGCGCCGGCCAGCCCGGTGAGCACACTGAAGGTGGTCAGCCCAGCGCCGACCGCGAGCAGTCGATGGGCCCGGTCGGATGATCCGTCCCGGCGGCGGGCCACGACGAACAATGAGCCAGCGCCCAGCGCAGCAGCCAACCCACTCGCCAGCGCGAGCTCCTGCATGCCCGAGGGGAGGTGCACGGCACAACTCTGCCGGATCGGCGCTGGATAGTGGTGCCGGGGTGCGGGTTTGCCCGCAGAAACATCCCGACACGTGAAACGCGCCACGGCTGGGGCCGCCGGCGCGGCAACCGTGGTGTAACACTTGTCGAATGCCTGAGCTGCGGTCGAGGACCTCCACCCACGGTCGGACGATGGCCGGCGCCCGGGCCCTGTGGCGGGCCACCGGAATGACCGACGACGACTTCGGCAAGCCGATCGTGGCCATCGCCAACAGCTTCACCCAGTTCGTGCCCGGCCACGTACATTTGAAGGACCTCGGCGGGCTGGTCGCCGACGCGGTCGCCGACGCCGGCGGGGTGGGGCGCGAGTTCAACACCATCGCCGTCGACGACGGCATCGCCATGGGCCACGGCGGCATGCTCTACTCGCTGCCCAGCCGGGAGCTGATCGCCGACGCCGTCGAGTACATGGTCAACGCGCACTGCGCCGACGCGCTGGTCTGCATCTCGAACTGCGACAAGATCACCCCGGGGATGCTGCTCGCCGCGCTGCGGCTGAACATCCCGACCGTGTTCGTCTCCGGCGGCCCGATGGAGGCCGGCAAGACCGTCGCCGTCGAGGGCGTCGTGCACGCCAAGCTCGACCTGATCGACGCGATGATCGCCGCGTCGAACGACGCCGTCACCGACGCTCAGCTCGACACCATCGAGCGGTCCGCCTGCCCGACCTGCGGCTCCTGCTCGGGCATGTTCACCGCCAACTCGATGAACTGTCTTACCGAGGCCGTCGGGCTGGCGCTGCCGGGCAACGGCTCGGTGCTGGCCACCCACGCCGCCCGCAAGGACCTGTTCGTCGAGGCCGGCCGGACCGTCGTGGAGATCGCCAAGCGGTGGTACGACGGCGACGACGCCTCGGTGCTGCCCCGCGCCGTCGCCAGCCGGGCCGCGTTCGAGAACGCGGTCGCCCTGGACGTGGCGATGGGCGGCTCCACCAACACGGTGCTGCACCTGCTGGCCGCCGCCCGCGAGGCCGAGCTGGACTTCGGCGTCGCCGACATCGACGACATCTCCCGCCGGGTGCCCTGCCTGGCGAAGGTCGCCCCGAACACCCCGAAGTACCACATGGAGGACGTGCACCGGGCCGGCGGCATCCCGGCGATCCTCGGCGAGCTGGACCGGGCCGGCGCGCTGCGCCGCGACGTGCACGCGGTGCACTCGCCGTCGCTGAGCCGTTGGCTGGCCGACTGGGACATCCGGGGCGGTAGCGCCACCGACGAGGCGGTCGAGCTGTTCCACGCCGCCCCCGGCGGGGTGCGCACCACCGAGCCGTTCTCCACCACCAACCGCTGGTCCAGTCTGGACACGGACGCGGCGCAGGGCTGCATCCGCGACGTGGCCCACGCGTACTCCGCCGACGGCGGCCTGGCGATCCTGCACGGCAACCTGGCCCCGCAGGGCGCGGTGGTCAAGACCGCCGGGGTGCCCGACGACTGCCTGATCTTCCGCGGCCCGGCCAAGGTGTACGAGTCGCAGGAGGACACCGTCTCGGCGATCCTGGCCGGCGAGGTGGTCGCCGGTGACGTGGTGGTGGTCCGCTACGAAGGCCCCAAGGGTGGGCCGGGCATGCAGGAGATGCTCTACCCGACCTCGTTCCTGAAGGGGCGCGGCCTCGGCCGGGCCTGCGCGCTAATCACCGACGGCCGGTTCTCCGGCGGCACCTCGGGGCTGTCCATCGGGCACGCCTCCCCCGAGGCCGCCTCCGGTGGGCTGATCGCCCTGGTCGAGCCGGGCGACGAGATCGTCATCGACATCCCGGCCCGCAAGCTGGAGCTGAACGTGCCCGACGAGGTGCTGCAGGCCCGGCGGATCGCCCAGGAGAAGCGGGACCGCCCGTACACCCCGGTCGACCGGCAGCGGCCGGTGTCGGCGGCGCTGCGGGCGTACGCCTCGATGGCCACCTCGGCCAGCGACGGCGCGTACCGCCTCGTCCCGGAGTGACCCGCCGCCACCCGCAGCGACCCGCCGCCGGGTAGGCGACGTCTGCGCAGCTCACCCCCGTTCGTCGAACATCTGTGCGATGATGGCGCGGTGGCGGGTGAGGCCAGCATCCTGCACGCCGACCTGGACGCGTTCTACGCCTCGGTCGAGCAACGCGACGACCCCCGGCTGCGCGACCGGCCGGTGATCGTCGGCGCCGGCGTGGTGCTGGCCGCCAGCTACCAGGCCAAGGCCCGCGGCGTACGCACCGCGATGCCCGCCCGGCGGGCCCGGCTGATCTGCCCGGAGGCGGTGGTGGTGCCGCCCCGGATGGCGGCCTACACGGCGGCCAGCCGGGCGGTGTTCGAGGTGTTCCGGCAGACCACGCCGCTGGTCGAGCCGCTCTCCATCGACGAGGCGTTCCTCGATGTCGGCGGGCTGCGCCGGCTCGTCGGAGCGCCGGCCGACATCGCCGCCCGGCTGCGGGTCGCGGTCCGCGACCAGGTCGGGCTGCCGATCACCGTCGGAGTGGCCCGGACCAAGTTCCTGGCCAAGGTGGCCAGCGGCGTCGCCAAACCGGACGGGCTGCTGGTGGTGCCACCCGACGACGAGTTGGCGTTCCTGCACCCACTGCCGGTCGAACGACTCTGGGGCGTCGGCCCGGTCACCGTCGGCAAGCTGCGCGAACGCGGCATCACCACGGTCGGCCGGGTGGCCGGCCTCGGGGAGGCGGCGCTGGTCAGCATCGTCGGTGCCGCCGCCGGCCGGCACCTGTACGCCCTCGCCCACAACCAGGACCCGCGCCGGGTCCAGACCGGCGGCCGACGCGGCTCGATCGGCTCCCAGCAGGCGCTCGGCCGGGCCAGCCGGGACCCGGCCGACGTGGACGCGATCCTCGCCGGGCTGGTCGACCGGGTCGGCCGGCGGATGCGGGCCGCCGGGCGCACCGGACGCACGGTCACCCTGCGGCTGCGGTTCGGCGACTTCACCCGGGCCACCCGCGCCCACACCCTGCCCCGGGCCACCAACCAGACGTCGACCATCCTGGACACCGCCCGCGACCTGCTGGCCGCCGCCGGACCGATGATCCGCGAACGCGGGCTGACCCTGGTCGGCGTCTCGGTCGGCAACCTCGACGACGGGCAGGCCACCCAGCTGGCGTTGCCCCTCGGACCGGCCGACGCGCCGCCGGAGGCACCGGCGCGGCGCTCCGTCGGCCGGCCGGTCGACCGGTCGGGCACGCGGCCGGTCGACGGGCCGGCCGGCAGGCAGGAGAGCCTGGACGCCGCGCTCGACGCGGTCCGGGACCGGTTCGGGTCCAGCGCGGTCAACCGGGCGGTGCTGCTCGGCCGCGACCTCGGCCCCGCCGCCCCACTGCTGCCGGACTGACCCGGCCCTGGCAGCGACGGCCCGTGTCAGGCCGGCCTCGGAGCTAGCATCAGGCATGCGCGGTCCCCTCACCCTCACCGTGGCCCAGCCGCCGACCGTCGGGCATGACGTGGCGGCCAACGCGCTCGCCCACGCCGACGCGGTCCGGACCGCCGGCGCGATGCGGGACGGTGACGCACAGCCAGCCGCCGGCCAGGTGGTGCTGTTCCCGGAGATGTCGCTGACCGGCTACGAACTCGACGCGGCACCGGTCGACCCCGACGATGCCCGGCTCGCCCCGATCGTCGACGCCTGCCGCGAAACCGGCAGCCTCGCGCTGGTCGGCGCGCCGGTCACCGGCGACAAGGGACACCGGCACATCGGCGTACTCGCGGTCGACGGCGGCGGTGCGCGGGTGGCGTACCGGAAGATGTTCCTGGGCGGTGCGGAGCCGGCGCACTTCACGCCCGGGCCGGCCCCCGCGGTGGTCGAGGTCGCCGGCTGGCGGCTCGGCCTGGCCGTCTGCAAGGACACCGGGGTGCCCGAGCACGCCGCCGTGACCGCCGCGCTCGGCATCGACGCCTACCTGGCCGGTGCGGTCGACGCGCCCCACGAATCGGTCGTCCAGCAGCAACGGGCTGCCCGGGTCACCGCCGCGCACCGGGTCCGGGTGGCGATCGCCAGCTTCGCCGGCGGCACCGGCGGCGGGTACACCGAAACGGCCGGCCGGTCCCGGATCTGGGCACCGGACGGGCGGCTGGTCGCCGAGGCCGGCCCGCAGCCCGGTGAGCTGGCCCGGGCCACCTTCAGCTGAGGCCACCGGTCAGTGAGCCGGTCGGTCGACGCCGCCCGGTCAGTCGGTCGGCGCCACTCGATTGGTCGGCGCTGCTGCCGGCCACAGCTCGACGGCACCGGCCGCCGCCTGCCGGATCAACTCACCAGAGATCTCCACCCGGCTGTGCGGGATGTCCCGCGCCGGCCAGGCGCATCCCACCGTCACCGGACCGTCCGGCGGCAGCGGCCACACCCAGAAGCGGGCGTCGTGCCGCTGCTGGTCGGTGCTGGCCGCCACGGGCGACAGCAGCGGGCCGGCGGGTTCACGGTCGGCCGGCACCGTGCTCCGGTGCAGGCTGCTCAACGCCGTCCCGTCAGCGAACCGGACCATCACCTGCAAGCCGCCGACCCCGTCGACCGGGGTACGCGGCCGCGGCGCCCCCGACGCAGCGGCAGCCGGCTCCCGCGCCGGACCGGCGGCGGTGGCCGGTTCCGGGGCCCGCAGGATCGCGCTGATGTCGAACTCGAAACCTGTCGGGTACGCCAGCAGACTGGTCAGGATCACCGCGGCCTGATCGCTGCGGGCCAGCAACAGTTGCCCGGCGACCACACCGCCGAGCACCGCCACCGGGCGGGCCAGCCACGGACGCGGCGGAACGCCTGCCTGCTGAGGATCTGCGGTATCCATCGGCTAACCATGCCACGAACCTGGCATTGGTCAATGGTGCCGCAGCGGCGGGCGGTCAACGGCACCGCCGCCGGCCGCACCCGACACAATGGCGGTCATGACGACGGAGGAACGACCCGGGTCGACGCCGGACCACACCGTCGCCGGCCTCCTGCCGACGACCCGGCGGGCGCTGCTGCACCGACTCGCCGTCGGCCAGGTCGACGGGCGGGCACCGTCGATGGTGGCGGCGGTGGTCCGCGCCGACGGGCTGGCCTGGGCCGCCGGCCGAGGTGAGGTCGACCACGGCACACCGGACGCGGCGACCAGCTACCGGATCGGGTCGATCAGCAAGACCTTCACCGCAGTGCAGGTGCTGCTGCTGCGGGAGGCGGGCCGGCTGGAGCTGACCGATCCGATCCAGCGGCACCTGCCCGGCTGCGGGGTCGCGGCGACCGTGGAGCAGTTGCTGGCACACACCGGCGGGCTACCTGCCGAGCCGCCCGGCCCGTGGTGGGAGCGCACCCCCGGCGAGCTGCGCCCCGAACTGTCCGACGTGCTCGGGCCGGCGTCCGACCGACGGCCGGCCGGGCACCGCTACCGCTACTCGAATCCCGGGTACGCGCTGCTCGGCGCCGCCGGAGAATGCGGACCCGGACTGCGGGTACGGCCTCGGCCTGCAACTGCTCCGCCACGAAGGTCTGGAGCTGGCCGGGCACACCGGCTCGGTACCCGGTTTCCTCGCCGCGCTGTGGACCTGCCCCGACCAGGACGTCGCCGCTGTGGTGCTGGCCAATGTCACGACGGGACCGCAGATCGGCGAGATCGCCGCCGACCTCCTCAAGATCGTCGCTGACCGGGAGCCGGTGATCCCGCCTCCGTGGCGGCCGGCCACCGATGTCGACCTGACGCTGGTCGACCTGACCGGACCGTGGTACTGGGGTGCGCGCCCGGTGGCGCTCCGGCTGCTCGGCGACGGCACCCTGCAGCTCACCCCGATCGGCGTGGCCAACCGGGGCACCCAATTCCGACGTACGGCTGATGACCGATGGTTGGGCTTCAAGGGCTTCTACGCCGACGAGACGCTGCGGGTGTGCCGGGACGCGGCCGGCGCGGTCAGCCATCTCGATCTCGGCACCCTGGTGCTGACCCGGGGGCCGTACCAGCCGGCGACAGCGGTGCCGGGCGGGGTCGACCCGGCCGGCTGGCGTGCCGGCTCCGGCCAGCCGACCACCGGGACCGGCCGGTCGGTCAACGGATCCGCTGGCTGAGGATCTGGCCTGGCCACGGGCCGTCCGGCTGGTCGATGGTGAACGGCTCCGCGGCGGTGAACCCGGCCCGCTCGTAGTAGCGGACCAACGCCCGGTCACCACCGGCGTAGCAGTCGACCCGCAGCAGGGTCGCGCCGCGTTCGACGGCGAGCGTCCGAGCCCGGTCCAGTAGCGCCTGGCCGACCCCCCTACCCGCCCATGACCGGTCGGTGACCAGCAGGTTCACGTACAGTTCGGGTTCGTTGACCGGCGGCGCGTAGGACCGGGCCGTGCCGACGGCGAGCGCCCCGACGACCCGCTCACCACCGTCGCCGACCGGCACACAGGCCAGCACCAGGCCGCTCTCCTTCGCCCACCCGGTGACCGTCGCGATCCGACGTGGGTCGGTCGACTGCGGTTCGGTCCCCCACTGACCGGTACGGCCGTGTTCGGCCAGCCAGCGGACCGCGTCGTCGAGCAGCGCGAGGACCGCCGGGACGTCCGCCTGAGCGCCGGCCCGGTGGTAGATCCGAACCTGGTCGTCGAAGCGGTCGCCGCCGACGGTGTCACGTTGCATGCCGGACATCCTGCCGTCTCGGCCGAGGTGACGTCGACCGGGCAGGACGTCGATCACAGACCCTTGCCCGCCGGGCACATCGACGCCGGTCTTCCCTGGTCAAGGCGGTGCCTCTCGCCGGTCCAGCGCAGCGCCTCCCCACTGGTCAGCGCGGCACCGGGCACGGGTTGGCAGCCGGGTACGGGCCGGCACCGGCCCGCCGCCCGTCGACTGCGACGACGGCGACCTGCCAGCTGACCGACGCCACGGACATCCGCCAGACCTGCCCGGTGGCGGTGTCCCCGGAGACCGTCATCGCCACCTCGCCGCCTTGCGCCGGCACCGCGCCCGGCGCGGCGATGCCGCCCGGACCGCCGGCACCGGGGCCGGAAGTCGACTGCGGGTCGGTTCCCGACCCTTGCGTGGGAGCCGTGGTCGGCGGTTGCGTCGAACCGGCCGCGCCGCTGGTCCAGGTGAGCACCGCCGACTCGACGGTGCCACCGGTGACGGTGGCGACGACGGTCAGCTGGTAGCGGCTGGATCCGGTGCAGGAGACCCGTGCCTCGGCCTGGACCGTCAACGGCGGCACCGGGTCGGCAGGACCGCTCGGCTCGGGAGCGCCACCGGCCGGCCCGGTCGGGGTCGGCGTCGGCGGTGCCGGTTCGCTCGGGGTGGCCGTCGGCGCGCTGCTGGCCGACGGCGTGGTCGGTGGCGCGGCCAGACCTGGCGACCCGGCCGGCGCCGACCGGGCGGTGTCGTCGACCGCACCCAGCCGGGGCACCACCACGGCACCGCCGATCAGCAGGGCCAGCACGGCGGCCGCCGCCAGGCCGGCCAGCAGCCGACCTCGACGCGGCTCGCCCCGGCGGGGGAAGCCGGTGGCCGGGTCGAACCGGCCGGCCCGCTGCTCGATCCGCGCCCGGGCCGCCGCCTGCCCGGCGTCGGCGCTGGTCAGCTGCAGCCGGGGCCAGAGCTCCGCCGGGACGGCGAGCATCGGCAGCGTCGCGTACGCGGAGAACAACGCGGCCGGGCTGACCTGCCGGCGGCGCCGGTCGTCGCAGGTCGGGCAGTTCTCGATGTGCCGGCTGACCCGCTTGCGCAGCAACACGGTGAGGGTGCCGTCCCAACCGCGTAGCAGCTCACCGAGGGTCGGGCAGTCGTCGGCGCCGGTGCGGGCCACCAGCAACGCGCCGATGGCCCGTTCGAGTTGGGTCCGGGCCCGGGACAGCCGGGCGTGCGCGTGGCTGTCGGAGACCCCCAGCACGGCACCGACGTCGGCCGCGGACAGGTCGTGCCGGATGGCGAGCTCGATCACCTGCCGGTCACCGGGGTTCAGCCCGGCCGCCGTCGACCGGACCAGCTCCCGCAACTGTTCGGCACCGAGCCCGGTGACCGGGTCGACCGGCGTGGCGGGCAGCTCGCCTACGTCATCCAACGGCAGCTGCCGCCGCTGGCCACGGATGACCCGCAGGCACTCGTTGCGGGCGATGGCGTACAGCCACGGGCGCAGCCGCTCCGGGTCGCGTAGCTGCGCCGCCCGCTGACCGGCCAGGACGAACGTGTCGTGGACGGCGTCGGCCGCCCCGTCCGCGTCGCGCAGCATGAACCGGCAGTACGTGAACAGCCGGTCGGCGTACGCGCGGTAGGCACGGTCGAGGCCGCGCGGGTCACCGGCGACCAGCGCGGCCACGATGGCACGATCGTCCACGCGGGCAATGCTAGGCGGCGTGGTCGAGGACGGATCGTCACTGTCGCCAATACTCCAGTTGGTAGCGCGACGGGTCGGGCTGCCCGTTGCCGTGGCCGATGAGGCAGAGCCGGGTGTTGCCGGCCGCGACCAGCCGGGCCCGTTCGGCGTCGGCCGCGCTGGCCAGGAAGAGCAGCGGGGTGGCTGCGGCCCGCAGCCCCCAGCCGTCGCCGTCGGGTCCGTGCACCGCCAGCTCCGCCGGGTCGTACGTGATGCAGTCGAAGTGCGGAGCGGGTCCGAACGGCAGCCCGGACGGGCCCTGGAAGTAGGTGATGATGTAGCGGTGCCGGTCGGCGCGGTCGTTGTCCCGGCCGATGAAGCAGAGCCGGGTCCAGTTGCGGGCCACTTTGACGCCGTCCTCGGCGTCGGTCTTGGTAGCGAAGAGTTTGATGGCGTGGCCGCCGTCGCGCATCCGCCACGCGTCGCCGCTCTGCTCGATCGTCAGATTCGCCGGGTCGTACGTCACACAGTCCTCGGCGGCCGGCTGCACGGGCGGTTCCGGTTCCCCGCCGTCACCGCCGTCGCCGGAATCCCCACCGTCGGGGTGGTCGGCGTCGCCGTCGGTGCCGCCGCCGTCACCCGGATCGCTGCCATCGCCGGGGTCGGCGCCGTCGGTCTGCGGCTCGCCGGTGCCGGCCGACCCGCTGCCGCCGACGCCGGTCGGCGCGCCACCGAGTCCGGCTGCCCCGGACACCTGGCCACCGTCCGAGGCCGCGTCGGCCCGCCCCGAGCCGGACGGGCCGCAGGCCGCCAACGCCACCGCGAGCAGCACGCCCAGGACGGCGGCGGCGACGAACGTGACGGTGCCCCACCGCCAGGTCGACCGCCGCGCCAGCACCCCGAACTTGGTCGTGTAGATCATCTGGTCCTCCAGCCTCTCCGTGCCAGGTGGGTCGACGCCCCACCTGGGTCAATCGGGTTCTGCCCGGGTCGCGGTACATCCGGCGACGCCGCCGGACACAGGTGAGAGGCAACGGCCGGCCGATGACCAACAACTTTTTCTCAGTCGGCGTCGCGGCGACAGACACCGGCAGGACCGCGCGGGTCGCCGGCCATCGGCGCAGTCCACCGGTGAGGGGGTCACCTAGATTCGGGGCCAGCTTTGTTGACTCGGCAACTTTCTGCATCGATCGTTACATCGACGCATACCACTTCGATCGCGGGCCGAAGCGACCCTCGGCCCCTTCTGCCAACCGTCCCGAGAGGACACCGATGCATAGATCCGTCCACCGAGTCGCCGCAGGTCTCGCCGCCGCCCTGGTGACCACGCTGACCGCGACGCTACCGGCGTCGCCCGCGGCCGCTGGCGAGCCGGTCCAGAGCCCCGACAAGGGTCTGGTCCTCTACTCGAGCTACCCGACGGAGGTAGTCGGCAGGCAGTCCGCACCGGACGATGTCTGCCGCCAGGTACCGGCCGACGCGACCTGGCTGCTCGCCTGGAGCGGCGGTTTCCGCTCCGTCCCCGGATACCGGACCTCCGACTGCAGCGGTCCGGCGACCGAGCCCAACAGCTTCCACAGCTGGCCGAAGGGCTACTTCCTCACCTACAAGGCTGACAGACCAGCCTCTTAGCGGACACCGGCGAGATCCCTCGGCACCGTGAACCGGCCGGCCGGCCCGTTACCGCGTCAGCGATCGCGGTACGCGGGTCGGCGGCCGAGCACCCTAGAGCCGTTGTGTCGTCGGCTGCCGGTTGGTGAGCTGGGATCGCCGCATCCCGCCGATTATGGCGGGCACCTCCCGGCGAACACAACGTCACCCCACCGGTTCGGAGGTACCGGTCGAGCTTGATGCCAGAGATGCATCAAGATGCACCTGCGGCATCACGTCCGGAAGCACTTTCGGTTCCCGGGATCAACTTCATCCATTACGTGAATCTGTTTCGGGTGGCCATGGCGCCAAGATCATAAATCCACCCCGGACTGATTGGACACGACGCGAGAGATACCGGCACGCAAGGCAGTTGATTCCTGGTAGGAAGCTGCCCCGATACGGGCCGGAAGGACAAGCAGCAGTGAGCAGCAACGGCATTCCACAGGTGCTCAGGTTTCTCCGTTCGCTCAACGGCGGCATGACACAGGAGCAGTTGGCACAGCAGCTCAGCGTCTCGACATCGCTGATCGCCAAGTTCGAGACCGGTCGACAGATACCAATGCCCGACACGGCAGACCACATCGATCAGGTATTCAGCAGTGCCCCGCTGATCAAGGAACTCTCCGAGAACGCCCGCAAGAGCATCCCACCGGACTGGTTCCGGGCGCTACCGGAGTTGGAGCAGGAAGCCTCCGCGATTCGGCGGTACGAGTGCCAGATCATCCCTGGACTGCTCCAGACGGAAGCGTACGCCCGGGCCATCCTGCACAGCGGCCTGCTAACTCCCGCTAAGGCCGACGAGTACCTCGCCCTCAGGATGACGCGACAGGCCGCCGTGTTCGAGCGGGAGGAGCCGCCGGTGTGTCAGTTCATCATCGACGAGGACGGACTTCGTCGGGGAGACCCCGTGATCATGCGGGAGCGATTGGAGCACATCGCCGAGATGAGCACCCGGTCGCGGGTGCTGGTGCAGGTGGCCCCGGTATCCGCCGGCTTGCATCCCGGGCAAAACGGCCCGTTCATGCTCGCCAGCATGGCCGAGACCGGCGGCACCGTCGGCTATGTCGACGACCAGTTGGAGGGCCGCCTGGTGACCGATCCGAAGCGGGTTGCCACCCTCGAACAGGCCTGGCAGGCTCTGAGTGGTGTTGCGTTGCCGCGCGACCAGTCGCGAGACATGATCTTGAAGTTGGTGAAGGAACTATGACCGAGCCGGCGTGGCGCAAGTCCAGCCGCAGCAACAGCAACGGAAGCGACTGTGTCGAGGTTGCGGACAACCTTCCCGCTCGCGTCCTGGTCCGCGACAGCAAGGACCAGGGCGGTCCCACGCTCGCCTTCGGCCCGACCGCCTGGCGCTCGTTCATCGCTGAAGCACCCACGCTCCGCTGAGCCGCAGGATCAGCAGACGAGCGGCGACGACGTCGAGCCCCGGCCCCACGCCGACGGGGGCCGGGGCTCGACGCGCACCGGTGACCGCGCCGTCCTACTCGACCCGGACGTTGTCGATGTGGACGGAGCCCGGGTTGACGTAGACGTACATCTCGCGCACGTCGGCCAGCGCCTCGGCGTCACAGGACATCTCGGTCAGCAGGTCGATCTCGGCGGTGCCGGTCCAGTCCTGGTTCAGCCAGGTGAACGTGGACTGGCACCAGGTGTAGCTCGGCCCGGTCTGCACGGCGATCGCCGCGTTGGTGCCCACTGACGGGTCGGTACGCAGGTCGTACTTGAGGGTCACCCGGCCGGACAGGTCCACCGGTTCGGCGAACGACGTGCCGAACCAGCCGCCGGTCACCGAGTCGACTCGCAACCCGTACACCCCGTCGGTGGCGAACGCGTCCGACTGGGCGACGCTGCCGACACCCGGCTCCCACGACGGCGGTCCCCACCCGTCGGTGCCGGTCTCGAACGAGAACAGGGTCTGCACCCCGGCCGGGTCCGGTTTGACGGTGACCACCAGGTCGGCGACGTTCGAGGCGCGCCTGGCCCGGTCCCACACCCGGTACCGGGCGGTGGCCCGGCCGGCGAAGCCGTCCGCCGGGGTGAAGGTCACCGCACCGTCGCCGCCGAGCGCGAACTCCCCGCCCTCGACACTGACCTGCTTCTGCTGGCCGTGTTCCGTCGGGTCCAGGTCGATGGTGGCGGCTCGGACCGTACCCCGGTGGGCGATGTCGTTGGCCGCCGGCCGCAGCGTCGCGACCTGGCCGAACTCGACGGTGGTGGTGTCGTGGTCGGCGACCGGCGGCCACGGCCGGCGGTCGCCGCGCACCGCCGCGCCCGCGTTGGACAGCGTGGTGCAGACCGGGCTCGGGCAGTAGACGGTGTAACCGTCGTAGTCCGGGTAGCGGCTGCCGTCGTCCTGCACGCCGGAGAGGATCCAGTAGAGGAAACCGCTGGTGCCGCCGGCGATCGCCACGTCAGTCCACTCGCGGTAGACGACGTTGCGGGTCGACTTGTCGTGGATGCCGAACTCGCCGAGCATCACCGGCTTGCGGACCTTCTTCGCCTCGTGAGCGTGCCGGGTGATCCACTCGGTGCCCCAGGCGGCGTCCTTGCCCCAGTGGTCCGGGTAGAGGTGGTAGGAGACGACGTCGACGGCGGGCAACCTGCTCAGCGCGACGCTGTCGACGCCTTCACCGCAGTTGGTGGTCCAGTCGGCGCTGGTCGGATCGTCACAGAAGAAGCCCTCGTCGCCGACGCTGACCAGCTGCCGGGGAGCGATCGACTTGACGTGCCGGGTCATCTCGTCAGCCCAGGCGGTGAGCGTGTCGGTGGTGCAGTCCGGTGACTGCGGGTAGACCCCGGAGCCCTTGCAGCGCGGCTCGTTGCCCAGCTCCCAGGTCATCACCGTCGGGTCGTCCTTGTATCTCACCCCGGTGAAGGTGTTGGTGCGGTTCAGCACATGGCTGATCCAGTCTCTGTACCAGCCGCGGATTACCGGGTCGGTGTAGAAGTCGTCGTGGTACTGCCCGCCGCGCCAGCGCACGTACTGGTCCATGCCGCCGAAGTCACGCCAGTTGTTGGTCAGCGGGATGACCAGTTTGATGCCGGCTTCGCGGGCGGCGGCGAGGACGTAGTCGAGGCGTTGCAGGCCGTCCGGGCCGTCGTTGTACGCCGGCCGATTACCGTCGAAGTACTGGAAGTAGACCCCGTCGGCCGGGCCGGCGACCGAGTCGGAACCGTCGGCGTTGCCGATGTCGAGGAATCCCCAGGTACGCAGCACGGTGAACCCGGCAGATTTCGCGTCGGCGAACACGTCGTCGACCATCGTCGGCGACTTGTACATCAGGTAGTAGTTGTTGCTGCCGGCGAACCGGAACTTCCGGCCGTCGAGTGTGAGGTCGTCGCCGTGCCGGGTGACGAATTCGGCGGTCGGCGTACCAGGATGGCCGGGATGGCCGGGATGGCCGGGATGGCCGGGATGGTGGGCCGGCGGTGCGGCCTGGGCCGGGGCTGCCGCTGCGGTGAGCAGCAGCCCGGCCAGTGCCAGCAGCAGGCCAGCGGAGCGTGGGCGCATTGCGGGGTTCTCCTTGACCGTGGAGCGGTGGAGGTCACTGACGCGCGGCGGCCTCCAGGGCGAGTGCGGCGGCACCGAGCAACCCCGCGTCGTTGCCGAGACTGCTGGTGTGGATCCGGACCCGGCGGACGAAGTCGAGCCCGGCCAACTCCGCTACGGCCGCACGCAGCGGAGCGAAGAGCAGGTCACCGGCGGCGGCCACCCCGCCGCCGATGACGACGTCGTCGAGGTCGACCAGCGCGGTGGCGGAGACCACCGCGGCGGCCAGCGCGGTCGCGCCACGCCCGAACGCGGCGACGGCGAGCGGTACGCCGGCCCGGGCGTCCTCGGCGAGGGTACGGGCGTCGCCCGGCCGCTCCCCCGGCGTCCAGCCCTGGTCGACGGCCCAGCGGACCATCGCCGGGCCGCTGGCGATCGCCTCGACACAGCCGCGCCCGCCGCAGGGGCAGGACGGTCCGGTCATGTCCACCACAATGTGTCCTATGTGGCCGGCGTTGCCGCTGCCGCCCGGGTGGACCCGGCCGTCGATGACCAGTCCGCCGCCGACGCCGGTGGAGACCACCATGCCGAGCAGGGCGCGGCCGGGGTAGCCGCCGAGCCAGTGTTCGCCAAGCGCCATGCAGTGCCCGTCGCTGGCGAGCACCGCCGGCCGGCCGGGCAGCAACGGCCGCAGCGAGTCGCGGATGCCGAAGTCGCGCCAGGCGTGGATGTTGACCGGGCTGACGGTGCCGGGGGCGCGGTCGGCCGCTGCCGGGCCGGTGCTCACGCGCCGGCCGTCGGGGTGTCGCTGACGATGTCGTTGACGCAGCGCAGCACCGGCCGGCTGGTCAGCGCCGCCGGATCCAGCTCGACCCCGGTGCGCACCACGAACTCCGTCGACTCGCCGGGCAACAGGGTGACCAGTGCCCGGTCCACTTCGGCGGCCGGGTCGAGCCGGTCGGGATAGAGGGTCAGGTCACGCAGGACGGTCCGGGCGGTGACGGTGACCCGCAGCCCACCGTCGACCGGTGCGGCCGTCGCGTCGTACCCGGCAACCGGGTAGTCGATCTCGTTGTCCTCGGCAAAGAACCACCAGGCCCGGTGCCCGGCCGCGTCGGCGAGCAGCAGCTCGCGGCGTGGGTCGCCGGTGGCCGCCAGGTCGGGGTAGATCGGCACGGTGACCGCCGAATGGGCCGGTACGGCCAGCTGGTAGCCGATCTTGGCCAGTGGCTCGCCGGCCAGGGTGAGCCGGGTGACGTCGGTCTGCGGGTGCCAGTCAGTGCCGGTGTCGTTGACCGCCACCAGGACGAGCCCACCGTCGCGGGATTCGATGGTGAGCAGCCGGTCGGCGTAGGCGTCGCGCAGCGCGTACCACAGGGGTTTGCGGCGGCCGTCGCCGTCAACGGCGGCCCATGAGGTGACCGGCCAGCAGTCGTTGAGCTGCCACAGGATGGTGCCCATGCAGATGCCCCGGTGGGAGCGGAAGTGCCGCACCCCGACGGCGATGGCGCGGGCCTGGTTGACCTGGGTCAGGTAGTGCCAGTCGTCGAAGTCACGCGGCGCGGGCAGGTGCGCGTCGAGGCCGCGTCGCAGCTTCAGGTCACCGTCGACGGCCTTCTGGTGGTGGGCCATGCCGGGTGAGTCGGGGGCGAGCGGGTCATCACTGATCGCCTGGCGCAGGGTGGCGTACGCGGGTGGCCCCTGGTAGCCGAACTCGGCGAGGAACCGGGGCACGTACTGCCGGTACTTCAGGTAGTCGTCGGTGTTCCACACGTCCCAGATGTGCGTGGTGCCGTGCGCCGGGTTGTTGGGGTGCAGGTCGTCGCGGCCGGAGTAGGGGCTGCCCGGCCAGTACGGGCGGGTCGGGTCGAGTTCGGCGACGATGCCGGGCAGCACGTCGAGGTAGTAGCCGAGCCCCCAGGTGCGTCCGTCGAGGATCTCCTGCCAGCCCCAGTCGTGCCAGCCCCAGATGTTCTCGTTGTTGCCGGTCCACAGCACCAGGCTGGGGTGCGGGGTGAGCCGGGCGACCTGGTACCGGGCCTCCGCGGCGACCTCGCCGGCGATCGGCTCCTCTTCCGGGTACGCGGCGCAGGCGAACAGGAAGTCCTGCCCGATGAGCAGTCCCAGCTCGTCGGCTAGGTCGTAGAAGTCCTCCGATTCGTAGCGTCCGCCGCCCCAGATCCGCAGGAAGTTGACGCCGGCGTCGACGGCCTGGCCGAACCGGCGGGCGTAGCGGGCCCGGTCGACCCGGGTGGGGAACGCGTCGTCGGGGATCCAGTTGACGCCCCGGACGAAGACCGGCACCTCGTTGACGACCAGGGTGAACGCGCTGCCGGCGACGTCGGCGGTGGTGTCGAGGCGGACCGACCGGAAACCGATCAGTCGCTGCCAGGTGTCGAGTGTGCTGCCGTCGGCCCGATGCAGGGTGACGTCGAGGGCATGGCGGGCGGGATCGCCGTACCCTCGGGGCCACCACAGCTCGGGCTCGGCGACGGTGAGGGTCACGACGGCGCTGCGCTGCCCGGCCGGGACGACCGCTTCGGCGCGGGCCCCGGCGACGGCGGCGACCAGGGTGATGTCCTCGTCGGTGTCACGTTCGATCTCGACGTGCAGCTCGACCTTCGCCTCGGCGCTGCCGGTCGGGTGGTGGGTAACGGTGACCAGCGGACGAACGGTGGCCAGTCGGGCGGTGCTCCAGGTGTGCAGGCCGATCTCCTGCCAGATGCCGGCGGTGACCAGGTTGGGGCCCCAGTCCCAGCCGAAGTTGCAGGCCATCTTGCGGATGAAGTTGAACGGTTCCGGGTAGGCGTTGGGCCGGTCGCCGAGCCGGTCGCGGACCGCTTCGGCGTGCCGGTACGCGGAGTCGAACCGCACCCGCAGGGTGTTGCGCCCGAGGCGCAGGGCCGGTCGGGCGTCAAACCGGTAGCCGCGGTGCATGTTGGCAGTGCGGCCCAGTCCGACGTTGTTGAGGGTGACGGTGGCGATCGTGTCGAGGCCGGCGCAGACCAGGTCGACCCGGGGGTCTGCCTGGTCGACCCAGTCGAACGTGGTCTCGTAGACCCAGTCGGTCCGGCCGATCCACGACAGCCGGGTCTCGTTGTCGTCGAGGTAAGGGTCGGGGATCAGGCCGGCGGCGAGCAGGTCGGTGTGGACGCAGCCGGGTACGGCCGCGGGGACGCTGTGTTCGCCCACGCCGTCGGGCACGTCGGACCCGTCGGCGGGTCGTACGGTCCAGCCCTCGTGGAGCGGTCGTACGGAGTTCATGCCATACCTCACTAGTGCTGGATCGGGACTGGGCCACGGTACGAGTGCTCGCCGGTCAGTTCTTGACGGCGCCTTCCATGATTCCCCGGACGATCTGCCGACCACCGATGAAGAGCATGATCAACAGCGGGATGGTCGCCACGAACGCACCGGCGAGCACCCGCCGGTACAGCACATAGTTGCCGCTGGCCAGGTCGGACAGGGCCACCATCGACGTCGGGTAGTAGGTGCCGCCGAGGGTGATCAGCGGCCACTGGAAGTCGTTCCAGGTGGCCACGAAGGTGAGCAGGCCGAGCACCGCCATCGCCGGGCGGACCGCCGGCAGCACCACGCTCCAGTAGATCCGCAGCGTGGTGGCACCGTCGATCCGACCGGCCTCGATCAGCTCGTCGGGCACCGCTTCGAGGATGAACTGCCGCATGTAGAACACGCCGAACGCGGTGACCAGGCCGGGCACGATGACCGCGACCAGGGTGCCGTTCCAGCCGAGTTCGCCCATCAGGATGTAGAGGGCGACGACGCCGAGCTGGTTGGGCACGGTAAGGGTGAGCACCACGACGACCATCAGCGCGTTGCGGCCGGCGAACCGCAGCTTGGCGAAGGCGAAGCCGGCCAGCGAACAGAAGAACAGCACCGAGAACGTCACGATCGACGAGACGATGAAGCTGTTGCCCAGCGACTGCGCGAAGTAGACGTTCTTGAGAGTGAAGACCTCGTTGAGGTTGGTGAGCAGTTGCCCGCCGGGCAGCAGCTGCGGAGGGATCTTCGCCAGGTCGGCGTCGGTGCCGCTGGCGATCACCACCATCCAGTAGAGCGGGAAGGCGGAGAACAGAATGACCAGGCTGAGGAACAGGTAGTTCCAGAAGCTGCCCGGCGTACTGGCCGGGGCACGGCCGACGGTTCTGCTGCTCATTTGCGGCCTCCGCCCAGCCGGTTGGCGACCAGCGCGTTGACGGCCGCGATGATCACGATGATCAGGAACAGTGCCCAGGACATCGCGGCGGCGTACCCGAGGTTGAGGTCCTTCCAGCCGACCTTGTAGATCAGCTGGGCGATGGTCTGGAACTGGCCGTTTGACCCACCGGTGGCGGCCTGCGAGTTCTGCTCGAACAGCATCGGCTCGGTGAACAGTTGCAGCCCGCCGATGGTGGACAGGATCACGGTGAAGACCACCACCGGCCGGATCATCGGCACGGTGATCCGCCAGAGCTGCCGCCACTGGCCGGCACCGTCGACCGCCGCCGCCTCGTAGATGTCGCGCGGGATCGACTGCATCGCGGCCAGGTAGATCAGCGCGTTGTAGCCGATCCACTTCCAGTTGACCATGGTAGCGATGGCGACCCACGACGCGGCCTTGCTGGACCGCCAGTCGATCGGCGCCTCGCCGCGCAGGTGCAGTACGTCGAGCGCCCAGTTGGCGATGCCGAAGTCGCGGGCGAAGAAGACCGCGAACAGCAGCGTCGACGCGGTGATCGGGGTGATGTACGGCAGCAGGACGCCGACCCGGAACCAGGTCTGCGCCCGCAGCTTGCGGTTCAGCAGCGACGCGACGATCAGGGCCAGGAACAGCTGCGGCACGGTGGAGAGCAGGAAGATGCCGAACGTGTTGTACAGCGCGTTCCAGAAGCTGTCGTCTGTGAACAGCCGCCGGAAGTTTTCCAGCCCGGCCCAGCCGGTCAGGTCGGCGTTGTCCAGCCGCCAGTGCCGCAGCGCCACCACGCCGTTGAAGATGATCGGGAAGAGTCCGAAGGCGATGAAGAGGAGAAAGAACGGGGAGATCAGGATGTACGGGGTGTACCGCATGTCGAAGCGGTGCAGCCGGTTGCGCCAGGTCGGCTCGGGTGGTGGTGCCGGTGCGGCGCGGGTTGCGGACATGGTTTGCCTCCGGGTTCGGCCGCACGCGCGGCTCGCGGCCTGCGAGCGGTTACGCGTTCGCCGCCTTCTCGGCTTCCGCGATGGCTTCCGTCCACGCCTCGTCGGGCTTGCCTTCCAGGTCACCGCTCTGCAGCCGGTTGAGGACGTTCTCCACCGCGACCCGGACGGGGCCGTTCTTACGGCCGAGGTACTGCGGGGTGAGGTTGGCGGCGGTGGCGGAGAAGATCTGGCCGACCGGCGCGTCGTTGAAGAACGGGTTGGAGAATTCGACGATCGCCGGGTCTTCGTAGAGCGCCGGCTGTGACGGCAGGTTGCCGACCTTCTTGAAGATCTCGATCTGCTGCTCGGGCTGGATCAGCCACTCCAGGAACTTGTACGCCTCGTCGACGTGCTCACTTTGCGCGGGGATGGTCAGGAACGAGCCGCCCCAGTTGCCGCCGCCACCGGGGATGGCCGCCACGTCCCACTTGCCGGCAGTGTCCGGGGCGGTGTTCTGGATGTGGCCCATCATCCACGCCGGGCAGGCCAGCACGGCGAAGTCGCCGTTGACGAAGCCGTTGTTCCACTCCGGGGAGAAGGCGGCGAGGTTGGCCGACAGTCCGGCACCGACGACGGTGGCGGCGGTGTCGAAGGCAACCTTCGGACCACCTTCCATGGCCAGCTTGTCCCTGGTGTCGAAGAGGCCGACCGACTGCTGGCCGAGCACCGGGTTGAAGATGTTGGTGGCCGAGTCGACGAACTTCTTGCCGCTGGCCGCGACGTACTCCTCGCCGGTGGCGACAAACGACTCCCAGTCGGGCCACAGTGCGGAGACCTCGTCCCGGTCGGTCGGCAGCCCGGCCGCGTCGAACAGGTCGGTGCGGTAGCACATGGCCAGCCCGCCGACGTCGGTGCCGAGGCCGATCTGGGTGGCCCGGTCGGCGGACAGGGTCTGCTGCCACTTCCAGTCGAGGTAGCGTTCCTCGTACTGGCCGGCGCCCTTGTCCAGTAGGTTGACGAACTTGTCGGCCTGCTCGCGGAACTGGACGACGAAGCCCTCGTCGATGGCGGCGATGTCGGCGGCACCGGACCCGGCGATCAGCTTCTTCTGCAGGTCCTCGTGCTGGGCGTTGTACTCACCGGAGTTGAGGTTGATCCGCACGTCCGGGTTCTGCGCCTCGTACGCGGCCTTGAGGTCGTCGAGGCCGAAGTCGCCCCAGTACGCGATGGTCAGGGTGGTGCCGCCGTCGTCGCTGCCGCCGCCGGGTTCGCCGCTGCAGCCGGCGATCAGCAACGCGCCGGCAGCACCGACCGCCGCCGTACGCGTCCACGAGTTCCAACGCCGCTTCATCCCATCCTCCGAGCACAATTGGAGACGCTGCAAGCATCGAAGAGCGTCGACTGAACCGGGTAAGTCAGGTCACGGTACGAGTGACTTCGATGTATGTCAATGGTTGGTTGCCGCCGCCGCCAACCCGTAGCCTCGGTGTCCTCGGGCGGGGTGGCCGCCGAACCCGGCCGACGCCGGATATCGTTTCGGGCAGCAGACTTAACCGGGCAAGGCCAGCCGAAACGAACCCGAAGGAGCGCGCTGGTGAAACGGCCGACCATCGCCGACATCGCCCGCCGAGCAGGCGTCTCGAAGGGCGCGGTCTCGTACGCGCTCAACGGCCAGCCCGGGGTGTCCGAGGCGACCCGGCAGCGCATCCTCGCCATCGCCGCCGAGATCGGGTTCAACCCCAACAGCGCTGCCCGCGCCCTGTCCGGGGCCACCGCCAACGCCGTCGGCCTGGCGCTGAGCCGCCCGGCCCGGATCCTCGGCATCGAGCCGTTCTTCATGGAGCTGATCAGCGGTGTCGAGGCCGAGCTGTCCGCCCGGTCGTACGCGCTGACCCTGCAGGTGGTGGCCGACACCGAGGCCGAGATCGCGGTCTACCGGCGCTGGTGGGGTGAGCGCCGGGTGGACGGCGTGTTCCTCTGCGACCTGCGGGTCGGCGACGACCGGGTGCCGGCGCTGGAGACGCTGCAACTGCCGGCGGTGGTGATCGGCGGCCCCGGGCACACCGGCTCACTGCCGAACATCTGGTCCGACGACGCATCGGCCCTGGTCGAGACGGTCGAGTACCTGGTCGCGATGGGTCACCGCCGGATCGCCCGGATCGGTGGCCTGCCCGGCCTGCTGCACACCGAGATCCGCGCGGACGCGTTCACCGACGTCTGCCGCCGGCTCGGCCTGGACCAGTGCGTCACGGTGGCGTCCGACTACACCGGCGAGGAGGGTGCGCGGGCCACCCGACGGCTGATCAGCACCGCGGCCCGCCCCACCGCGGTGATCTACGACAACGACGTGATGGCGATCGCCGGCCTGGCGGTGGCCCAGGAGATGGGGCTGGCCGTGCCGGGCGACCTGTCGATCGTTGCCTGGGATGACTCGCCGCTGTGCCGGCTGGTGCATCCGCCGTTGACCGCGCTGGGCCGCGACATCCCGGCGTACGGTGCGCACGCCGCGCGGCAGCTGCTGGCGACGATCGCCGGTGAGCCGACGCAGGCGTACCAGGACGAGACGCCGCACCTGACCCCGCGCGGCAGCACCGCGCCACCACGCACGGATCAGTGAACCGGTTGAGTTTCTGATGCGTTGAACGGCGCAAAGACCAGCAGATCTCGCCACGTACCGTCAGGGTCTGCCCGACCCGCCGACCACCGCGGGTTATGCTCGGACCGGTCACGCGACTGGCGCAGCGAAGGTGGAACCGACCACCGGGGAGCGACCACCGACGTGCGCCGCGCGCCTGGGTGCACCGTCGACGGCACCGTCATGCCCGGGTCGCTCCGGGCCGACGGGGCCGCCCGACCCAGGAGGACACGTCGTGCACGTACCGCAGATCCCGCAACTGACCGCCACCGATCCGGAGCTCGCCGCCCTCGTCGAGGGTGAGGCCCGCCGCCAGCACGACAAGCTGCGGATGATCGCCTCGGAGAACTACGTCTCCACCGCCGTGCTAGAGGCCAGCGGCACGGTGCTGACCAACAAGTACTCCGAGGGCTACCCGGGCCGCCGCTACTACGAAGGCCAGCAGTTCGTCGACCCGATCGAGACGCTCGCCGTCGAGCGGGCCAAGACGCTCTTCGGGGCGGCCCACGCCAACGTCCAGCCGTACTCGGGCTCCCCCGCCAACCTCGCCGTCTACCTCGCCTTCCTCTCCCCCGGCGACACCGTGCTGGGAATGTCGCTGCCGATGGGCGGGCACCTCACCCACGGCTGGTCGGTGTCGGCCACCGGCAAGTGGTTCAACTCGGTCCGCTACAACGTCTCCCGCGACACCGGCCGGATCGACTTCGACGAGGTACGTGACCTGGCCCGCCGCGAACGGCCGAAGGTGATCTTCTGCGGCGGTACGGCGGTGCCGCGGACCATCGACTTCCCCGCCTTCGCCGAGATCGCCCGGGAGATCGGCGCGGTGCTCGTCGCCGACATCGCGCACATCGCCGGTCTGGTCGCCGGCGGCGCACACCCCTCACCGGTCGGCCACGCCGACGTGGTCACCACGACCACCCACAAGACGCTGCGCGGCCCGCGCGGCGCGATGATCCTGACCACCGGGCAGCACGCCGCCGCGATCGACAAAGCGGTCTTCCCCGGCCTGCAGGGCGGCCCGCACAACCACACCACCGCCGGCATCGCCGTCGCGTTGCGCGAGGCCGACACCGACGACTTCCGCCGGTACGCCCACCAGGTGGTCGCCAACGCGAAGACGCTCGCCGCCGCGCTGGTCGACCGCGGCTTCGAGCTGATCTCCGGCGGCACCGACAACCACTTGATCCTGGCCGACCTGACCGGCAAGGGCGTCGGTGGCAAGCCGGCCGCACAGGCGCTGGACCGGGCCGGGATCGAGCTGAACTACAACACGGTGCCGTACGACCCGCGCAAGCCGTTCGACCCGTCCGGCATCCGGCTGGGCACCGCCGCGCTGACCACCCGCGGCCTGACCGAGGCGCAGATGCCGCAGGTCGCCGCCTGGCTGGACGACGCGGTGACCGCGGCGGTCAAGGACGACGGTGCCGCCCTCGACCGGATCGCCGGGGAGGTAGCCGACCTGCTGGCCGGCTACCCGATGCCCGGCTACGCCGCCTGACCTGCGCTGAGCTCCGCCCGCCCGCGCCTTGTCGCCGCCGATCGGGTCAGTGCGACGGGGTGGGGAAGTCGGCGATGTACGCCTCGGTCCGCTCCGCAGGTGCGGGGCGGGCCAGCGCGTACCCCTGACCGAACCGGCAGCCGGCGGCCTGCGCCTGGCTCACCTGACCGTCCGTCTCCAGCCCTTCGGCGACGATCTCCAGCCCGAACCGCCGGCCCAGCCCAGCCACCGCTTCCAGCATCGGGTGGACACTGTCCAGGCCGGCACCGGCGTCGGCGACCAGTGTACGGTCGATCTTGACAACGTCCAGCGGCAGCCGCCGCAGCTGGGCGATCGACGCCTGTCCGGCGCCGAAGTCGTCCAACGCGATCCGCACCCCGTACGCCCGCAGGTTCGCCAACTGCGCGAGGATCTGCGGATTCTCGGCAGCCGCCAGCTCCTCGGCGACCAGCGACTCGGCGACCTCGACGACGAGCCGATCCGGCCCGATACCCTGTGCGGACAGCATGGCCATCAGGTCGGCCACGAAGGTGGTCGCGGTCAACTCGGCCGGGGCGACGTTGACCGACAGCCACAGCCCGTGTCCCTCCCGTGACCAGGACGCCAACTGCCGGCAGGCGGTGGTCCGCGCCCACCGGCCGATGTGGCCCAGCAGCGACAGCTCCCGGGCCACGGCGAGCAACTCGGCCGGCAGCACCGTGCCGAGCACCGGGCTGCGCCAGCGCAGCAGCGCCTCGACCCCCACCGGTTTGCCGTCGACCAGGTCCACCACCGGCTGGTACACCACGTCCAACTCGCCCCGCTCGGCCGCGCCCGGCAGCTCCCGCTCCAGGTCCAGCCGCCGGACCAGCTGTTCCTCCAGGTAGGAGTCGTACCACTCGACCCGGTTGCGACCGAGCTGGCGGGCCCGGCGGCGGGCCAGGTCCGCCCGGCGCAGCACATCGTCCGCCCCGGCACCGCCGGCCACCTCGGCCATGCCGATGCTGGTCTGCAGCGCAACCACCGCGCCGGGCAGCTGGCACGGCTCGCGCAACGCCGCGACCAGCCGCGCCCCGGTACCGTACGCCAGCATCGGGCCGGCGACGGTGACAACCGCGAACTCGTCGCCGCTGAGCCGGGCGACCACGTCGTCCGGCTCCACCGTGTCCCGCAGCCGCCGCCCCACCTCGACCAGCACCGCGTCGCTGACCTCCCGCCCGTACTGCTCGTTGACGCCGACCAGCCCGTAGAGGTCGATGATCAGCAACGCACCGGGGTGACCGGGCAGGTCCCGCTGGTTGGCGATCTGGCGCATCAGCTCCCGGCGGTTCGCCAACCCGGTCAGCTGGTCGGTGAAGCCGAGCTTGTACAGCCGCCGCTCCAGGTGCGCCCGCTCCCCCACGTCGCGCACATGCACCACGAGCGCTCCGACCTCGGGCACCGTCCGCTGGTCAGACACGGTGGACTCGGTGTCCCGCCACCGACCGTGGCCGTCCCGCAGCCGGGCGGTGACCAACGGGGTCCGAGTGGTCGGCACCAGCCGGCCAGTCACCACGCCGGCCAGCACCGCGATCACCTCAGGGACGTCCTCCGGATGCATCAGCTCGATGAACGGTCGGCCGAGCACCTGTGCGTCGGCCAGCCCGAACAGTCGCGCGGCGGCCGGTGACTGCCACCGCACCCGCAGGTCGTCGCCAAGGGTCAGGGTGAGATCGTTGCCGCCGGAGACCAACGAGCGGAAATGCGCCTCCTGGATGCTCAGCCGCCGGGCGTAGGACCGCACGTCGGCCGCGGCCATCATCTCCCGGACCACCAGCGTCGGGATCACCGCAAGGCCGAGCAGGACCGACGTACGGTCGAACGATCCCTGGGTCGCCACGTGGTACGCGGCGGCCAGCGCGGCCACCACCGCCGGCACCGTCAACAGTGGGTACGCGGTGAGCCGGCCGCGCGCCGGGGTGACCGGCTGCGAGCCTGCCCGCTGTGCCCGCTGCGCCCCGATGACCAGTAGCAGCATGCCGCCGACCGCCGGGGCCGTCGACAGGCACCAGAGCCAGCCGGCGGTGCCGTACGCGAAGCAGACAGTTGGAGCGGCCAGCCCCACGAGGAGCGCGATGGAGCCGCCACCGCAGTAGAGCACCGCTGGGCGTTGCCTCCGCATCCCCAGGGCGGTGACCACGATGATCGACCCAGCCCCGATCACGCTCAGCTCGACGAAGAGTACGGCCGACGACGCAGTGTCGACCGGCGAGAGCAGCCAGCTGGCGAAGATCAGGCTGATCCCCAGGCTCAGCCCGTCGACCACCCGCCGCAGCCGCAGCCGCCAGGTCTCGGCGACGCCCGGCAGCAGCAGAATCGCCGCGAGGTGGCCGGCCAGCGCGAGGATGAGCCCGCTGAGCGCCAGGCCGGTCCGGGCCGCCGGCGGGCTGAAGGCGGCGACGCAGACCGCAGTGGCGCCGCCGATGCTGGTCACGGCGAGCAGATTGGCTCCGCGGCAGTTCCGGAGATCGCCGGTACGGGCGTGCGCGGTGACGGCCATCCGCGACAGCCGCAGACCGGGCATGCCGACGCCGAACAGCACCGCGCCGAGCACCGCGACCGGGGCGGTCAGCAGGCCGGCCGCGCCGGCGGTCAGCAGCAGCGCGGCGGCGCCGGCCTGTGCGGGCAGGGTCCAGCCGGGGGGTTGGGCCCGATGGGGACGGGGACGGGATGGTTCGGGGAACGCCTCAGGCACGGTGGCCGTCGCCTCCACGGAAGGGGTCGGGGCAAAGCCGGGCCGGGTCGGCCCACTGTGCCGGACACAACGAACCAGTCCGGCGCCGGGTTACGGGGCGGTCACCGGAAATTTCCGGCGGGTTTCCGCAACCGGAACCGTCGGGTGCCCCCGGCCTGGTCGGGCGGCCGGGTCGGGCGGCGCACTCGCCGATGCCACCCGACCTACCCGGCAGCCGACACCCACCGGCCGGATGCCAGGATTGTCGGATGAGTCGCAGGGTAACTGTCCGGTTCCGGCCGCACCAGGCGATCATGCTGGCGGCGGTGATCGCGTTCGTCGGGTCACTGCCGCTGGCCAGTGCCCGCTGGTATCTGCTGCCGGTCCTGCTGCTGCCGCTGGCGATCGCGATCTGGGCGGTCCGCTCCGGAACCGATGCCGACCCGGCCGGGCTCCGGGTGCGGGCGCTGATCGGCCAGCGCCGGATCGGCTGGTCGCGGGTAGCCGAGCTGGCGGCCGACCCGCAGGGCCGGGCGGTGGCGCTGCTCACCGACGGCGAGCGGGTACGGCTACCCGCCGTACGGGCCGACGACCTGCCCCGGCTGATCGCCGCCAGCGGACAACCGCTCGACCCGGCGACTCCGCTCGACCCGGCGACTCCGCTCGACCCGGCGACTCCGACGGCCGACGCGACCGACGAACCGGCTACGCCGCCGACTCAATAGCCGTCCACCACCACGTTGTCCAGCGGCTCGCCCGCAGCCAGCCGGGTGACCTGCCGACCCGCCAGGGCGTACGCGCGAGGCAGCAGACCGCGTACCGACCCGGCGATGTGTGGACTGATCACCACGTTCGGCAACCTCCATAGCGGATGGTCTGCGGGCAGCGGTTCCGGGTCTGTCACGTCGAGTACGGCGCAGATCCGGCCGGTGGACAGCTCCGCGGTGAGCGCCGCAGTGTCGACCACCGGGCCGCGGGCGGCGTTGACCAGCAGCGCACCGTCGCGCATCGCGGCCAGCACGGCCGCGTCGACCATCCCCCGGGTCCGGTCGGTCAGCGGCACGATCAACACCACGATGTCGGCGTACGGCAACAGGGCGGGCAGCTCGTCGACGCCGTGCACCTGGACGGCCGGCCGGGCGGTCCGGGCCACCAGCGTGAACTCCACCTCGAACGGGGACAGCCGGGCACGCAGCGCGGCACCGATCGATCCGGCGCCGACGATGAGGACCCGTTTGCCGGCCAGCTCGTCGGTCGGGGCGAACTGCTCGTACGACCATTCTCGACGGGTCTGTGCCCGGATGAAGCCGGCGAAGTCGCGGACGTGGGTGAGGATCGCAGCGGCGATCCACTCCGCCGTCGACGAGTCGTGCACCCCGCGCGCGTCGCAGAGCGTCAGGTGCTCCGGCAGCCGCCCCACCCATGCGTCGGCACCGGCGGACAGCAACTGCACCACCTGAAGGTCCGGCATCTTGCCGGCCAGCTCCGCCGCTCCGGGCCGGGCCAGGAACGGCGGCACCCAGAACCGCACGCCGGCGGGGTCGGACGGCAGCTGGGTGAGGTCGGCGGCGACCTCGACGGTCACCTCGTCGGGCAGCCGGCCGAGCAGTTGTCGGCCGTGCGGGTGGGGGATCCAGACTTTCACCGGTCCGACGATAGCGGGCCATCCGGGTCCGGTCCGCTCAGGCCGGGCATCTCATGATCATCCGGTCACGCGACATCACTCTGCATCTGACGCCCGTTGCCTGCTTCTGAACAGGCTATCGCCGTCGGGACCGGTCACAGTCCGGTGCCACAGGGTCGACTACGACGTTTCCCTTGCGCGGAAACCACTATCCGGGAATTCGCCCGTAGCCGGTGCCGCCGACGCGGGAGCGACCCCGGCCACGGGCTCGTCCCACGACCGGTGCCGCTGCGGTTCTGGCCGGACCTGCAGCGGGTCAGGCAGGTTCGTAGGTCATGCAGTCGGCCGTCTCCCGGCTCGGCCCGACCCGGATCGCCGGTGCCCGGCACTCCAACTCGGCGTTGAACCGGCAGTCGGCGCGCTTGCAGGCACCAACCTGGGCGATCACCGCGTCGAGGCCGCCTTTGGACGAAATGTCAAAGAAGGTGGTGCAGCTGGCGCTGTCCGCCTCGGTCCCGATCGTGATAGCGAAGGCGTGGCAGCCCTCGTGCTGGTTGTACGCGCACTCCACGACGGTGCACTCCTGCACCCGGGGCATCTCCATCATCGCGGTCATGGTGGTCCTCCTAGCTTGGCAGCATCCGGCAGCGGCAGCGTCACCGCCACTGTGGGAAAACAGTAGTCCACTGCGATCGAATATATGGCGCTTATTCACTTCCCGCAATTTTGGGAACCCTTACCTAACACCATTTGATTTCATATTGGATACCCTCACCTAAGTACCCGGGGACGCCATCGGATGCGGATGTCCGGCAGCGGACTAGTCTGGTGCGGGTGAACGCTCGCCTGCCGTACCGCCGCTCGTCGCGTCGCCCGACCGCCGCGATCACGGCGACCGCCGCCGCCAGCCTGACCACCCTGCTGCTCGCCGGCGGCTGCACGTTCGGCGAGCCGGAGCCGGACCAGGCCGGCGCGCCCCCCACTTTCCCCGCCCCGACCGAGACACCGGCCGGCGGCGGCGTCGATCAGCAGGTAGCCGTCACCGTGCTGGCCAGCAGGCTGGCGGTGCCGTGGGGGGTGGCGTTCCTGCCGGACGGCGCCGCGCTGGTCACCGAGCGGGACAGCGCCAAGATTCTGCAGGTCGGGCCCGGTTCGAGCCCGGACGGGCTGGACGTCACCGAGGTGCAGACCATCGACCAGGTCGACGGCGGCGGTGAGGGCGGGCTGCTCGGCATCGCCGTCTCCCCCGAGTACGCCACCGACGAAACGGTGTTCATCTACTACTCCACCGCCGAGGACAACCGGATCGCCCGGCTGACGCTGGGCGACGAACCGGAACCGATCGTCACCGGCATCCCGCTCTCCGGCATCCACAACGGCGGCCGGCTCGCCTTCGGGCCCGACGGCTACCTGTACGCCACCACCGGCGACGCCTCGGACACCGGCCTGTCCCAGGACCAGGAGAGCCTCGGCGGCAAGATTCTGCGGATGACACCGGACGGCGAGCCGGCCCCCGACAACCCGTTCCCCGACTCGCTGATCTGGTCGTTGGGCCACCGAAACGTGCAGGGCATCGCCTGGGACGCTCAGGACCGGCTGTACGCCACCGAGTTCGGCCAGAACTCCTGGGACGAAATCAACCTGATCGAGCCGGGCGAGAATTACGGTTGGCCGCAGGTCGAGGGCGAAGGCGGGGACGGACGATTCGTCGACCCGCTGATTGTCTGGCCGACCGGAGAGTCCTCCTGCTCCGGGGCGGCCGTGGTGGACCGGATCCTGGCCGCCGCCTGTCTGCGCGGCGAGCGGCTGTGGCTGGTCGAGCTGACCGAGTCCGGTACGGTGTTCGGCCAGCCCCGCGCGCTGCTAACCGAGGAGTACGGTCGACTACGCACCGTCGTGCGGGCACCGGACGGCTCGGTCTGGTTGACCACCTCGAACCAGGACGGCCGGGGCGAACCGGCCCCGGAGGACGACCGTATCCTGCGGCTGGTCTTCGCCGACGGCGGAGCCGGGCGCAGCTGACCCCACCAGCCTCCCCACCTTCGATCAGACAGGCATGATCTCAGCATGAGCGACGAGCAAACGGCCGACCGGAGCCGTCCCGGCCAGCAGCCGGGCCGTCCGGCTCAGCAGCCGGGTCGCCCCGGGCGGTGGCTGGCACACGCCGGGCGACGGCTCGGCTCGGTCAGCCGTACCGCAGGTCGCGGATTCGGGCGGGCCGCGCGGTCACGAGCCACCCGACGGATCGGCGTGGCGCTCGCGGTCGTCGCGGTCAGTCTGGCCGGGGTCGTCATCGGTGTCCTGCTCGGGGCCCGTGCCGACGTCGACATCGGCCCGTTCCGGGCCGAGATGGCGGTGACCCCGGCGGTGGACGGCGGCACCACCATGGCCATCCCGCCGCTCGGCGCGCTGCACGTCGACAGCCACGAAGGGCCGGTCCAGCTCTCCATCCGGCTCGGCTCCCTCGACCAGGTCCGCACCCTCGCCCTGCTCGACGACCCGAACGCGATCACCCGGGCCAGTCAGACCGTGGTCGGCGACGTCACCGAGGGGGTGCTGCGGCTCGGTATCCGTACCATCGCGGTCGCCGTGCTCACCACCTTGATCCTCGCCGCGCTGGTCTTCCGCGACACCCGCCGGGTCGCCTGGTCTGGCACCCTGGCGCTGCTGATCACCGGCGGCAGCATCGGCGTCGCGGCGGCGACCATCCGGCCGGAGTCGATCGAGGAGCCACGGTACGAGGGTCTGCTGGTCAACGCCCCGGCGGTGGTCGGTGACGTACAGCGGATCGCCACCAACTACAGCCAGTACGCCGAACAGCTGCAGCACATCGTCAGCAATGTCAGCCGGATCTACACCACCGTGTCGACGCTGCCCGTCTACCAGGCAGCCGAGGGCACCACCCGGGTGCTGCACGTGTCGGACATGCACCTCAACCCGACCGGCTGGTCGGTGATCCGTACCGTGGTCGAGCAGTTCGACATCGACGTGGTGATCGACACCGGGGACATCACCGACTGGGGCAGCGAGCCGGAGGCGAACTACGTCGCCTCGATCGGGCTGTTGGAGGTGCCGTACGTGTTCATCCGCGGCAACCACGACTCGATCCGCACCCAGGAGGCGGTCGCCAGCCAGCCGAACGCGATCGTGCTGGACAACGAGGTCACCGAGGTCGCCGGGCTGGCCATCGCCGGTATCGGCGACCCCCGGTTCACCCCGGACAAGCAGACCAGCCCGGCCGAGGGCGGCCTGTCCAAGCCGGCCACCGACCAGGTGATCGGGGTCGGCGAGCAGCTTGCCGCGACGATCCTGGGCACCGACGAACCGGTAGATATCGCCCTGGTGCACGACCCGGTGTCGGCCGGCCCGCTGTCCGGCACCACGCCGCTGGTGCTGGCCGGGCACACCCACAACCGGGAGGTCCGGATGCTCGCCGAGATCCCCGGTGAGCAGCCGACCCGGCTGATGGTGGAGGGTTCGACCGGCGGGGCCGGACTGCGCGGTCTGGAGGGCGAGGAGCCGACGCCATTGGCCTTGACGGTGCTGTACTTCGACGCCGAGCACCAGTTGCAGGCGCACGACGACATCCGGGTCGGCGGTACCGGCCAGGCCCAGGTCACCCTGGAACGGCACGTCATCGCCGGCGCTGAACCGGAAGCGGATCCGTCGGCATCGCCGACTCCTACCGCCGATCCGTCCGCGACCCCGACTACCACTCAGTCCGCGACCCCGGCACCCAGCCCGTCCTGAGTTCCACCTTGGTCCCGGAAGCCGGCCCTGGCCGGATGACCGCGCCGGGGCGGCGCAGCGCCGCCGCGCGGACCATCACCATCATCATCTGGCCGTCCCGGTTGCCGTGCAGTCGGGTGCCCAGCAGATGAATCCATTCGATATTCGGGTGGGCGGCCTCGGCGCGGACGTGGATGACCCTCAGTCGCAGGGGCAGGGTCGGGTCGCCCGGAGGGATCTCACCTCCGGGCTCCCACGGAACGGAGCGTGACAGTCTCCCGTCACTCCGCTCGTACCACCCTGGCCATCATCAGAGGGTTACGGACCCAGGCCCAGTGCGCGAAGTAGCGCGGGTGTTGCGCGATGATGCGTTCCCACACGACTCGGGCCTTGCGTCGGGGTCGTAGCCGCCGGTACTTCTTGCGGATCCAACGCACCAGGTAGGAGTTGATGCGCGCCAGGAGGAGGTTGAGCTCGGAGCGGTAGAACCGCCCGTAGTAGCTCATCCACCCGCGTACGACGGGGTTGATCATCTCGGCGAGTTCGGCCCAGCTGAGGTCCAACCGGCGGTGGATCTGCCATCGCCGGACGGTACGGCTGAGTCTTTTGAGAGCGTCCTTGCTGACCGCCGGGAGGAACGCGGTGAACACGTCCCCTCGACGATCTTTGGCCCCGCGAGGACGGAACGTGTACCCGAGGAACGTGAACGAGGTGTCCGGATGGGCGCCTCGCCGGTTGGTGTCCTTGCAGTACACGATCCTGGTCTTGTCCGGGTGCAGGCGCAGCCCGACCTCGACCATCCTGTCCTCGATCGCCTGGCGCACCAGGTGCGCCTGGCGTTCGCTGGCGCAGTGCACCACCGCGTCGTCGGCGTAGCGTTCGAACGGCACGGACGGGAACGTCCGGGCCATCCAGGTGTCGAACGCGTAGTGCAGGAACAGGTTCGCCAGCACGGGTGAGACCGCGGACCCTTGCGGGGTTCCCCGGTCTCGGGGTTGCAGGCTACCGTCGGGCTGCTGCATCGGGGCGATGAGCCACCGTTTGACGTACAGCAGTACCCACGGCAGGTCGGTGTTCGCCTCCACCGCTTTGATCATGAGGTCGTGGTCGACGCTGTCGAAGAACGCCTGGACGTCCAGATCGACGACCCAGTCGTAGCGCCAGCACCGTTGCCGGCATGCCGCTACCGCGTCCAGCGCCGACCGTCGCGGCCGGTAGCCGTAGGAGTCGGGGTGGAAGATCGGTTCGACCTTCTCCTCGATCCTGCGGGCCACCACGGTCTGCGCCACCCGGTCACCCACAGTGGGCACACCGAGTGTTCTGACCCCACCCTGCGGTTTCGGTATCCGCACCGCTTTCACCGGAGGCGGGAAGTAACTGCCCGAGGACATCCGATTCCAGATCTTGTACAGATTTCCTTTCAGATCCTTCTCGAACTCCCCCAGGCTCACGTCGTCGACTCCGGGTGCTCCCTTGTTCGCCTTGACTCTTTCGTACGCTTCCCAGACTTCCCACTTTGAAAGCTCTAACGGTTTCTCTGACAATGTCAGCTCGCTCCCCATAGTTCCTCCCAGACCGTTTTGCGTTCTGGTTGACCAGACGAACCAACTGCGGATGGCCCGACCCCTTCGCTCCACCCCGATTACCAGGGCTTCGTCACTACTACGGGCCGGTCCGCCAGCGCGTCTCGCATCGGTACTCACACCTCGCGGGCACATCCCGCTCGGCTACTCCCTCTCGCCCGGCTACCCGGGGCGGTATCGAGACACGCCTTCCCACGTTCCATGCAGAAGCCGCAGACCAGGCTCATGCCGCCTCCATGCCGAGCACCGCCTGGCCAGTCATCGGGCACCCGCCAGACTCATCCCGCAGCCAACAGCAAGGACCACGGTTCTGATGCCACCTAAAACGTAACGACACGTCAACAGCGGTTCGGTTTCACTCATCTTCCTGGTCCCCACCTGACACCTCTCACGGCGCCTTTTCCACATCGCTCACCACGACGGTCTTCAGCCAACGCAGCATGTGGTGGTTTGAAGCCTCCTCCCGAAAGGCGACTCCGAAGGGCCAAACCTTCATCTCCTGCACAGCATCGATTCCTGAAATCGCTCCTACATTGCGATCACCATTCCTCGTTCGTGGCACACGCTGTTGCGTAGTCGGTTGAGGGGCTCTTGAGCTGGGGTTTTCGATGGGATTCGGCGAGTTCCGGGGTCCGTGTAGGACGGGTGCGGCCCGCTGGTGATCATGAGTTTGCGAAGACCATGACCCAGAAGAGGACCGCACCCGCTGATGTCATCATCACTGACCGAGATCGTGTTGCCACATCGACCCCCCAACCTGCCGTCACCAGTCGTGGTGACCGATCGTGACCGCCGTAGCTTGTTCGTGGCCCTGGAGGCCATCAACGACCCACGGGATCCACGAGGCCGGAGATACCCGCTGGTCAGCGTGCTTGCGGCGGCGGTGTGCGCGGTACTGGCCGGGGCGTGCACGTTCGCCGCCGTCCACGACTGGGTGCGTTTCCAGGACCGTCCCGTGTGGGCCCGGCTCGGGTTCACCGGACGGGTACCCGCCGCCACGACGGTGTGGCGGCTGTTGATCCGGCTCGACGCCGAGGTGTTGTCACAGGTTCTGGCCCGCTGGCTGCGTGACCGGGCGGGGCCGGTCGTGATCGGCGGGCGCCGGTGGCGCCTGGTGATCGCCGTGGACGGCAAGGTCGCCCGGGGCGCCCGACTACCCGACGGGCGGCAGGTCCACCTGCTCTCGGCGTACGACACCGGCACCGGGATCGTGCTCGCCCAGGTCCAGATCGCGGCGAAGTCGAACGAGTCACCCTGTGCCGAGCACGCCGCTATGGCGTGAAAAACTGCGGTACGGTCGCC
>NZ_JBHMIQ010000026.1:0-95961 GCF_048060315.1 Micromonospora sp. LOL_013
ACACATCTTGACCGTTCCGGACACCGCGCCCGGTGATCAGAGCCTTACCCGGAAAGGCTCAATGGGTCAGAGACTGCGACAGCGACGAGTCCAGGATCGACCGGGCCGACATCACCAAGGAACTCGGCGACGTCCTGTGGTACGTGGCGACCCTCGCCGCCTACCTCGACCTCTCACTGAACGACATCGCGACCGACAACCTGGCCAAGCTGGCCAGCCGCCAAAACCGCGGCGTACTCGGCGGCAGCGGCGACAACCGCTGACCCGGCCCGTCCACCGTACGGCCCGGGCGCGAGCCGTACGATCAGCGTATGGTCACCCGGCTGGCATGGGTCTCCGCGCACGAGGCACGCGGACACGACGAGGACGAACCGCTGGCCCTGCCGGCGCTGCGGCAGGCCGGCATCGCCGTCGACGAGGTGGTGTGGACCGACCCTGCGGTGCGGTGGGCCGACTACGACCGGGCCGTCCTGCGCTCGACCTGGGACTACCCGCAACGGCTCGGACAGTTCCTCACCTGGCTGGAAACCGTCGACCAGGTGACGGATCTGCGTAATCCGCTACCGATGCTGCGGTGGAACCTGGACAAGCACTACCTCGCCGACCTCGACCGGGCCGGCGTACCCGTCACACCGACCACGTTCGTGGAGCCGGGACACCGTCCACACTTCCCCGCTGGCGACTTCGTGGTGAAACCGGCCGTCGGCGCGGGAAGCCGGCACGTCGCCTCGTACCGGCCGGCGCAGCACGACGAAGCGTACGCCCACGTGCGCCGACTACACGCCACCGGCACCAGCGTGCTGGTCCAGCCACGACTCACCTCGGTGGCCGACGACGGAGAATGGCCCCTCGTCTTCTTCACCGGCAGGTACAGCCACGCCGCGAACAAACGGGTCGTGCTGCCCCACACCGACCCGGTCGACGACCTGTTCGCACCGGAAACCAGCACGCCACATGTCGCCGACCCGGAACTGATCGCCGTAGCTTGCAAGGCCGTCGACACCGTCACCGGCTCGTTCGGCGTCCCGCTCTACGCCCGGGTCGACCTCGTCCGCGACGACCACGGCCGGCCATGCGTGCTGGAACTGGAACTGGTGGAGCCCTCCCTGTTCCTGCCCCAGACCACACCGGCCGCGCTTGAGCGTTTCGTCGACGCCCTGCAGGCCGACTGACGCCCGCGTCACCCTCCGCCGCTGCCCAGCCACACGTTGTCGCCGATCCGGACCGGCTCCGCGGACTCCCACTTGTCCCGGCGTGCACCGGCCGCGAACGGATGCGTCGGCGTCAACAACTGCACGTTGCAGCCAATCTACACATCGTCACCGACGGTGATAGCCGCCGCGTCCAACCCCACCAGACCGAAGTTGACGAAGATACCCGCCCCGACGCCGATGTGAACGCCGTAGTCGACCCGCAGCGACATCTCGACCAGCTCCGGATCGTCGGCACGGTACCGGCACCAGCGACCATCCGTCCCGCATCAATCGCCCGTCACCGCCAGAGCCCACCAGCCGACCGTACGCCACACAGCCGGAACACAAACGGCGAAGCAGCCGAAGGCACACCTGCAGCCACCACCACGGCGGTACCCGCCAGGCCGGCAACTACACTTCGGCGGCGATGGACACCCCGCCGCCGGACACCGAAACCACGACCCGGCCCTGCGCACACTGCGGCGCACCCGTACCGCAACGGGCAGCCGCCGGCCGCCCCTTCCGGTACTGCCGCGACAACGACGGAGCCTGCCAACGCGCCTCCCGCGCCAACCGGATGCGCCGCCGCGATGCCCCCGGCCTCGCCGGCCAGATCGCCCGCAGCTGGGAACTCGTCGACCGCCTCGACCAGATGGTCGGCACCCTCACCGAGACACTGCACGCCGAACTCTCCCCGGCCGGCGTCGACCGACGCGTCGCCGAAGTCCGGGCCGAAGCCGCCGCCACCCTCGCCGCCGCCCAGGCCGAACGCGACGACGCGCGGCAGACAGCCGAAGCCGCCACGACAGCCGCAACCCAGGCACAACAGACTGCCGTGCAGGCCACCGCCCGAGCGGAAACCGCCGAGACGCGCGCCGAAACGGCGACCGCCGAAGTCGCGGCGGCCCGCCAGCAGGCCGCGCAGGCACGGACGGAACAGGCCGCCGCGCAACAACGGGCCGCCGCCGCCGACGCACTGCTGCGGCAGGCCGAACACGACCGCGACACCATCCGCGAACAACTGGAACAACTGACCCGGCAACGCGACGACGACCGACGCGTCATCGACGAACTCACCCGGGAGGCAGCAGCGGCCACCGCAGCAGCAGCCGACGCCAGCGACGCCGCGCGCACCGCCGACGACCACCGCCAGCAGGCCGACATCCGCGCCGACCGGGCCGACGCGCAAGCCGAGGCCGCCCGGGCAGACGCCGCCCAGGCGCACGCAGAAACTGCCGCCGCGCGCGAGGCGCTACACCAGGCGCGCGCCGACATCGACCAGTGGCAGCGGCGGGCCGATGCGGCGCAGCACGATATCCAGACCGCCCGCGCTGACGCCGACACCGCCCGCGCGGAGACCGCCGCCGCCGTCGCCCGCGCCGACCAAGCCCGACACACTGCGACAGAACTCGCCGCCGCGCTCGACACCGCCCGGGCCGAACGTGACAACGCCCAGGCCCGGGTCACGGAACTGTCCCGCCAAGTCAGCGACCTCGCCACGGCGCTGGCAGCGCTCAGCACCGCCCGCCGGCCGGTCGACAACCACCCGGCGGCGCCCGCACAGTGACCTACATCGCATCCACATCGTCACCGATGTGCCAGACTTCGTTAACGCCATGTTTCACCCCGGCGGCGACGGCGTCCGCGCACCGGTGACACGGCAGCAGCGAGCATCGGCCGGATACGCTCACACACGTCCGGACGCGGGGCCTGCCGCTACCAGGCAGCGCCCGTCGACAGCGGGAATCGCCCGCCCCGTACACATCGTTACACCTGAAGACCAGCACCACGACCGAGGGGATAGCCGATCATGGGCGAGCGCATGCTGCGCGGAAGCCGTCTGGGAGCAGTCAGCTACGAGTCCGACCGCAACACGGAACTCGCGCCGCGCCAGACCCGCGAGTACCTCTGCGCCAAAGGCCACCAGTTCGAGGTCCCATTCGCCGTCGACGCGGAGGTGCCGGTGACCTGGGAATGCAAGTTCGACGGCAGCGTCGCCCGGCTGGTCGACGGCAGCGAACCGGAGCAGAAGAAGGCCAAGCCGCCACGCACCCACTGGGACATGCTCCTGGAACGGCGGTCGATCGCCGAACTGGAGGACATCCTGGCCGAACGTCTGCAGGAGGTCCGTAACCGGCGCGGCGGCGTCTGACCACCCCGGCCCCGCCCGACCGGTCGGCTGACCAGACACCAACGCCCCTGACGCCGGATACGGCGTCAGGGGCGTTGTCGCGCTCCCGCACCCGGCGTGCCCACTCACCGCGGCGGATCGACAATCTCCCCTTCGATCGTCGGACCGGCCGCGGCACCCTGCTGCGCGGAACCGTCCGCAGACCCCGTCGGTGGCCGGTCCGACGCCGGCGGCGGCGGATACACCCGCACCCGGCGCGGCCCGAACATCTCCCCGGCCGCCGCCGACGACATCCGCCGCTCCGCAGCGACCTGAACCCGCCGCCGCACCACCCGCCGCACCTGCGGCACCGCCAACACACCACCGAACACGCCACTGACCAGCCCCGGCGTCGCCAACAACACACCGGCGACCAACCCGAGCAGACCGTCACTGACCTGCTCGCCGGGCGGGCGACCGGACTGCGCCGCCGCCCGGAAACTCCGCCAGGCACGCATCCCTTCCCGACGCAGCAGCGCCATACCCGCCAGGGAAGCGGCCAGCGCCAAGAGCAACGTCCACCCGTAGCCGATCTGATGGGCGATCAGCAGGAAAACGGCGACCTCCAGAACCAGACCAGCCGCCAAGGCCAACGGGATCAACCGCACTCCCCGGCGCATGTCACCTCCTGCGAACGTGGCGTCACGTCACCTGTCCAGGATGACACGCGCCGTCGTCACGGCCAGCGCGCCGAAGCCGTGTCGCGAGGCCGGCCGGTCAACCCGTCCCGGCGGGCCCGAACCCCCCAGACGGTCACCCGCCACAACGCCTCCCGCACGATCGACGCGCTCATCTTGCTCGCGCCCTGCTCGCGCTCCGTGAACGTGATCGGCACCTCGACGATGCGGAACCCCTCGCGGTGTGCCCGCCAGGTCAGCTCCACCTGGAACGAATAACCCTGCGACGACACACTCGCGTAGTCGACCTTGTCGAGCACCGCGATCCGGTACACCCGGTAACCACCGGTCGCGTCCCGCACCGGCATACCCAGCGCCAACCGCGTGTACAGGTTCGCCCCCTGCGACAGCACCCACCGGTGCCGGGGCCAGTTCACCACCTCACCGCCCGGCACCCACCGGGAACCGATCACCACGTCGGCGTCCCGTGCCGCGTCCAGCAGCTGCGGCAACTGCTCCGGAGCATGCGACCCGTCAGCGTCCATCTCGACCACCGCGTCGTAACCACGCTCCCGCGCCCAGCCGAACCCGGCGACGTAGGCCGCGCCGAGACCCTGCTTACCCGGCCGGTGCAGCACATGCACCCGGCCGTCGGCCGCAGCCAGCTCATCGGCGACCGCCCCGGTACCGTCCGGCGAGTTGTCGTCGGCGATCAGCACATCGACCTGGGGCACGGCGTCGCGGATCCGGGCGGTGATCAGACGTACGTTCTCCGCCTCGTTGTAGGTGGGAACGACCACCAGCACCCGACCGACACCCGGGTAGCCCTCCGGGCCACCGCCCGCCGACACCGCCTCGCTCACCGTACCTCCGTATCCGAACTGACCACCCGCCGCCGCAGCCACACCGCGGCGACGAGCACCACGCCGGCGAACACCACCAGCACCGCTTCGGGCCAGAACCCCATCCGAGTCGCAAGAGTACGCGTCGCCCCGAGCTCGAGCTCACTCACCACGGCGGCCGCCGTGTTGAACCGGGTCGGCTGCGACACCCGCCCATTCTGATCGACGAACGCTGATATGCCAACGGTCGACGCCATCAATCCGGCCCGACCATGCTCCACCGCCCGCAGCCGCACCATCGCCAACTGCTGCGCCGCCTCGGCCTCATTGAACGTCGCGTTGTTCGTCTGCACCGCCAACAGCTGCGCACCACCGGTCACCGTGTCGCGAACCAACCCGTCGTAGGCCACCTCGAAACAGATGACGCCGCTGACCGCCACCGGACCGACCCGCAGCACACCCGGCTGCGAACCGGCCACGAAATCGGCCCGGACCAGATCCACCTGATCGGTGACCATCCGCGCCAACCGCCGAAACGGAACATACTCCGCGAACGGCACCGGATGCCGCTTCACGTACACCTGCTCGACGGCGCCACCGGAACCCGGCTCCCACACCAGACTCACGTTGCGCACCTCCCCGGCACCAGGCCCGTACGCCAACGCCCCCACCAGGATCGGCACCCCGACAGCCGCCGCAGCCTCATCGATACTCGCCGCCGCCCGCGCGTCACGCATCGGATCCACGTCGCTGGCGTTCTCCGGCCACACCACCAGATCCGGCGCCGGCACCTCACCAGCCGCCACCCGCCGCGCCAACCCGACCGTGCCCTGCACATGGTTGTCCAACACGGCCCGTCGCTGAGCGTTGAAATCCAACCCCATCCGCGGCACGTTGCCCTGCACGACCGCCACCACCACCGAACCCGACGACCCGCCCCCCACCGGCACCAACCCACCCACCAGCAGCACCAGCACCGCCACCCCGGAACCCCCGGCCACCAGCGCCAAACCCCGCCACGAACGCCACGAACGCCACACCCCCGCCGCTACCGCCCCACCGGCCACCGCCACCACGAACGTCACCAACGGCCCCCCACCCACCGCCGCCCACGACAACACCGGCGAATCACCCTGGCTGAACGCCAACCGCCCCCACGGGAACCCACCGAACGGCGTCCGACCCCGCAACGCCTCCTGCCCCACCCACAACAACCCGGTCACCACCGGCCACAGCACGCCCCGGCGACGATCCACCACCGGAGACACGAACGCCGCCGACGCACCCAGCAACGCCAGGTAACCGGCCTGCAAGCCCGACAACAACACCCACGGCAAACTGCCCGTGTGCAGATTCGTCCAACTCAGCAACGGGGCGAAGAACACCAGCCCGGCCACGAACCCCAGACCCGCACCCGCCCGCAACCGACGCCGATGCACCGCCACCGACAACGCCGCCACCCCCACCGGGGCCGCCAACCACCAGCCGTACGGCGGAAAAGCCACCAACAGCGCCACACCCGACAGCACCGCCAGACCGATCGCCCACGGCAACCCCAACGGGCCGTCCACCGCCGCGAGCGCCACCGGCCGCGACCGCTCCGGCACCACCGCCGCATCCACCATCGCCACGTCGAGCCCCACCCGCCAGGCCACCACCCGCGGCAGCCACCGAACCGTCCGACGAAGGCTACCGGCAATCCCGCCCATCCGACGACGACAGCGACGGTCGGCGACGCACCGGCCGACAAACGAGAAATCGGGGCGCGGCCGATCGGCCGCGCCCCGCGCTCCCAGGCCCCTCCCCCGCCGATGCGGCAGGACGACCGTACGGTGACCTTCGGACCGGCCAACCGGGAACTGGCTGCCCCCGACGGACCGTTGTCTACTGGCCCCGCACGACCACCTGCCCGTACACCGGAAAGTCGCGGCCGGTTCGCGCCGCCTCGCCGACCCTCGCCCACTGGACCTGGCCGATGCGGACACCACCCGTGGCAATCCACGAGCGGCACAACCACACTGCGACAACAGTCGCTCGGCCAGCGGACGAAGAAACGAAGCGAACAACAGCCGCTTCCCGTGGTAGGACTCAAAGACGGTACGCGGGCCACCCCCGGTGCTGTCAACCCGGCCCAGGGACATCGACCACCGCCACCGGCGTGTCACCACCGGCGTGTCACCGGCCGCCCCGCTCACCCCACACCGGCCGCCCGATCCGCCGCCACGAAGATCTCCCGACCCCGCAGCACCGTCCGCAGACACCGCGGCAGCGGCGTCGGATCCGCCGGCCCGCGCAGCGCCGGATCCTCCGCCACCAGGACCGGCAGGCCGTCCGCCGACACACCCGCCGGCGTCTGCCACACCGCGAACGTCGCCGCCGCGCCCAGCGCCAACGCCCCCTCCTGCGCGGTCTGCACCACTCCCGGTGGCAACGCCCGCCAACCGCCCCTGGTGTGCGCGGCGAACGCCGACCGAACCGCCAACCGCGACGCCGGATTGAAATGCGAAACCGCGGCCCGCACAGCACCCCACGGATCCAGCGGCGTCACCGGCGAGTCCGAACCGAACGCCAACGTGACGCCCACCCCGTGCAACGCACCGAACGGATTCGACGCCAACGCCCGGTCCACGCCCAGCCGGGCCGCGTACATCTGACCCTCGCCACCCCACAACCGGTCGAACGCCGGCTGCACACTGGCCACCACCCCGAACTCGACGAACGCCCCGATCACCCGTTTGTCGACCAACTCGACGTGCTCCACCCGGTGCCGGCCGGCCCGCAGCCGGTCCACCCCGACCTCGCCGGCCGCCACCGCGAAGCCGTCCACGACCGCCGCCACCGCCGCGTCACCGATCGCATGGAACCCGCCCTGCACCCCCGACCGGACACAGTCCACCAGATGCGCCGCGACCTGACCGGCGTCCAGGAAACAACTGCCACGGCCGCCGCCGTCGACGTACGGCTGCGACAGGTACGCCGTCCGCGACCCCAACGCGCCGTCCGCGTACAGGTCACCACCGGCGGCCACCGCACCCAGCTCCCGTGCCCGGGCCGCGCCCAGAAACTCCCCCCAGTACCCGTACACCTCCGGCAGGCCGTCGCCCGACATCGCCAACACACCGACGAAGTCGGACTCCGACGACGTCTGCGGACCGCCGCACTCGTGCACCGCCGCGATACCCGCGCCGGCCGCCGCAGCCAACGCGGCCCGCTGCGCCGCCGCACGCTGCGCCGGCGTCAACGACCCGAACGCCAGCGCCCGCACCGCGTGATGGTCGTCCTCACGCACCCAACCCGGCGGATCGGAGCGCTCCGCCAGACCCGGCACCGCCGCCAGCATCTCCGACGACACCAGCGCCGAATGGATCGACGCCTGAGACAGGTACACCCGCCGTCGGCCCGACGCCGCCGACAACTGCCGCGCGTCCGGCGGCACCGGCCGCTGCCACGTCGACTCGTCCCACCCGTGCCCCAGCACCACCGCGTCCGGCGGCAGCCCCGCCGCGAAGCCGGCCACCCGGTCGACCAGCTCGGCCGGCGAACGCACCGACGACAGATCCAGGCCGGACAGCACCAGACCGGTGTCGGTCGCGTGCACGTGCGCGTCGACGAAGGCCGGGGTCACCAGCGCGCCGGCCAGGTCGACCACGACATCCGCCCGTGGCGCGTCCGCGTCCGTACCCAACCAGCCGATCCGGCCGCCACGCACCAGCAACGCCGTCGCTCCCGGCACCGCCGGGCAGTACAACCTGCCGTTCCGGTACAGCACCACGGGCAGCCCGGCCTCCGAACCCACCGTACGAGTCGTCATCAGCTCAGTCTGCTCCCCACCTGCGCAGGAGACGGCACCTGGCCACCAGAGCCACCGATTGACAACCGAATCACCACCTGGCACCTAGCAAGACCGGAAGACTTACGGCAGACTAGTCAACACACAGGAAATTATCCAGGAGTGCGGTACGCCCCACCGGACGCACCGAGCCAGGAGGACCGATGCCGCAACCCATCTCGGCAGACAGCCCCGGAACCACCCCGACGCTGCCCCAGCCGTACGATTACCAGCGCCGCGAACTCGTCGAACCCGACTGGACCCGACTACCCGGCTGGCGCGACGTCACCCCCGACCAGTGGCAGTCCGCCCAGTGGCAACGGGCCCACTGCGTCAAGACCGTCGCCCAACTGCACGCCGTCCTCGGCGACCTCGTCGACGACGGCTTCTACGCCGAACTCGGCGCCGATCAGAGCCGACACGCCACCATGTCCATGCTGGTCACCCCGCAAATGATCAACACGATGGTGCCGGGCGGCGCACCCGACGGCGACTCCCTGCGGGCCGACCCCATCCGGCGCTACATGCTCCCGCTGGCCAGCGACCGCCGGACCGACTGGCCGTCCCACCCGTACGCCAGCCGCGACTCCCTGCACGAACACGACATGTGGGTGGCGGAAGGACTGACCCACCGCTACCCGACCAAGGTCCTCGCCGAACTTCTCGCCACCTGCCCGCAGTACTGCGGGCACTGCACCCGGATGGACCTGGTCGGCAACTCCACCCCGACCATCGACAAACTCCGCCTGACCCTCAAGCCCACCAACCGCTACCAGACACACCTCGACTACCTGCGTGGACACCCCGGAGTTCGCGACGTCGTCGTCTCCGGCGGCGACGTGGCGAACCTCCCCTGGCGGCATCTCGAAAGCTACCTGCAGAGCCTGCTGGAGATCGACAGCATCCGGGACATCCGGCTCGCCACCAAAGCGCTCATGGGCCTACCCCAGCACTGGCTGCAGCCCGATGTCGTGGCCGGCCTGGAGCGCGTCGCCCGCACTGCCGCCAGCCGCGGCGTCAACCTCGCCATCCACACCCACGTCAACCACGTGCAGTCACTCACCCCGCTGGTCGCCCGGGCCGCCCAGACCGCGCTCGACGTTGGCATCCGCGACGTCCGCAACCAGGGGGTGCTGATGCGCGGGGTCAACGCCGACCTGCACAGCCTGCTCGACCTGTGCTTCGCGCTCCAGGGCGAAGCCGGGATCCTCCCGTACTACTTCTATCTCTGCGACATGATCCCCAACGCCGAGCACTGGCGGGTCCCGGTCTGGACCGCGCAGCAGCTGCAGCACGACCTGATGGGTTATCTACCGGGCTACGCCACCCCACGGATCGTGTGCGATGTGCCGCTGGTCGGCAAACGTTGGGTGCACATGCTCACCGAGTACGACCGCGAGCACGGCATCTCCTACTGGACCAAGAACTACCGCACCTCACTCGACGGCACCGACGACGACCTGCGACGGCGGTACCCGTACTACGACCCGATCGACACGCTGCCGGAATCCGGACAGCGGTGGTGGTCCCGGCAACGGACGACCACCACCGGCTGATCCGGCCCGCTGGTCGTCAGCCGCTGAACGCGTCCCGTACGTTGCGGCCGGCGTCCTTCGCGTGCTCCCCCGCGTCCTTGGTCCGGGCCTTGCTCGCCTCGGCGGCGCCCTCGGCCCGCATCTGCTCGTTGTCGGTCGCCGCGCCGTAGCGCTCCTTCGCCTGGCCCTTGAGCTCCTCGGCCTTGCTGCGTGCCTTGTCGGTCATGCCCATGGTCGATCACTCCTATCGCGGTACTGACCGGACGGTTTCCGTCCGTGCTTCCTGCATGCCCGGTGTCGTGGGCTTCAAACGGTACGGCGGTCAGCGTGATTGCTGGGTCGTTGAGGTACGGGATGGCGTCAGACTCAACGCCTAACGCATCCTAGGACAATAGGAAGAGAGACTTCCCGGCAGCCGAGCCGAGAGGACGCCAGGCGGCAGACTCAGACGAGTTTCGGCGGACGCGACTCATACGGGGTGGACAGCACCACCGTCGTCCGGGTGGTGACGTTCGCCGCCGTCCGGATTTCCTGCAACAGCCGTTCCAGATCCGCCGGGCTCGCCACCCGGACCAGCAACAGGTAGAAGTCCTCCCCCGCCACCGAATAGCAGGAGTCGATCTCCGGCAGATGCGACAGCCGTTCCGGGGCGTCGTCCGGCTGGGACGGGTCAAACGGCCGGATCGCGACGAACGCGCTCAACGGCAGCCCCACCGCCTCGTACGACACCCGGGCGGTGTAGCCGTTGACCACCCCACGCTGCTCCAGCCGGCGCACCCGCTGATGAACCGCCGACACCGACAGGCCCACCCGCTCGGCCAGCTCGGTGTACGACACCCGGCCGTCGGTGGTCAGCGCGGCGACGATAGCGCGATCGGTCTCTTCCACGGCGAGAAACCTACCGTCACCGGGCCAGTGCTCGGGAGATCACCACCCGCTGGATCTGGTTCGTCCCCTCCACGATCTGCAGCACCTTCGCCTCCCGCAGGTACCGCTCCACCGGATGGTCGGCCACGTAGCCGTACCCACCGAGCACCTGAACCGCGTCGACGGTGACCTTCATCGCGACGTCGGTGGCGAACAGTTTCGCCTTGGCCGCCTCGACGGCGTACGCCCGACCGGCGTCGCGCAACCTGGCCGCGGCCAGGGTCACCGCCCGAGCGGCCGACACCTGGGTGGCCATGTCCGCCAACAGGAACCCCAGCCCCTGCAGGTCGATGATCGGCCGGCCGAACTGCTCCCGCTGCCGGGCGTAACCGACCGCGTGGTCGAGCGCGGCCTGGGCCAGCCCGACCGCACAGGCGGCGATCCCCAGCCGGCCGGCGGCCAGCGCGGACATCGCCACACCGAAGCCGGAGCCCGCGGCACCGACCAGGTGGTCCGCCGGCACCCGGGCCTGGTCGAACACCAGCTGGGCGACCGGGGAGGAGCGCAGGCCCATGGTGCGCTCCGCCGGCTGCGGCAGCACGCCGGCGGTGCCGGCCGGGACGAACAGACACGAGACGCCCCGCGTTCCCGGTCCGCCGGTGCGGCAGAAGACGTTGTAGAAGTCGGCCACCGCCGCATGGGTGATCCACGCCTTCGTCCCGGTCACCACGTAGTCGTCGCCGTCACGAACCGCCCGGGTGGTCAGCGCCGCCGCGTCCGACCCGCCCTGCGGCTCGCTGAGGCAGTACGCACCCAGCAGCTCACCGCCGAGCATCTCCGGCAGCAGCTTCCGTTGCCGGTCGGTGCCGTACTCGGCCACCGGATAACACGACAACGTATGCACGCTGACCGCCTCGGCGACCGCCAACCAACGGCTGGCCAGCACCTCCAGCACCTGCAGATACACCTCGTAGGGCTGGCCCGCGCCGCCGTCGGACTCGGCGAACGGCAGGCCGAGCAGACCCGCCCGGCCGAGGGTGCGGACCACCTCCCGGGGGAACTCGGCCCGTACCTCGAATTCGGCGGCCCGGCCGGCCAGCTCCCGGTCGGCGAGCTCGGTGGCCAACTCGATCAGGTCGTATGCCTCGGGCGTGGGCAGGACTCGTTCGACGGTCATGGTGAGTGCGCTCCAGAGTGGTGAGCGGGCCGGCGCCGGCCCGCGGTGGCAGGCTGACGGTGCTGATCGACACCCAGCAAGCTTAACGTTCGTTTGGCTGCGTCCTGTTGTGGACCAGCCCCAGGACACAACCCACCACCGAGCGGGTCCGCGCGACATCGGTGAGCAGCGCGGTGTGGTCAATGACCTGATCCACCGCCCCCAGCACCGACAACGCCCGCAGCTCGCGGTCACCGATCGCCGACCACAGGGCCCGGGCGAACCTGGCCGCGTCGAGCACCAGGAACGGCCGGTCCCGGAACGGCCGTACCGTCGGCTCCACCGGCGCAGCCAGCGCGAGCTGGTTGGTCCGCACCGCCAGCAGCTCGTACGCCTGGCACAACCGTCGCTGCCGCACACTCCACCCGGTCGCCGACAACGCCGCGGCCAACGTCGCACACAGCCCGTCGTCGTCCGGCAGCCGGGCGAACGCGCTGCCCAGCCACTTGTGGTACGGCGGGTAGCAGCGGCCGACCAGCAACGCCAGCCGCATCAGGTCCCGCACGATCCGGGCGGTCATCACCGCGCCGCCGATCTCGTCGCCGACTTCCCCGCACCGGCCGACGAACGGCTCCTCGCTGGCCACCCGGGCCCAGGCGGCGGCCAGCACGTACCGCCAGATGTCCGGTGGGTACCAGGCGAGAACCGCACGGCGACCGGTAAGCCCACCGACCGGCCCGGCCGACCGGGTCACCACGTCCGGCAGGGCGTCGTGGAACACGTCCCCGGCGGTGAACTCGGCGAGCCGTTGGGTCGGGGTGGCGAGCCAGTCCAGCCGGCCCGGCCCGTCGGCCGGATCGAAGCCCAGCACCCGCTGGCACCAGGCAGACACGTCCGTCACCGTCACCCCGTGCCGGGCACCGTCGAGCGCCGGCACCCCCAAGGTGCGGTCGGCGTCCGGCGCGAACCTGGTCGGGAAGCCCAGAAAGGTCGCCGGCAGGTCCTCGGTGACGGCGGCGCACACCTGGTCGGCCAGGCCGGCGTCGGCGCAGTCGAGGAACACCTGCACCCGCGGGCCCCAGTCATGGTCGCGGGAGCGTTCCGTGTCGAACCCGAACAGCTCCGAACCGGTGTCCATCCGGGCCGCGGCGTAGCGCAGCCGGGGGAACCGAGCGGCGATCGCCGGCGCCACCACCGCGTGGTGAAACCGGCGGCTCAGCTCCAGGCCGGGCAGGAAGCTCATGTCGGCAGCCTGCCGCACCGGCCCGACGGCCGTGCCGGACAACCAGCGGTGTCACCGGGCTGTGCGAGGCTGTAGCGCGTGAACCGATCCGACTCTCTGCTGGCCGTCGACGCTCCGAGCCTGTACTTCCGGGCGTACTTCGGGGTGCCCGAGTCCGCCGCCCGCACCGCCGACGGCGAACCGGTCAACGCCGTACGCGGCTTCCTCGACATGCTGGCCGCGCTGATCACCCGGCGGCGGCCGGCGCGGCTGATCTGCGCCCTCGACCACGACTGGCGGCCCGCGTGGCGGGTGCGGTTGCTGCCGTCGTACAAGGCACACCGGGTCGCGCCCACCGGCGGGGAGATCGTCCCGGACACCCTGGTGCCGCAGCTGCCGGTACTGCGGGACGTGCTGTCCGCACTGGGGGTGCCGGCGGTCGGCGTGGCCGGCTATGAGGCCGACGACGTGCTCGGTACGCTCGCCACCCGCCAGGCCGGCCCGGTCGAGGTGGTCTCCGGCGACCGGGACCTGTTTCAGCTGGTCGACGACGACCACCCGGTCCGGCTGCTCTACGTCGGTCGGGGGGTGGCCAAGCTGGAGGACTGCGACGGCGCGGCCGTCGAGCAGCGCTTCGGCGTACCGCCCGCCGGGTACGCCGACTTCGCCGCACTGCGTGGCGACCCGAGCGACGGCCTGCCGGGAGTGCCGGGCGTCGGCGCCAAGACCGCCGCGCGGCTGCTGCAGCGGTACGGCGATCTTGCCGGGCTGGTCGCGGCACTGGACGACCAACGGTCCGGGTTCGCTCCCGGTCTGCGGGCCCGACTGGCGGCCGCCCGCGACTACCTGGCGGTCGCGCCGACCGTGGTACGGGTGGCCAGGGATCTCGATCTGGCGGTCGAACCGGTGCGGCTGCCCGCCGCACCGGCCGACCCCGACCGGTTGATGGAGCTGGCGGACCGGTGGAACCTCGCGGGTTCCTGCCGGCGGCTGGTCGACGCGATGGCACAGGGCGCCGGCGGGTCCGGCGGTGCGGACGCTAGCGGTCAGGCGTTGAACCCGTTGTAACCGCCTGACCGGCTCGACGCGTTCTGCTCACCGCTGGTGTTCGAGCCGCTGCGTAACGGGGTGAACCCATTCGGCCGGGCCGGGGTCGGTGGCTGTGGGGTACTACGCCGCTCGGCAATCCGCGCGTCGAGGTACGCCGCCGCCGCCCGGTCCTCCTCGGTCGGGGCGGACAGGACCGCGTACACCAGGCCGATCACCACGAGCAGCACCGCCACGCCGATCGGTACCAGCAGGGTTGCCGCAGTCGCCCCGTTGAGCACGCCGGTCGGCTCGTGCAGGTGCACCGACATCGCCGTCATGCCGGTGAAATGCATGCCGTTGACCGCGACACCCATCAGCAGCGCGGACCCGGTCATCGCCAGCGGCCGGCGGACCGTGACCGCCAGCCACAGCGCCACCGTTGCCGCGATCACCGCGATCACCACGGAGAGCGTCACTCGGCCCCGCGCGTAGTCGATGTCGCCGTTGAGCCGCATTGCGGCCATTCCGGTGTAGTGCATCGCGGCCACGCCCAGGCCGGTGATGACCCCGCCGAGCAGGATCTTCACCAGCGACGGCCGGCCGAAGCCGACCAGGAACAGCCCGAACGCGACTGCGGCGATCGCGATCACCGCGCTGGCGATGGTGATCGCGATGTCGTAGCGGATCTGGGTGCCGGCCACGCTGAAGCCGAGCATCGCCATGAAGTGCATGGTCCAGATGGCGGTGCCACCGATCGCGAACGCCGACAGCGAGAGCCACCAGGCCCGCCGGCCCGGGGTGTCCGACTCCCGGACCCGCACGGCGCAGATCAGTCCGAGAAACGAACCGAGCACCGACAACGCGTAACTCAGCGTTGGCGTAATGAAGCCATATTCAAAATGGTTGATATCTGCCATGTCCACCCCTTCGGCCCGAACCACAGGCTGGTACTCCCCGAACCGATGGTGAGCAGCGAAAAGGGTCTTCGCAAGCGATCGTTTGGTTGTTTCGTCGGGCCGTGTCGACATTGTGATGCACCACCGGTACCGGTGATCACGGCACGCTATTCGACCGTCAACCGACAGTCACCCCGCCGTCTGGTACGCCAGCACGCCGCGCTGCAGCGCGGACACCGCCTGCGCGGCCGTCCGCGCCAGCTGCGGCGACGCACCCCGGGCCTGGGCCAGCTGCCCGAGCATGTCGGCGACCTGCCGGGCCCACCGGACGAAGTCCCCGGCCGGCATCTCCCCGTCCAGGCTGTCCCCACTGGCCAGCACCTTGGCCAGCGGCTCGCCCCGGGCCCACCGGTAGATCGGCCAGACAAAGCCGAGATCCGGCTCCCGGGTCGACTCCAGGCCGGCGGCCGCCTCGTCGGCCTCCAGGCTGGCCCAGATCGCAGTGGTGGCGTCCACCGCCACAGCGACCGCCCCCCGCGGCAGCGCCGCCCGCTCGTCGACGTCACGGCGGGCCTCGTACACCACCACCGACACCGCGGCGGCCAGCTCCGCCGGCGCCAGACCGTCCCAGACACCTCGGCGCAGGCACTCGGCGACCAGCAGGTCGGTCTCCGTCCAGATCCGGGCCAGCATCCGCCCTGCGTCGGTCACCGTACCGTCGGATGTCAGGTAGCCGCGGTCGGTCAGCAGACCGCAGACCCGGTCGAAGGTCCGGGTCAACGATCCGGTCCGGCCCGCCACCCGGGCCCGCAGCTCGTCGGTGTCGCGGGCCAGCCGGTGCCGTCGTTCTGCCCAGCGGGCATGCTCCTCCCGGTCCGGACAGCTGTGGCAGGGGTGCCGACGCAGCTCGGCCCGCAACTGGGTGATCCGGTCGTCGTCCCGGTCACCGCGCGCACGCCCCCGGCGGCGTCCGCCGTGGCGACCCAGGCCCGTCCCGGCGACCGCCGCCGCCAGATCCCGCCGGGCCGCCGGTGACCGGTGGTTGAAATGCTTTGGCACCCGGATCCGGGTCAGCACTTCCGCGGGGACGGTGAAGTCGCCGACCGACACCCGGCCCGCCCACCGGTCCTGGGTCAGCACCAGCGGGCGGGGTTCGCCGAACCCGCCCGCCCCAGGGTCCAGCACCACAGCCAACCCGGCCCGCCGGCCCGACGGCACCCGGATGACGTCACCGACCCGCAGCCGCTCCAGCGAGTCGACCGCCGCGGTGCGCCGCTGCTGCTGACCCTGCCGGGCCAGCTCCCGCTCCCGGTCGGCGATCGCCACCCGCAGATCGAAGTACGCGTCGAAATCGCCGAGGTCGCAGCGCGTCTCGACGCCGTACGCCTCGATGGTTTCGGTGTTGCGCTGCGCCTGCCGGGCCAGGCCGACCACCGACCGGTCCGCCTGGAACTGGGCGAAGGACGACTCGAGCAGTTCCCGGGCGGCGTTGAAGCCGACGGTGCCGACCAGGTTGACCGCCATGTTGTAGGACGGTCGGAAACTCGACCGCAGCGGGTAGGTCCGGGTCGAGGCGAGCCCGGCGACGTGCCGTGGATCGACCTCCGGCGACCAGACCACCACCGCGTGGCCCTCCACGTCGATGCCGCGCCGGCCGGCCCGCCCGGTCAGCTGGGTGTACTCGCCCGGGGTCAGGTCGACGTGCGCCTCCCCGTTGAACTTGACCAGCCGCTCCAGCACCACGCAGCGGGCCGGCATGTTGATCCCCAACGCCAGCGTCTCGGTGGCGAACACGGCCTTGATCAGGCCTCGGACGAACAGGTCCTCGACGACCTCCTTGAAGGCCGGCAGCATGCCGGCGTGGTGCGCGGCGAGACCGCGTTCCAGCCCGTCCAGCCAGCCCCAGTAGCCGAGCACCGACAGGTCCTCGGCCGGCAGGCTGGACAGCCGCGCCTCCACCAGCCGACGGATCTCGGCGCGCTCGTCCGGGGTGGTCAGCCGCAGACCGGCGGCCAGGCACTGGGCGACGGCGGCGTCGCACCCGGCCCGGCTGAACACGAACAGGATCGCCGGCAGCAGACCTTCCCGCTCGAGGCGTTCGATCACGTCCGCCCGCAGCGGGGGACGCCAGCGCGGGCCGCGACCACCGGACCGGCCCCAGCCTGGCCCGTGGGTACGGCCGTCACCGAGTTCCAGCCGGCGCAGCATCTCCCGGCTGTAGCGCAGCAACTCCGGATGCACGTCATGCTTACGGGCCGCGTCAGCGTCGTGGAACAGGTCGAACATCCGCCGCCCCACCAGCATGTGCTGCCACAGCGGGACAGGGCGGTGCTCGCTGACCACCACCTCGGTCTCGCCACGGACGGTGACCAGCCAGTCGGCGAACTCCTCGGCGTTGGACACCGTCGCGGACAGCGACACCAGGGTGACCGACGACGGCAGGTGGATGATCACCTCCTCCCAGACCGCTCCCCGGAACCGGTCGGCGAGGTAGTGCACCTCGTCCATCACCACGTACGCCAGGCCGTCCAGAGTGGCCGAGCCGGCGTACAGCATGTTGCGCAGCACCTCGGTGGTCATCACCACCACGGGCGCGTCGCCGTTGATCGCGTTGTCCCCGGTCAGCAGCCCCACCTGGGCGGCGCCGTACCGACCGACCAAGTCGTGGTACTTCTGGTTGGACAGTGCCTTGATCGGGGTGGTGTAGAAGCACTTACGCGGCGGGCCGCCGGCCGACGCGGCACCGGCGCGCAGCGCCAGGTGGACCGCGAACTCGCCGACCACCGTCTTACCCGCCCCGGTCGGCGCGCAGACCAGCACCCCGCTACCCCGTTCCAGGGCCTGGCAGGCGGCCCGCTGGAAGTCGTCCAGGTCGAAACCGAGATCGAGGGCGAACTCCCCGAGCGCGGGAAAGGCGGCGGCCTGCGCGGCCCGGCGGCGCGCTGCGGCGTACCGCTCGGCGGGGCTCGACATACCGCAAGATTAATCGCAGCCGGCCGGCAGTGTCCCGGTCAGGGCCCTCGTCACTCGCGGGCGCCGCCGGTCGGGCGGCGGCGCCACTCGGGTTAGGGCAACCTACCGGGCCGCCGAGCCGGCTCGATAAGGTGCAGGCGTGCCGGATCATCCCGAACGCCCCCGCCCCGACGTATCCGCCGGTCCCGGGCACGAACCGGCCGACCGGCCACGACGCCGCCCAATCGAGGCGGTCCTGTTCGACTTCCACGGCACCCTCGCCCAGGTCGAGGACCCGGTCCGCTGGGTCACCCAGGGTGCCGAGGCGTGCGGGGTGGCCCTGGACCGGGGGCGGGCTACCGTCCTCGCCGACCGGCTGCTGACCGCCGGCCGGGCAGGCGGGCCACTGCCCACCCGGGTCCCCCCGCAACTGGCCGAGGTGTGGGCCGACCGCGACCTGTATCCGCAGGCGCACCGGGCCGCGTACACCGGGCTGGCCGCGACGGTCGACAGCGGGGTGGACGGCCTGGCCGAGGCCCTCTATCAGCGGCTGCTCGGCCCGGACGGGTGGCTGCCGTACGCGGACACCGCCGCGACGTTGCGGGCCCTGCACGCCGCCGGGGTGCCGGTCGCCGTGGTCAGCAACATCGGCTTCGACATCCGTCCGCACTTCACCGCCTGGGGCCTGGCCGACCTGATCGGCGCCTGGGCGTTGTCCTACGAGGTGGGCCGCTGCAAACCCGACCCGGCGATCTTCCTGCGGGCCTGCGGGATGCTGCGGGTCGATCCGGAGCGGACCCTGATGGTGGGCGACACGCCGGCCGACGCGGGCGCCGTACGGGCCGGCTGCGCGGCGCTGGTGCTGCCGGCGGCCGACCCGGGCCGGGCCAACGGACTCGCGGCCGTGCTCGACCTGGCCACCGGCGAGCCGGACCGGTGATCACCGCAGCAGCCGCAGTGCTCCCGGCACGGCGGTGACGGTCACCGGCAGCGGCCCGAGCCGTTCGCCGTCGGCGTAGCAGACCAGGTCCGGCGCCTCGATCGTCACCTGGCGGGCCCGGAGACTGCGCACCATCGGGTGGTCGACGTGACTGCCCCTTCGGACCTGCGGTTTGATCCGGATCAGCGTACGGCGGGAGACCGGCCCGGCCACCACCACGTCGAGCAGACCGTCGGTCGGGTCGGCCGCTGGGCAGATCCGCATCCCGCCGCCGTAGCTGGCGCAGTTGCCGACCGCGACCAGGACCGCGTCGAGCTCGTCCGGCTCGCCGTCGCACATCATGCGGTAACGGCTCGGCCGCAGCCGTGCCAGCTCGACCAGGATCGCCAGATCGTAGCGGCGCGGCCCAGCCGGCCAGGGCATTCGATTGGCCCGCTCGTTGACGACCGCGTCGAACCCGGCGGCCAGCACCGCGCCGAACCACCGGTCCGGCCGGCCCGGTGCGGACACCCGGGCCAGGTCGACGGGCCGGCTCCGACCGGCGGCCAAGGCGGCGGCGATCACCGCCGCCGCACGGGCCGGATCGGCCGGGAAACCGGTGCCGGCGGCGAAGTCGTTGCCGGTGCCGGTCGGCACCGGACCCAGCGGGATGTCGGTGCCGGCGAGCGCCTGCAGGGCAAGGTGCACGGTGCCGTCGCCGCCGAGGGTCACCAGTGCGGCCGCGCCGCCGGCCACCGCGGCCCGGCAGGCGCTCGCTGCCTGGTCGGCGGCGACGGCGGTGAGCAGCCGCACCGGCCGACCGGTCGCCGCCAGCAGGTCACGGACCAGCGGCAGGACGGCCGAGTGCCGGCCACGGCCGGCACTCGGGTTCGTCAGCACCGCGACCGCGCCGGGCACGACGGCGGACGGACCGCCGGCCGGACCGGTCACGTCATGTCGTCGTAGCGACGCTCGATCGGCAACGGTTTCGGCACCGGCTGGGTCGGCACGACCGGGGTGACCGTCTCGGTGCGGTCGGCGACCGACACCGGCTGCGGGTCGTCGTCCAGCGGTGACGCCTCGTCGTCGTCCAACCCGGCGTAGACCTCCTTGCCGCGGCCACGACGCTTGTCGTTGAGGAAAGCCACCCCGACCGCGACGAAGTACAACAGCGCCAGACACAACGCCAGCAGGGTCATCCCGAACGGACCCGGGTCCGGACTGGCGATCGCAGCGAACGCGAAGCAGACGAAGACCACCGCACGCCACCAGCTGAGCAGACGTCGCCCGCTGACCACGCCGGTGAAATTGAGCATCAGCAGCACCAGCGGGAACTCGAACGCGACCCCGAACAGCAGGATCATCGTGGTCACGAACGAGATGTACCGGGTCACCTCGAGCTGGGTGGACACCCCGGTGACACCGGCCTCGAGCAGGAACGCCAGCCCCTTGTCGACGACGAAGTAGGCCAGCGCCGCGCCGGCGACGAACAACGGCGCGGCGATCGAGACGAAGACGTACGCCCACTTGCGCTCGTGCCGGTGCAGGCCGGGCGCGATGAACGCCCAGAGCTGGTAGAGCCAGACGGGTCCGGCGACGATCAGGCCGAGCCAGAGCGCCAGCTTCAGCTTCAGGACGAGGCCGGCAGCCGGGGACAGCTGCAGGAATTCCCGGCAGGTGCCGTCTGCGGTTGTCTCGCCTGTGCCGGGCAACTCGCAGTACGGCTGCTTGAGCAGCTGGTACACCGGATCGGCGAGGAAGTAACCGACGATCAGCCCGACGACGATGGCCAGCGAGGCCCAGAACAGTCGGGTACGCAGCTCACGGAAGTGCTCGATCAGGGTCATCGAGCCGTCGGAGGCACGGTCGAACTTGCTCGGACCGCGCCGACGCAGGGCGAAGCCCACGGCAGGAGACCTTTCCGGTCAGTTGGCGTCGCGGACGCGCTGCGGCTGATCGGCCGTCGGGGCCGGCGGTGGCTGGTAGCCCGGCTGGTGCACGCTGGTCGGCTCGATCACCGGCTCGGCCTGGTACGGCGCACGGCCGTGCTGAGCGTCGGCCTTCTCGGCGAGGTCCTTGTCGTCGTCGGCGAGGCTCTTCGTCTCGGCCTTGATGATCCGCAGGGATCGGCCGAGCGACCGCGCCGCGTCCGGCAGCCGCTTGGCGCCAAAGAGCAGGATCAGCACGACCACAAGTACGGCGATGTGCCACGGCTTCAGGGCATGCATGGCATAGCTCCAGTCGGTGCGTCGGTGGTGACGAGCCCATCGTACGTGCGTTCGCCGGGTCCGCCACCTGCCAGACCGGGTCAATCTGGCGGGGTTCGGTGGAGTCTCAACCACGATCAACTGACTCGTCAACCACGGACGGCGCAACGCTGACCGGCGCTTCGCAGGCACTGGACGAACAGGCCAGGCCGGCGTGACCGGCTGGTCAGCCGCAGCCGTCCGGCCGGTCCCCGGGCCGTCCGGGCCGTGGACCCGTGGCCGCCAGGCTTTGCTCCAGCTTCGCCAGCCGCAGCTGCAACTGCTCGGCCTGCGCAGCCAACGCCTCCGCTTCGTCCTGGCGGCGCTGCAGGGCGAGCGCGGCACGGCGCAGCGCCGGCAACCGGGTCAGCACCGGACGGACCGCCGCGACGAGCACCAACAGCGCGCATCCCAGCACGGCGAGAACGATCCAGGTCAGCACCTGAGCAGACTAGCCGCTAGCGGACAGGTCCGCAGCCGGTGCACCACCGGGAACGGCGTACGCGGCAAGCGCGGCGGACGCGGCCGCGTGCACCTGCGCGACCAACTGCGCCGGAGCGACCACCGTGACGTCGGGGCCCAGCCCGAGGACGAACCGGCGGGCCCAGGCCAGGTCGGTGACCCGCATGGTGACCAGCCACTCGCCGTTCGGTTCGACCCGGACGTCCTCGCACGGGTAGTACTCGGTGATCCACCGGCCGCACCGGCCGACCCGCAGAACCACCAACGGTAGGCCCGGCGTCGGTTGGAACGCGGCCTCCCGGGGCTCGTGCCGACCGGCCTGCGGCGGTACGGCGGCCGGCTGGTCCAGCTCGACCAGGGCGTCGACCCGGTCGGCCCGGAACAGCCGGACCGCCTCGGCCCGCCGGCACCAGGCCTCCAGGTAGCCCCGACCGCCGATCATGAGCACCCGGATCGGGTCGACGACCCGATCCGTGGTTTCGTCGCGGGCCGCCGTGTAGTAGGTGATCCGCACCGCCCGGCCGCTCTGTGCCGCCGACCGCAGCCGGTCCAACCGGGCCGTGTCAGCGGGCAGGCGTACCGCCACCGGGGCACCGGCCGACTCGCCCGCCGCGTCCTCAATTTTGGCCAGCGCACGCTCCACAGCGTCCCGGTTGGCCAGCCCCGGCGTCTCGGCCAGCATCCGCAGCGCCACCACCAGGGCGAGGGCCTCGTCCGGCGTCAGCCGCAACGGTCGGTCGATGCCGGCGTCGTAGGTGATCGTCACCCGGTCGCCATCGAACGCCATGTCGATCAGGTCGCCCGGACCGTAGCCGGGCAGCCCGCACACCCACAGCAGCTCTAGGTCCTCCCGCAGTTGACGCGCGCTGGTGCCCAGGTCGGCGGCGGCTTGGGCGATCTCCACGCCCGGCCGGGCCAGCAGGTAGGGCACCAGGTTGAGCAACCGGGCGAGCCGGTCGGCGGAGGCCCGCGAGCCGGTCGGTCGGGACGTGGTCACCCTCGCACCTCCGCACCGGCCGGCTGGTGCGCCACCACGATCTCCTTCAGCCGCTGGATCACCAGCTCGCGCAGCTCCGGCGGATCGAGCACCCGCACGTCGGCGCCGTACCTGGCCAGCTGGCCGGCGAGCGCCTCCGGCTCGGCGTAGCGCAGGGTCAGCTGGTCTCCATCGGGGCCCGGGACGCAGGACTCCGCACCGCGCCGCAGGCCGGCAGCCCGGCCCGGCCCGGCCAGCACGGTAGCCACGCCGGTACGTTCGACCGGGTCCGACCAGCGGGCGACGTGACTGATCAGGTCGACGCCGGTCGGCGGGGAAAAACTGGCGGCCCGACCGGTGAGCCGCACCGCGCCCACCACCCGGGACAGGCGGAAGCAGCGGGTAGCCTCGCGGTCCTGGTCGTGGCCGACCACGTACCAGCGGCCCCGCCAGCAGACTACCCCCCAGGGCTGCAGCCGCCGCCGGGTGGGGGTGTCGCCGCTCGGCACCCGGTAGTCGAAGGTCACCGGACGCCGGTCACGGGCCGCGGCGGTCAACGCGGCGAACGCCGGGTCGACCGTGACCACCGGTTCCACCCCGAGGGTGGCCTGCGGATCCACGTCGATGCCGGCGGCCCGCAACTTGGCCAGTCCGGACGAGGCGGCGGCGGCCAGCCCGGCATGCTGCCACAGCCGGGCGGCGATGCCGACCGCGGCGGCCTCCTCCGGCTCCAGCGGAATCTCCGGCAGCGCGTACTCGCGGTGGGCGATCCGGTAGCCCGGTTCGCTGTCGAAGGCGCTGGCCGCGCCGGTCTCCAGCGGCACGCCGAGGTCGCGCAGCTCCGCCTTGTCCCGCTCGAACTTGCGCTGGAACGCCTCGTGGTCACGGACGTCGGACGGATCGTGTTCGTAGCCGGGTACGGTCGCGGCGATCTGCGCGGCGGTCAGGAAGCGCCGCGTCGACAACAGGCAGATCACGAGATTGACCAGGCGTTCGGTCCGGTTGCGGGACACGGCACGACGCTAGCAGTGTCGGCGGTGCAGCGACCGCCCCGCCCGGCCGCTGCACGGGGGCGCAGGTTAGCGTGCCCGGCATGGTGCGATGGCGTGACGGCATGGTCACCGCGGTCCGGCGGCGGTGGCGTGGGGCGGTCGAACTGGACGTCGCCGTCGACGGGGAGCCGGTGCGCGCGGTGGCCTATCCGGCGCTGGTCGGCGAACCCGAACCCGGCGACCGGGTGCTGCTGAACGTCTCGGCACTGCTGATGGGGCTCGGCACCGGCGGGTACGCCCTGGTGGTGGCGGTGCCGGACCGGCTGCCGCCGGACCCGCCGGGCGGGCGGGACCGCTCCGACGGGCATCTGGTGAAGGCCCGGTACACCCCGCTGCAGGCGATCGTGTGCGGGGTCGACGAGGAGGCGTCACCGCACCGGCAGGTGCTGGTTGACGCCGAGGACCTGGCCGGGATGCCGGTGGTCACCGCCGACCTGCACTCGGCGCTGCCGGCGATCGTCGCCGGCGTCCTCGCCGACCGGCCTCGGCTGCGGGTCGGGTACGTGATGACCGACGGCGGGGCGCTGCCCGCTGGCTTCTCCCGGACCCTCGACGGGCTGTCCGCAACGCTGGCCGGCACGGTCACCGTGGGCCAGTGCTTCGGCGGCGATCTGGAGGCCGCCACCGTGCACAGCGGGCTGCTGGCGGCCCGGCACGTGCTGGCCGCCGACGTGGCGGTGGTCTGCCAGGGTCCGGGCAACCTCGGCACCGGCACCAGATGGGGTTTCTCCGGCGTCGGGGTGGGCGAGGCGGTCAACGCCGCCGCCGTACTCGGCGGGCAGCCGGTCGGCGCGCTGCGCATCTCCGCCGACGACCCTCGGCCGCGCCACCGCGGCCTGTCGCACCACAGCAGCACCGCGTACGGGCGGGTGGCGCTCGCTCCGGCGGACCTGGTGGTCCCGGCGGACCTGCCGGCGGAGATCGCCGACGACGTGGCGACCGCGTTGGGTCAACTGGTGGCGCCGACCGGCCGGCACCGTGCGGTACGGGTCGCCACCGACGGTCTCGACGCGGCGTTGCGGGCCAGCCCGGTGCCGCTGCGGACCATGGGCCGGGACCTGGCCGGCGACCACGCCTACTTCCTGGCCGGCGCGGCCGCCGGCCGGCACGCGGCGGCGCTCGCCAGCGGTGACGGCTGACCCGGCGGCACCGGCTCAGCTGACGATGATCAGGACCACCCAGGCAGCCAGGATGAGCGCCAACCCCGTGGCGAGCACCCAGGTGGGCACGGTGTACTCGCCGCGCCGGTTGCGGGCGATCTCTGCGGCGATCTTGTTGCGCCGCCGCTCGAGCCAGGTCTCGGTCCGGGGAAACGGACTCGGCCGGCCGGTGGCGGACGGCGGCGGCGGCGGCGGCGCGGGATCGTCGCGGGTGGGGTCAACCATCGTCCGTGAGCCTACCGTCACATGCTCGCAATCAGCCGCTCCACCCGCTCGTCGTAGGCCCGGAACGGGTCCTTGCACAGCACGGTGCGCTGCGCCTGGTCGTTCAGCTTGAGGTGGACCCAGTCGACGGTGAAGTCCCGCCGCTTCTCCTGGGCGTGCCGGATGAACTCCCCACGCAGCCGGGCCCGGGTGGTCTGCGGCGGGGTCTCCTTGGCCTCGAAGATTTCCGGGTCGGTGGCCACCCGGTCGACCTGGCCGCGCCGCTCCAGCAGCGCGTACAGCCCGCGGCCGCGGCGCAGGTCGTGGTACGCCAGATCCATCTGGGCGACCCGCGGATGGGACAGCGGCAGATCGTGCTTGCGCTGATAGCGCTCGATCAGCTTCAACTTGGTCACCCAGTCAATCTCCCGGGCGACCGGGTCCAGGTCGCCGGTCTCGACCGCCCGCAGTGCCCTGCCCCACAGCTCGACGACCCGTTTGGCGGTCTGGTCGCCGCCCCGGCGTTCGACGAACTCCGTCGCCCGGGCCAGGTACTCCTGCTGAATCTCCAGCGCGCTGACCTCCTTGTTGGAGGCTAGGCGGATCTTGCGCCGGCCGGTGATGTCGTGGGAGACCTCGCGGATCGCCCGGATCGGGTTCTCCAACGACAGGTCCCGCATGACGACGCCGGCTTCGATCATCCGCAGCACGATGTCCGCGCTGCCGACCTTGAGCAGCGTGGTCACCTCGTTCATGTTGGAGTCGCCGACGATGACGTGCAGCCGGCGGTACCGCTCGGCGTCGGCGTGCGGTTCGTCGCGGGTGTTGATGATCGGCCGGGACCGGGTAGTCGCCGAGGAGACGCCCTCCCAGATGTGCTCGGCCCGCTGGGACAGACAGTAGACCGCCCCGCGCGGTGTCTGCAGCACCTTGCCTGCACCGCAGATGAGCTGCCGGGTGACCAGGAACGGGATGAGCACGTCCGCCAGCCGACCGAACTCGCCGTGCCGGGAGACGAGATAGTTCTCGTGGCAGCCGTACGAGTTGCCGGCCGAGTCGGTGTTGTTCTTGAACAGGTAGATCTCGCCGGCGATGCCCTCGTCGTGCAGCCGCTTTTCGGCATCCACCAGCAGCCCTTCGAGGATCCGCTCGCCTGCCCGGTCGTGCGCCACCAGGTCGGTGACCGAGTCACACTCCGGCGTGGCGTACTCCGGGTGGGATCCGACGTCGAGGTAGAGCCGGGCCCCGTTGCGGAGGAAGACGTTGCTGGACCGCCCCCAGGAGACCACCCGGCGGAACAGGTAGCGCGCCACCTCGTCCGGCGACAGCCGCCGCTGGCCGCGGTAGGTGCAGGTGACACCGTACTCGGTTTCGAGCCCGAAGATTCGCCGTTCCATGACCAGACATTAGCCGCCCCGAGGGCTCCGTGGTCAGTCTCGGGCGACCTGTCAGACGAACTACGCCCGACAGGTCGCTTTCGCGCAGAGTTATTGGCCAGATGCGTACGGCGACTCGCCGGCGGTGAGCCGGGCGACGAACTCCCGACAACGGCCGTAATCGGGCAACAGGCCGTCGGCGCGGGCCTGGGCCAGTGTCGGGGCCGCGTCGTCGCGGGCGGACAGCTGTGGCGCGGCGACCGGCCAGTCGATGGCCAGGTCGGCGTCAAGAGGATGCACGCCGTGCTCGGCGCGCGGGTTGTAGGTGGTCGAGCAGAGATAGTTCAGGGTGGCGTCGTCGGACATCGCGCAGAACCCGTGACCGAGTCCTTCGCTGAGGTAGACCGCGCGGCGGTCCACGTCGTCTAGCCGCACCGCCGTCCATCGGCCGAACGTCGGTGAACCGACCCGCAGGTCGACGACCACGTCGACCACCGCGCCCCGTACGCAGCTGATGTACTTGGCCTGGCCAGGCGGCACATCGGCGAAGTGGATGCCCCGAACGACGCCGCGCGCCGAGACCGACAAATTGCCCTGGGCCAGCCGCAGCGGGTGCCCGACCGCCCCGGCCAGGTGGTCGAAGCGGTACCATTCCAGGAACAGCCCACGTGGGTCACCGTGCTGCTGCGGGGTGACCTCCCAGGCGCCCTCGACCTCGAGTTCCCGAATCTTCATCACGCCTCCTCAGCCGGTACGGCGTCGGACAACCGGTGGTCGTGGCGCTCCTCGAGCAGGCTTAACAGGTAGTCGCCGTAACCGCTCTTGGTCAGCGGCTCGGCGAGGGCACGCAGCTGACCGTCGTCGATCAGTCCGGCGCGCCAGGCGGACTCCTCGATGCAGCCGATCTTCATGCCTTGGCGTTCCTCGATCACCCGGACGAACTCAGCGGCCTGCATCATCGAATTGAACGTGCCGGTGTCCAGCCAGGCCGTCCCTCGGTCCAGCACGGTCACCGACAGCTGACCGGCCCGGCGGTACGCCTCGTTGACCGCAGTGATCTCCAGTTCGCCGCGGTCACTCGGTTTCAGCCCTGCGGCGATCTCCACCACCTGGTTGTCGTAGAAGTACAGTCCGGGCACCGCGTAGCGCGACCGAGGCTGCTTCGGCTTCTCCTCGATCGACAGGACCCGGCCGGCGGCGTCGAAGTCGACCACGCCGTACGCCTCGGGGTTGGCCACCGGATAGGCGAAGATCAGGCCGCCGGTCAGGTCGGCGTGGTCGGACAACTTCCGGCCCAGACCGATGCCGTGGAAGATGTTGTCGCCCAGGATCAGCGCGACGGACTCATCGCCGATGAAGTCCGCGCCGAGCACGAACGCCTGGGCGATGCCCTCCGGCCGGGGCTGCGCCCGGTAGCTCAGCCGCAGACCGAACTGCGCGCCGTCACCGAGCAGTCGCCGGAACTGCGGTTGATCCTCCGGTGTGGTCACAACCAGGATCTCCTGGATGCCGGACATGATCAGGGTGGCGAGCGGGTAGTAGATCATCGGCTTGTCGAAGATCGGCATGAGCTGTTTCGACACAGCGCGAGTGATCGGCCAGAGCCGAGATCCGGTACCGCCGGCGAGTAGGATTCCACGCACGGCGGGAGCCTACCGGCCTGAACACCCACAGCAACCGTCAACGGGCTGCCTGTACGGGCCGGTCGCGGATGTCGGACCCTTCGTCCGACACCTGCTGGGCCGGTCGTGCACCAGTCCATTACCGGTCCCGGCGGGCACATCGTCGGATAGCCGTCACCGGCGATGCCCGGTCGACGGTACCGGTGTCCCGTAGACTCCCGAACCTGTGAGAGTCCTCGTCACCGGCGGTGCCGGCTTCATCGGTTCCGAATTCGTCCGGATGCTGCTCACCGATCCGAACGCCCCGGTCAGTCCGGCTACGGTAACCGTGCTGGACAAGTTGACCTATTCCGGCAATCTCGCCAATCTGGCCCCGGTCCGCGACGACCCACGGCTGACCTTCGTCCAGGCGGACATCTGCGACGCCGACGCCGTCGACCGGGCACTCGCCGGACACGACATGGTGGTGCACTTCGCCGCCGAGTCGCACGTCGACCGGTCGATCACCGGTGCTGCGGAGTTCGTGACCACCAACGTGGTGGGCACCCAGACCCTGCTCGACGCGGCGCTGCGCCACGGGGCGGACCGGTTCGTGCACGTCTCGACCGACGAGGTGTACGGGTCGATCGACGAAGGGTCATGGACCGAGGACTGGCCGTTGTCGCCGAACTCGCCGTACTCCGCGTCCAAGGCCGGCTCCGACCTGCTGGCCCTGGCCTACCACCGGACACACGGCATGGACGTCGTGGTGACTCGCTGCTCCAACAACTACGGGCCGTACCAGTTCCCGGAGAAGGTCATCCCGCTGTTCGTCACCAACCTGCTGGACGGCGGTACGGTGCCGCTGTACGGCGACGGCGGCAACATCCGGGACTGGCTGCACGTGCGGGACCACTGCGTGGGCATCGCGCTGGTCGCCGCCGGCGGGCGCGCCGGCGAGGTGTACCACATCGGCGGCGGGACCGAACTGACCAACAAGGAGCTCACCGCCCGGCTGCTGGACGCATGTGGGGTGGGATGGGAACGGGTCGTCCCGGTCACCGACCGCAAGGGGCACGACCGGCGCTACTCGCTGGACATCGGCAAGATCTCCCGTGAACTGGGCTACACCCCGAGTGTCACGCTGGACGAAGGACTGGCCGGCACGGTCCGCTGGTACCGGGAGAACCGGTCCTGGTGGGAGCCGCTGAAGAAGCCCGTGGCGTCGTGACCGCCGCCGACCGGTGGCTGGTCACCGGTGCCGGTGGGATGCTGGGGCGGGATCTGCTGGCCGCGTTGGCCGACCACCGGGACACCCGGTCGGTGACCGCGCTGACCCGTACCGATCTGGACATCACCGACCCGGTGGCGGTCGCTGCCGCAGTCGACGGGCACCAGCTGGTGATCAACGCCGCAGCGTGGACCGACGTGGACGGCGCGGAGGAGGCAGAGGACGCCGCCACCGCCGTCAACGGCACCGCCGTGGCGCATCTGGCCCAGGCGTGCGCCGACCGTGGGGCGCACCTGGTGCACGTCTCCACCGACTACGTGTTTGCCGGTGACGGCACCTCCCCGTACCCGGAGGATGCCCCGACCTCGCCGGTCAACGGCTACGGCCGCAGCAAGCTCGTCGGCGAGCAGGCCGTCGCCCGACTACTGCCGCAGCGCGGCTACGTGGTGCGGACCGCGTGGCTCTACGGAGCGCACGGACCGAACTTCGTCACGACCATGCTGCGGCTGGCCGGTGAGCGCGAACACCTCGACGTCGTCGACGACCAGCATGGTCAGCCGACCTGGTCGTACGCCCTCGCCGGACAGCTCGTCGCGCTGGCCGGGGCGGCGGTCGCCGGCACGGCCCCCGCCGGGATCTACCACGGTACGGCGAGCGGGCAGACGAGCTGGTGTGGGCTGGCCCGGGAGGCGTTCGCACTGCGCGGCCTCGACCCGACGCGGATCCGCCCCACCACCAGTGCCAACTTCCGCCGGCCCGCCGCCCGGCCGGCGTACTCGGTGCTCGGACATCGGCGTTGGGCGCTCGCCGGGCTACCGGTCATGGCAGACTGGCGGAGCATGCTCTCCACCGCGTTGCGCGACCCGGCGTTCGGCGGCTGACCTCCACGGGCCACCGGACCAGCCGGCAGGACAGGCACGCCGCGCCAGAGGCGGCCCGGATTTCCCAGGCCCAGGAGAGAAACCGACATGTCGGAAATAAACCCTGAATCCAGTACGCCGTCCGACCTGCCCCGGGTCAGTGCCGTCGTGCTGGCCTGGGGCGCGGAACCGCTGCTGCGCCGATCGGTGGAAGCCCTGCTCGCCTCGGTGAAGATCGACGTCGACGTGGTGTTGGTCGACAACGGATGCACCACCGACGATGTCACCGTGCTGCGGGAGGTACCCGGCGTCACGGTGGTCGGCGACGGCAGCAACGTCGGCTTCTCCGCCGGCTGCAACATCGGCGTGGCCGCTGCCGACGGCGAGTACGTGGCGCTGGTCAACGGCGACGCGGTGGTCGAGCCGACCACCCTCGCCCGGCTGGTGGAGGAGCTCACCGACCCAAGCATCGGCATCGCCGCCGGCGCGGTGCGCCTGGCCGACGAGCCGGACCTGCTCAATTCTCGCGGCAACGAGGTGCACGTGCTCGGGTTGAGTTGGATCGGCGGATTCCGCGAGCGGGAGACCCGCACCGAGCCGACCGAGACCGCCGGCGCGATGGGCGCCTGCCTGGTGACCCGGCGGGCGCACTGGGACCGGCTGAAGGGGTTCGACCCGCACTACTTCGCCTACCACGAGGACGCGGACCTGTCGATCAGAACCTGGCGGGTCGGTCTGCGAGTGGTCAACGTACCGGACGCGGTAGCGCTGCACCGCTACGAGTTCAGCCGCAACAGCTTCAAGTTCTACCTTGTCGAACGCAATCGGGTGATGTTCGTGGCCACGACATGGGGCGCCCGGTCGCTGGTGCTGCTCGGCCCGCCGTTGCTGGCCCTGGAGTTGGCGATGCTGGCGCTGGCGGCCCGGCAGGGTTGGCTGGCCGACAAGCTTCGCGGCTATCGGTGGCTGTGGCAGCATCGGGACCATCTGCGGCGACGTCGGGCGCGGCTGCAGGCCGAGCGAACCGTCCCGGACCGGGTGTGGATGCGGGTCCTCACCGATCGGCTGGACACCCCGCTGATCAACCCGCCGGGCAGGACGGTGTTCAACGCCGTGCTGTCCGCGTACTGGCGGACGGTGCGGCGCTGGGTGTGACGCACCGGGCCGAGACGCGGCCCTGGCGCGGCACACCTCGCGCCCGGTCAGTCCTGTTCGGTGGTGCCGGAGTCGCCGGCAGGGTCCTCCAGGTCGGCGGAGGCAGCCGAGGAGGTCGGCTTCTCCGGCGTCGACTCGGGCACCCGGGGACCACCGGACCCGCCCGCTTCTGCTGACGAGGGCTCGTCCGCCGAGGCGGCGGCACCGCCGTCGAGCAGTGCGGTCAACGCGGCACCGGTGATCCGACGGAAGGTCCGGCCACGGCGGCGGCGGTCGAGCACCGCCACCTCCAGCTGGTCGGCGGCGATGCTGCGGGTCGCGCCGTTCTCGCCGCCCACTTCGGCCAGGGCCCGCACCGCGAGCCCGACGGCGTCGGACAGCGACATGTCGGGACGATGGTCGGTCCGCAGCACACCGGCGATCGTCTCGGCATGGCCGCCCATCGCCATCCACCCCGGCTCGTCGGTGACTGAGCCGTCGTAGGTCAGCCGGTAGATCTCGTCAGCGGCCGGCTCCAGCCCGACCTCGGCGACGCAGATCTCCACCTCGAACGGCTTCGACTGCTCGGTGAAGATCGACCCAAGGGTCTGCGCGAACGCGTTGGCCAGCGCCCGCCCGGTCACGTCGCGACGGTCGTAGCTGAGGCCGTTCAGGTCGGCCATCCGCACCCCCGCCCGGCGCAGATTCTCGAACTCGTTGTACCGGCCGACGGCGGCGAACCCGATCCGGTCGTAGATCTCGCTCACCTTGTGCAGGGCGCTGGACAGGTTCTCGGCGACGAACAGCACACCGCCCTCGAAGCTCAGCACCAGCGCGCTACGGCCCCGGGCGATGCCCTTGCGGGCAAGCTCGGAACGGTCCCGCATGATCTGCTCGGGCGAGGCGTAGAACTGCATTGCCACGGCGGCGGCTCTCCTTCGACCAGGTGGTAACGACTACAGCGGACGAGACAAGTCGGCGTTCGCGGGTTCAGCCGCCCGGATTCTCGGTACGCGCGGCGACGACCGCCTCGGTGATCTGGGCCAACTCGGCGTCGGTGAGCCGGTGGGTGCCGACCGCCGTCGCGGTCATCACCACCGGGAAGATCCGGCGGGTGAGGTCCGGGCCGCCGGTGGCGGTGTCGTCGTCGGCGGCGTCGTACAGCGCCTCCACTGCGAGGCGGACCGCGTCGGCGCTGCTCAACCCGGAACGGTACCGCTTCTTCAAGGCCGCTTTCGCGAACAGCGATCCGGAGCCGATCGCGTCGAAACCGGTGGTCTCGTACGGACCGCCGGTGACGTCGAAGCTGAAGATTCGGCCGGCCCCGGCCGGATCGGTGGCGGCCAGGTCGAACCCGGCGAACAGCGGCACCACGGCCAGCCCTTGCAGCGCGGCACCGAGGTTGTTGCGGATCATCGACGCGAGGCGGTTCGCCTTACCGTCCAGGGAAAGGACGGCGCCCTCCATCTTCTCGTAATGTTCCAGCTCGACCTGGAACAGCCGCATCAGCTCGATGCCGGTGCCGGCGGTGCCGGCGATGCCGATCAACGAGTAGGCGTCAGCGGGATGCACCTTCTCGATGTCCCGGTTGGCGATCAGGTTGCCCATCGTCGCCCGGCGGTCACCAGCCATCACCACGCCTTCGGCGGTGACGAGCGTGACGATCGTCGTGGCGTGCGGACCGACGTCCGCGGACAGCCCGGGCGGCAGTGGGCGGCGCCCCGGCAGCAGATCCGGTGCGGCCGACGCCAGGAACTGGGTGAAGGAAAACGTTCCCGCGTTGATGAACACGTCCGGAGAGCGTCCGGCTGGATCGAATCCCGCTGCCACGTGGTCCCTCTCTGCAGAACGTGATCGCCTGACCGGGCCGCCGTGCCGGCACGGTGCCGGTCGAGGCCACCGGTGTGTTGGAGCAGACTAGCGTGCGCACCCGCTGGGTGCGATCTTCACCGCCGGCGAGCTACTCGCCGCCCTTCTGAACGTAGCCGCGGACGAACTCCTCAGCGTTCTCTTCGAGCACCGAGTCGATCTCGTCGAGCAGGTCATCGACGTCCTCGGTGATCTCGGCGTGCCGCTGCGCGGCCTCCGGATCCGTCTCGGTGACCGTCTCGTCGACTTCCTCGGCCCGGCGGGACTTGCCGGACTGGGACTGACCGCCGCTGTCACGGGTAGCCATCAGGTGCCTCCTCCACACGATCGCCTAGGTGAAACTTACCTCGCGGTGGCGACGGAACCGGCCCGCGTCGGCCACGTTCGCGCCGAGCGAACCTGGCCGGCTCAATCGCCGGTGAGCACCTCCAGCAGGTCCTTGGCGCTGGCGCACCGGTCGAACAGGTCGCCCACGTGGGCCTGGGTCCCCCGCTCCGGCTCCATCATCGGCACCCGGACCAGCGACTCCCGGCCCACGTCGAAGATGACCGAGTCCCAGCTGGCGGCGACCACCTCGGAGGCGTACTGCGCCAGGCACCGGCCGCGGAAGTAGGCCCGGGTGTCCGGTGGCGGCTCGACCATCGCGGCGCGGGTGGCGCTGTCGTCGAGCAGGGTACGCATCGCTCCCCGACCCACCAGGCGGTGGTAGAGGCCCTTCTCCGGCCTGACGTCGGCGTACTGCAGGTCGACCAGCTGCAGTTTCGGCGAGGCCCAGGAGAGCCCTTCCCGCTCCCGGTAGCCGTCGAGCAGCCGCAGTTTCGCGACCCAGTCCAGCTCCTGCGCGCAGGACATCACATCCCGTCCCAGCCGGTCGAGCACGTCCTCCCAGCGGTCCAGCACGTCAGCCGTGGCCTCGTCGAGGTCGGTGCCGTACCGATCGTCGACGAACGCCCTGACCCGTTCGTAGAACGCCCACTGCAGATCGAGCGCGGTGAGCCGGCGGCCGTCGCGCAGCCGCATCAGATGCGCCAGGGACGGATCGTGGCTCACCGCCTTGAGCTCGGCCACCGGGTCGGCGATGCCCAGATCGGCGCCGAGCGCCTTCTCCTCGATCATGGTCAGGATCAACGAGGTGGTGCCGAGCTTCAGGTAGGTGGAGATCTCCGAGAGGTTGGCGTCGCCGATGATCACGTGCAGCCGGCGGTACTTGTCGGCGTCGGCGTGCGGTTCGTCCCGGGTGTTGATGATCGGCCGCTTCAGCGTCGTCTCCAGGCCCACCTCGACCTCGAAGAAGTCGGCCCGCTGGGAGATCTGGAACCCCGCCTGGGAGCCGTCCTGGCCGATACCGACCCGGCCCGCCCCGCAGACGATCTGCCGGGTGACGAAGAACGGCGTCAGGTACGCCACGATGTCGGCGAACGGCGTCTGCCGACGCATCAGGTAGTTCTCGTGGGCGCCGTAGCTGGCGCCCTTGTTGTCGGTGTTGTTCTTGTAGAGCTGAATGGGGTGCGAACCGGGGATGGTCGCCGCGCGGCGGGCCGCCTCCGCCATCACCCGCTCCCCCGCCTTGTCCCACCGGACCAGGTCCAGCGGGTTGGTGACCTCGGGGGTGGAGTACTCGGGGTGGGCGTGGTCGACGTAGAGCCGGGCGCCGTTGGTGAGGATCACGTTGGCCAGGCCCAGATCCTCGTCGGCGAGGGCCTCCGCCGGGTCGTAGGCCGCCCCCGAGTAGGTGAAGCCCCGGGCGTCACGCAGCGGCGACTCCTCCTCGTAGTCCCACCGGGCCCGACCTCCCCGGTTCAGCTCGGGTCGGGCGCCGTAGGCGTTGACCACCTGGGAGGAAGTGACCATCGGGTTGGCTCCGGGCTGGCCAGGCACGGAGATCCCGTACTCCACCTCGGTGCCCATGATCCGCCGCACACTCATGCCGTTACCTCATCGCTTCCGTCGGCGCCCGTCATGTCGAGCGTAGTCCGCGCACCGACGGAACCGGACGTTGGCGTGTCCGTGTGGTCACGCGGGGGCACGTCGGACACCGGTCCCGCGGCGCGCACGGACCGCGGCGCGGAGCCGGTGTCCCGCACCCCGAGGCGGGGTGCGGGACACCGGGCCGTGGTCAGAGGTACTGCCCGGTGTTGCTGGCCGTCTCGATCGACCGGCCGGCCTCCGCGCCCTTGCCGCCGGAGACGAGGGTACGGATGTAGACGATCCGCTCCCCTTTCTTGCCGGAGATCCGGGCCCAGTCGTCCGGGTTTGTGGTGTTGGGCAGGTCCTCGTTCTCCCGGAACTCGTCGACGCACGCGTCGAGCAGGTGCTGCAACCGCAGACCCTTGCGCCCGGAGGTGAGGAACTCCTTGATTGCCATCTTCTTGCCCCGGTCGACGATGTTCTGAATCATCGCGCCGGAGTTGAAGTCCTTGAAGTACAGGACCTCCTTGTCCCCGTTGGCGTAGGTCACCTCGAGGAACCGGTTCTCGTCGGTCTCCGAGTACATCCGCAGCACCACGGCATCGATCATGGCTGCCACCGTGGCCTGCGGATCGTCGCCGTGCTCGGTGAGGTCGTCCGGGTGCAGCGGCAGCCCGGTGAGGATGTACTTGGAGAAGATATCCTTGGCCGCCTCGGCGTCCGGACGCTCAATCTTGATCTTGACGTCCAGCCGACCGGGCCGCAGGATCGCCGGATCGATCATGTCCTCCCGGTTGGAGGCACCGATCACGATCACGTTCTCCAGGCCCTCGACCCCGTCGATCTCGCTCAGCAGCTGCGGAACGATGGTGTTCTCCACGTCCGAGGAGACACCGGAACCGCGGGTCCGGAAGACCGAGTCCATCTCATCGAAGAACACGATCACCGGAGTACCCTCGCCGGCCTTCTCCCGGGCCCGCTGGAAGATCAGCCGGATGTGCCGCTCGGTCTCACCGACGTACTTGTTGAGCAGCTCAGGGCCCTTGATGTTGAGGAAGTAGCTGGTGTGCTTCTCCTCACCCCGCCGCTCAGCGATCTTCTTGGCCAGGGAGTTGGCCACCGCCTTGGCGATCAGGGTCTTGCCGCACCCGGGCGGACCGTAGAGCAGGATGCCCTTCGGTGGGCGCAGGTGGTGCTCACGGAACAGCTCCGCGTGCAGGAACGGCAGCTCGACCGCGTCCCTGATTTGCTCGATCTGGGCGTGCAGGCCGCCGATGTCGGTGTAGTCGACGTCCGGCACCTCCTCCAGCACCAGCTCCTCGACCTCGCTCTTCGGGATCCGCTCGTAGGCGTACGCCGACCGCGGCTCGATCATCAGCGAGTCGCCGGCCCGCAGCGCGCTGCCGACCAGCGTCTGCGCCAGGTGCACCACCCGCTCCTCGTCGGCGTGCGAGATGACCAGAGCACGGTCACTCGGCTCGCCGGTCGGGTTGTCGAGGAGTTCCTTGAGCATCACCACCTCACCGACCCGCTCGTACCCGAACGCGTCGACCACGTTGAGCGCGTCGTTGAGCAGAACCTCCTGGCCGCGTTGGAGCTCGTCGGCGTCCAACGAGGGGGAGAGCGCCACCCGCAGCTTCCGGCCACCGGTGAAGACATCCACCGTGCCATCCGCGTGTCGGGCCAGGAAGACGCCGTACCCGCTGGGCGGTTGCGCCAGCCGGTCGATCTCCTCCTTGAGCGTGACGATCTGGGCCCGGGCTTCCTTGAGGGTCGCCACGAGCCGTTCGTTGTTCTCGGTCAGTCGGGCCAGCTGCGCCTGCGCTGCCGCCAGCCGTTCCTCGAGCTGCCGGACGTGTCGGGGGCTTTCGGTCAACTTGCGCCGCACCAGAGCGAGTTCCTCTTGAAGAAACGCGACCTGGGTGGAGAGATCGTGGGCCTCCTTCTCCCACCGTGCGGCGCGCGAATCCGCGTCGTCGCTGCGTGCCACGTCCCACCTCCCCGGGGGCTAAAACGTACTGCCCTAACACTAGCCGTTTGCCGGACGTTTCGAACCCACGCAACACAGTCGTCCCACAACCTTGATCGCTCGGGCACGTCACAAGCGGCCGACGGACGCCTGGCCGGCCGGTCCCACGGCGTGTCGGGTACCGTCGGGACGCGAGGACGGGCACGACTCAGGGAGGTGCGCGGTGACGACCCCGACCGAGACCCGGTCCCCCGGAGAGCCGGGCGAAACGGCATCAACCGACACGGAGCTGCAGGTCTGGGTCGACCAGGACCTCTGCACCGGGGACGGGCTGTGCGTGCAGTACGCCCGGGACGTCTTCGAGTTCGACATCGACGGACTCGCCTACGTCAAGGACGCCTCCGGCGAACTGCAGGTCGCCGAGGGCGCCCGGGTCGCAGTCCCCGAACGGCTGCGGCTCGACGTGATCGACGCGGCCAAGGACTGTCCCGGCGAGTGCATCCACGTGGTCCGCGCGGACGACCAGACCGAGGTCAGCGGACCGGACGCCGGTTAGCCGCCCGGTCTACCTGGTACGGGCCTGCTGCCCGCCGGGACGGCCACCTGCCCTGCGATGCGTGGCCCACGTCACAGTAACGGACGGCCCACCACCGAGGCGACCACCCGGGCGAACTCCTCGAGCCGCGCGATCTGCCCCGAACCACCGTCGTCGAGCGTCTTGCCGAACCGCAGCGCGTCGTGCCGGGGGCCGAGAGGCTCCTCCGGTTGCGTCTCGTCCTGCGAACTGAGCAGCAGGTAGACGTCGACGCTGTCCACCCGGATCTGCCCGGTCGGCGTACGGGTCAGCCGGCGGCGGCAGCCGACCTCGGTGACCGTGGACAACGGCACTACCCGCAGCGACGACGTCATCGACCCGACCGGCCCGTCCCCCGGCGGGACGTCCTCACCGTGCCACAGGACCATCCGGCTGCCGTCGCAGATCGCCACCTCCTGCCAGACTCCGTTGACCTCGTTGACGAACCGCTCGAGGGTGAAGGCGAGAACCTCGGCACCCGCCAGCACCCCACCGAGCGCCTCCAGCGCGACGTCCGGATCCCGCAGGTACGCCCGGCTGGCCGCGTCCAGCTCCGGATAGGGCGACCAGTCGGGGAAGACCGCCGGCAACTCGCCACCACCGAACGCGGGCCGGCTCATGCCGGACCCGTCCCGGCCCCCGTGCCCAGCGACACCGCCGGCCCTTCGGCCCCGTCGGGTGACGCCGGGCCGGCGGCGTCGGACGGCACCGGCGCACCGGCGCGGTCCCGACGGCGCGCCGCGTACGCCTCCGCTCCCTTGCTCGGCTTGCGCCGCCGCGGCGGCGCGCTGACCCCCGGAGCCAGCCGGCGGGCCGACACCAGGAACGCGGTATGCCCGATCATCCGGTGGTCGGGCCGCACCGCCAGCCCGTCGACATGCCAGTCCCGCACCAGCGACTCCCACGCCCGGGGTTCGGTGAACCCGCCGTCGGCGCGCAACGCCTCGACCAGTTCGCTCAGCTGCGGCGTGGTGGCGACGTAGCCGACGAAGACCCCGCCGGGCAGCAACGCCCGAGCCACCAGGTCCAGCACCTCCCACGGCGTCAACATGTCCAGGATGATCCGGTCGAAGCCGACCTCCGGACAGGATGCGACATCACCGACGTGCAGCCGCCACGCCGGGTGCGGGCCACCGAAGAACGCCTGCACGTTCGTCCGAGCCACCTCGGCGAAGTCCGCCCGGGCCTCGTACGAGTGCACCTCACCGTCGGTGCCGACGGCGCGCAGCAGCGAACAGGTCAGCGCGCCCGACCCGGCACCGGCCTCCAGCACCCGGGCACCCGGGAACACGTCACCCATCGCTACGATCTGCGCGGCGTCCTTCGGATAGATCACCTGGGCCCCGCGCGGCATGCTCAGCACGTAGTCGGCCAGCAGTGGACGCAGCGCGAGGTACGCGGTACCGCCGGCCGACGTCACCACGCTGCCTTCGGGCAGGCCGATCAGCTCGTCGTGCGCCAGGGCACCGCGATGGGTATGGAACGACCGGCCGGCAGCGAGCGTGACGGTGTGCATCCGCCCCTTCGGGTCGGTCAGCTGCACCCGGTCGCCCGGCTGGAAGGGGCCACGCCGGGTGGAGATCGGCGTGGTACTGACGTCGCCGGATGCGACGGCGGTCGGCGGAGGGGTCACGGGCTCATCTTTCGGTTCGGTTCCAACAACTGCGCCAGATCGGCGACGTGCAGTACGCCGATCACGTCCTCGCCCCGGGTCACCAGGTACTGCGCGCCCGGATGTTCCTGCACGGTACGGACCACCTGCTCGCCGGTGAGGTCGACCGGGATCCGGCGTACCCCGTCGATACCGCGCGCGACGGTGTCGACCGCCACCCACGGGCGGCGCTCCGGCGGGACCGCCGCGGCCGCGGCCCGGTCCACCAGCGCGACCAACCGGCCGACCGAGTCCGTCACCGCCAGGGCCGGCTCCCGGCCCCCACCCGGCTGCGCCGGGTGGGGGCCGGCGACCCGACGCTGCGCCTCGGCCAACGGTGTGCCGCTCGGCACCGGAAAGACCGGCTGGGCGAGCTTCGCCAGGTTGACCAACGGGAACCGGCGGCCGATGCGCGCGACCCGGATCGACTGGCCGGCACCCTGCCAGAGGGTGAACGCCACCAGCAGCATGAAGATCAGCCCGAACGGGGACAGGATACCGGCCACCGTGAGCAGCACGACCAGGCCGGCGGTGCCCGCCGCCACGGCCCGACCGACCCAACCGGCGGCCTCGGTGCCGACGTGGCGGTCCCTGGTCACCGCCCAGACCGCGGCACGCAGCGCGCGCCCGCCGTCGAGGGGCAGCCCCGGCAACGCGTTGAACACCGCCACCAGCAGGTTCGCCGCCGCCAACTGGAACGCCAACTGGTCGATCAACGTACGGTCCGGCAGCAGCACGGTGGCCACCACCGCGACCAGTCCCAGGACCAGCGACACCGCCGGACCGGCCAGCGACACCAGCAGGTCGACCTTGGGGGTCGGGGCGTCCCGGTCCATTTCGGTGTAGCCGCCGAGCATCTCCAGGGTGATCCCGCGAACGCCGATGCCGTACCGGCGGGCGGTCAACGCGTGACCCAACTCGTGCAGCAGCACCGAACCGAGCAGACAGACCACGAAGCCCAGGCCGACCGCGTACCGGGCCGGCTGTGGCACGTCCAGCTGGGTGCGGACGAACTCGCCGTACAGCACGGTGACCAGGATCGCCAGGAACAGCACCGAGGTGTGGAGGTGCACCGGGAAGCCGAGCACCCGGCCGAGGCTGATCCCCGGCCGCCGGTCAGGGCGCCGGTCGGGGCGTTTCGCGGTGTCCTCCATCGGGTTGATGCTACGGAACGCCGTACCGCCCGGCGCGCACGGTTTGTCGCCGAGCCGCCGGCCGGGTTGTCACACCAGTGCCATACCCTGCCTGCCATGACGGCGGAAACGGTACGCGCAGTGACAACCGGTCCGGAGATCGCGCCCGACGTCGGACCGCCCCGGCTGGCCACCTTGTCGCCGTCTCGGGCGGCCGACTTCAAGACCTGCCCGCTGCTGTACCGGTTCCGCAGCATCGACCGGCTACCCGAGCGGACCACCGTCGACCAGGCCCGGGGCACCCTGGTCCACGCCGTCCTGGAACGGTTGTTCGATCTGCCGGCCGACCAGCGCATCCCGGCCGCGGCCGCCGCCCTGGTCGCCCCGCAGTGGCAACGGCTGCTGGACACCGACCCGACGCTGGCCGACGTCGTCTCCACCGGACCGGCGGAACCGGCGTCCGACGAGCCGGCGCCCCGCCCGGAACTGGACGAGTTCCTGGCCGCCGCGCGGCACCTGCTCGACGGCTACTTCACCGTCGAGGATCCTCGCCGGCTGGAACCGGCCGAACGGGAGAGCCTGGTCAACGCGGTGGTCGACGGACAGCTGCTGATCCGCGGCTACATCGACCGGCTGGACGTCTCCCCCGGCGGGGACCTGCGGGTGGTCGACTACAAGACCGGCGGTGCCCCGCGCGAGGCGTTCGAGTCCCGGGCACTGTTCCAGCTGAAGTTCTACGCCCTGGTGCTGTGGCGCACCCGCGGCGTCGTCCCCCGGGTGCTCCGGCTGCTGTACCTGCGCGACTGCGAGGTCTGCGACTACACGCCAGACGCCGAGGAGCTGCAGCGGTTCGAACGCACCGTCCTGGCGCTTTGGCGGGCAATCCTGCAGGCCACCGAGAGCCGGGACTTCCGCCCCAAACAGAGCCGGCTCTGCGACTGGTGCAGCTACCAGACGTACTGCCCGGTGTACGGCGGGACCCCGCCGCCCTTCCCCGACCTGGCGCAGGACCTGGTCTCCTCCTGAGGGAGGAGACCAGGTCCTGCGCCGTGGTGGGCGCGACGCCACCGCCGTACCGGATACCGTCGCGGCATGGAGCCCACCGAGCCGGACCGGTCCACCGGACCACACCAGTCCTGGTGGTGGCGGTGGTGGGGTAGGGCCCGGAGCACCGGCACGACCGGTTCGGTACCGTCGGTGCTGGCCCGCGACGGTCTGCTCGCCGCCGCGGTCGTCCTGGTCGATCTGGCCCTGCACGGGCTCGGCCCGGCCGGCCAGCCGAGGCCCGAGTCAGACCTCGGCTGGCCGGCCGTCGTCGGCTGGAGCCTGATCGTGGCAGCGCCGATCGCGGTACGTCGGGTCGTCGTCTGGCCGGCCGTGCTGGCCAGCGCCGCGATGGTGGCAGTCCCGCTGCTGACCGGCCACGAGCCGGCGAGTATGGCGCTCGCACTGGTGATCCTGACCTACACCGCGGCCTGCTGGCTGGCGCTACGCCCGGCGGTCGCCGCCGCCGCCGTACTGTGGCTGCCGGTGCTGACCGTCAACGCGGTGCTGCCGCAGGGCACCGAACTGCCGGGAATCTCCCGGATGTACCTGCTGTTCGTCAACGGGCTGACCATGCTGGTCGCCTTCTTCATCGGGCGGACCGTGCACGCCCGCCGGTCGGCGACGCGGACGCTGGCCGAACGCGCCCGGGTAGCCGAGGAGAACCAGCGGGCCGCTGCGGACCAGGCGGTCGCCGACGAACGGCGACGGATCGCCCGGGAGCTGCACGACGTCGTCGCCCACCACGTCAGCGTGATGGGGGTGCTGGCCACCGGTGCCCGTCGGGTACTGCACCGCGACCCGGCCGCCGCCGACGAGGCGCTCGGCACCATCGCCGACACCAGCCGCAGCACGTTACGGGAGATGCGTCGGCTGCTCGACGTCCTGCGCACCGACGCCGAACCGGCCGACGCCGAGCTCACCCCGCAGCCAGGGCTCGGCGGCATCGAGTCCCTGGTCGAGCAGATCCGCGAGGCCGGTCTGCCGGTGACCCTGCGAATCGACGGGGTACCCGGGGACCTGGATCCCGGTGTGACCCTGACCCTCTACCGGATCGTCCAGGAGGCGCTCACCAACGCGCTCAAGCACGCCGGAGCGGCAACCGCCGAGGTACGGCTCAGCTTCGGCGTCTACTGGCTGATCGTCGAGGTCTTCGACACCGGCCGCGGGCCCGGTCCGGACCACGGCCGGGTCGGGCACGGTCTGGTCGGAATGCGGGAGCGGGTGGCCCTGTACGGTGGCACGCTGCGGACCGGCCCGCGCCCGGGCGGTGGCTTCCGCATCTACGCCAAGCTGCCGATGGAGCAGCTGGGGGCGGCTACCCGACAAGGAGCACCGTGAGCGAACCCGGCATCGCCGCGCCGTCCACCACCCGTCCGGTGCGGATCCTGCTCGCCGACGACCAACCGCTGCTGCGCACCGGGTTCCGGATGGTCCTCGGCGCCGAGGACGACCTGGACATCGTCGGCGATGCGGCGGACGGAGCGGAAGCCGTCGATTTGGCCCGCCGGCTGCTGCCCGACGTCGTGCTGATGGACATCCGGATGCCCCGGATGGACGGGGTGGCGGCGACCCAGGCGATCGTCGACGCCCGGCTGCCGGTCCGGGTCCTCATCCTCACCACCTTCGACCTCGACGAGTACGTGGTGGGGGCGCTGCGCGCCGGTGCCAGCGGTTTCCTGGCCAAGGACGTGCCCGCCGAGGACCTGGTGGCAGCCATCCGGACAGTGGCGGTCGGTGAGGCCGTGGTGGCCCCCCGGATCCTGCGCCGGCTGTTGGACAAGTTCGCGCTCACCCTGCCCGACCCGGACGCGGCACCACCGAAGGCGCTGGACGTGCTCACCGAACGGGAACGTGAAGTGCTCATCCAGATGGCCCGAGGGCTGTCCAACGCCGAGATCGCCACCACCCTGTCGGTCAGCGAAACCACCATCAAGACCCACGTCGGACACGTGCTGACCAAACTCCGGCTGCGGGACCGGGTCCAGGCCGTGGTGCTGGCGTACGAGTCCGGCCTGGTCCGCCCTGGCGGATGAGTCCGGCCCGTCGCGATCATCCTCAGGTCGGAGATGCGCCCCCCCGTCGTGGACGGAGTGGTGAACCGTTCCCGGGCAGGACCCAGTCACAGCGCCCGGAACATACCGTTGGCGACAGACAACAACGGTAGGAGCCTCCGACGTGACAACGACGACAGCGACCGAACCGGCTGCCCGGGCAGCCGACGTGTGGAAGGTGTACGGCACCGGCGAAGCCCGGGTGATCGCCCTGCACGGCGTCACCCTCGACCTGGAACCCGCCCGCTTCACCGCCATCATGGGGCCGTCCGGCTCCGGTAAATCCACCCTGATGCACTGCCTCGCCGGGCTCGACACCGTCACCCGCGGCACCATCACCATCGGCGACACCACAATCACCGGACTGAACGACACCGGACTGACCAGACTCCGCCGGGACAAACTCGGCTTCATCTTCCAGCAGTTCAACCTCCTCCCCACGCTCACCGCCGAGGAGAACATTCTGCTGCCCATGGCGATCGCCGGCCGCAAACCCGACCCGGCCTGGTTCGACACCGTGATCGACACCGTCGGCCTGCGTGACCGCCTACACCACCGACCCACCGAGCTGTCCGGCGGCCAGCAGCAGCGGGTCGCCTGCGCCCGCGCCCTCGTCGCCCGCCCGGACGTTGTCTTCGCCGACGAGCCAACCGGCAACCTCGACTCCCGCGCCGGCGCCGACGTTCTCGGGTTCCTGCGCAACTCGGTACGCGACCACCAGCAGACCATCGTCATGGTCACCCACGACCCGGTCGCCGCCTCCTACTCAGACCGCGTCGTCTTCCTCGCCGACGGCCGGATCGTCGACGAGCTACAGCAGCCGACCGCCGAGGCGGTCCTCGACCGGCTGAAGGGCCTCGACGTCGCGGCGATCGAGCAGGAGCAGGCCTGATGCTGCGCGCCACGTTGAAGAGTCTGCTCTCCCGCAAGCTGCGACTTGTGCTGTCCGGGGTGGCGATCATCCTCGGGGTGCTGTTCGTTTCCAGCGCCACGGTGCTCACCGACAGCTTGAGCAGCCGCTTCGAACGGCTCTTCCAGACCGTCAACGCGGACGTCGCCGTACAGGTGCAGGCGGCCGATACGGGCGGTCAGCAGGCGGAGCCGCCGCTGCTGACCGACGCTGACCTGGATCGCATCGCCGCTGTCAACGGGGTGGCGTCGGTGACCGGTGACGCCAGTTCGACCGGGGTGATCCCGTTCCGGGCCGCCGACGGCAAGGCGGTGCCGAGCCAGGCACCGCAGCTGGGCATCGGCCTGACCGCCGCCGGCGACGACGCGCTGCTCCAGGTCGCCGAGGGACGCACGCCCAGCGCCGACGACGAGGTCGCGGTGACCCGGTTGACCGCCGAGCAGGCCGGCGTCACGGTCGGCGACCGGATCCGGGTGTACGTCTCCAGCGCCTACCAGGCCAGCGAGTACGACGTGGTGGGCCTGCTGGAGTACAGCGGGGGCAGGTCCACCCTCGGCGGCGAGACACTGGTCGCCTTCACCGTGCCACAGGCACAGCAGTTGTTCTACGGCCAGACCGGGGTGTTCGGCGCGGCACAGTTGACCGCCGACCCCGGCGTCACCGACGACGAGCTCAAGCGGCTGGTGGCCGACGGGCTGCCGGCCGGGTTCGAGGCGGTGACCGGCGCGGAGCTCGCCGACGAGCAGGCGTCCCAGTTCACCCAGCTGCTGACCTTCGTCAACTGGTTCTTCCTCGGGTTCGCGCTGATCGCGTTGCTGGTCGGCATGTTCCTGATCTTCAACACGTTCAACATCCTGGTCGCGCAGCGGTCCCGCGAGCTGGCCCTGCTCCGGGCACTCGGCGCCAGCTGGGCCCAGGTCACCTCGGCGGTGCTGATCGAGGCGCTGGTCGTCGGCGTGATCGCGGCCACCCTCGGCCTGGCCGCCGGTATCGGCGTCGCCGCCGGCCTGCAGTTCCTGGCAGTCGAGGCGCTGTCGCTGCCCGCTGGCGGGCTGATCGTCTCACCAGTCGCGATCCTGGCGTCCTACCTGGTCGGCGTATTGATGACCATGGTCGCGGCGTTGATTCCGGCGATCCGTGCCTCGGCGGTCCCACCGGTGGCCGCGATGCGGGACGTGGTCCGCCCGGACCGGCCGCTGACCGGGCTCACCATCACCGGTGGGGTGGTCACCGCGCTCGGCGCGGGACTGCTGTCCGTGGGTCTGATCGGTGTCTCCGGGCTGACCGCCGTAGCGCTCGGCGGTGGGGTGCTGCTGTCGATCATCGGCGTGGCGCTGCTGTCGCCCGCCCTCACCCGTCCGGTGGCCGGTGCCGTCGGACGCCTGATCAGCTGGGGTACGGCGACCGGTCTCGGCCGCCGCAACACGCTGCGCAACCCGCGGCGTACCGCTGTCACCGCCGCCGCTCTGATGATCGGGGTGACCCTGGTCAGCACCATCGCGGTGATCGGGTCGTCGTTGAAGGCGACCACCACCGACCTGGTGGAGAACGGCCTCGGGGCCGAGATCATCATCTTGACCAACGGCCAGCAACTGCCGACCGGGCGGGAGGGCTTCGACCCCGCACGCCTCGACCAGGTAGCCGAGATCGACGGCGTGACCGGCACCGTCGCGTACCACCTCGCGATACTGACCGCCGACGGCCGCCCCAACCAGCTCATCTCTGCCACCGACCTGTCACAGGCCGGCTCGATGTTCGCCTTCGAGACCGTACAGGGCCGCCTCGACGCCGGCGACGGCGAGACGGTGGTTGACGTGAACACCGCGGAGTCCAACGGCTGGACGGTCGGCGACGACATCGTCATCGACATGCCACGTGGCGGCGGACGGACCTACGAACTCGTCGGCGTCTACCGCACCGCGCTCACCGCCGGGCTGATCCTGCCCGAGTCCCAGGTGCAGTACCTCGCCGGGCCGCTGGCCTACCAGGGGTTCGTCGCCACCACCCCGGACGCCGACGTGCAGCGGATCGTCGCCGAGACCGAGGCGCTGATGGCCGACTACCCGTTGGTGACGGTCGGCGACCGCAGCAGCTTCGTCGAGCAGCAGAACCAGCTGGTCGACATCCTGCTCAGCATCTTCTACGTACTGCTGGCCCTCGCCGTACTGGTGGCCTTCATCGGGATCGTCAACACCCTGGTGCTGAGCATCCACGAACGTACCCGGGAACTCGGGCTGCTACGCGCGGTGGGGATGAGCCGACGCCAGGTCCGCCGGATGGTCCGCGTCGAGTCACTGCTGATGGCGGTCTTCGGTTGTCTGCTCGGCGTGGCGTTGGGCGTGGCGCTCGGACTGGCCGCGTCGTTCGCGATGCGCAGCCAGGACGTGCTGTCTGTGGTCAGTGTGCCGGTCGGCCAACTCGTCGGGTTCGTCGTTGCCGCCGCGCTGGCCGGCGTGGTCGCCGCCTGGTGGCCGTCCTGGCGGGCGTCCCGGTTGAACGTACTGCAGGCGATCTCGCACGAGTGACCGCCAGGCGGTTGACGGGCAGCCCGCTCCGGGCAGCCCGTCAACCGGCCGCCAGGGGCAGATCAGCCCGGTACGCGGCAAGCAGCGCGGTCAGATCGGCCACGGTCACGTCGCACAGGCTCGCCCGTACCTGGACCCGGTCCGGCACCGGAAACACCGCCTCGGCCGGCACCGCGAGCACCGCCGCCCCGGCGGCGTGCGCGCTGGCCACCCCGGCCGGGGAATCCTCGACCGCCACACAGTCCACCGCCGACACGCCGAGGGCGGCCGCAGCGGCCAGGTACGGGGCCGGATCGGGTTTGGTCGCCGGCACCTCGTCTCCGCAGCACACCACGTCGAAGTTGTGCCGCCCGATGGTGTGCAGTGCCACGTCCACCAGAGCACGCTCGGTCGAGGTGACCAGCGCGGTGCGGAGGCCGGCCGTCCGTACCGCGCGGACCAGCTCGAACGCGCCCGGCCGGGCCGGGACGCCGGCGCTGAACAGGGCGGTGACCCGTCGGGTCAGCCAGGCAGCGCCGGTCGCCGGGTCCCGCCACGGCTGGCCCAGGTCCTCATGCAGCAGCCCCATCGTGGTGGCCATGTCCGAACCCACCATCGCCAACCGAGCCTCGGCGGACAGTTGCCCGCCGTAGTGCACGGCCAGCTCCCGCAGGGCCACGTCCCAGAGCTTCTCGCTGTCGATCAACGTGCCGTCCATGTCGAACAGGACGGCGGCGGGTGGCAGAGTATTCAGCGGAACCTCCCTGGTCCGGGCACGACATGCGTCCCACGATCCTGCCTGATCACAGCGCTGTCGCCCAGCCGGCGACGGCGCAGCGCAGGCTGCCGGCCGGCGACGGTCAGGTCAGGTCACACCCGGCCAGCGACCGGTCGTACCCGTTGAAGAAGGCCGTGATCCGCTGGTCGGCGGTGCCGTGCGAGCCCTCCTCGAACCACGGCTGGTCGGGATCGTCCGCCACGGTCGCCAGACCGCGTTGAAACTCCTCCAGGTCACCGTCGTCGAGCTGCAGCGTGCCGTCGCGTACCGAGTCGCCGAGGTAGGCCCCGGCCAGACAGTCGGCGGCCAGTTCCCGCTGGATGCTGAACCGGTAATCCAGGTCCAGGCGAACCTGAATTCCGTGCGCGTATTCATGGCCGATGAGGTAGAACAGAAACGAGTCGCCGACCGTCTGGAACACGTCGAATGCCCAGTTCGCGTCGTAGGCGATGAACTCGGACCCACTTGTCAGGCAGTAGACCGCGTTGTTACGCGGAATGAGCTGGTCGCCGCAGCTCAATTCGCCGTCGCGCTGGTAGGCGATGGCCTGCCCGATCGGCTCGAACGACGCGCCGAACCCGGCGAACCGCTGCGACCAGTACTGGTCGGCGAGAGCTTCGGCACCCGCGATGTCCTGCTCGAACTCCTCGACCGTGTCGGTGCCGTCGAGTGAACCGTCGGCGCCCGCTCCGGTGGCACCGCCTCCAGGCACCGCCGGCTGGTTGGGTTCACCCGGCCCGTCGTCGGGCAGCGGCACCGCGGCGCAGGCCGCCGCCGCGACGACGGCGGCACACAACGCCACCAGCTGAAACCGGCTGCGGACACGGTCGCCGGGCTGGCGCATACCGGCCTCCTCGCTCACTTGTCGGACGGCGACGCGTTGCCGTCCGCGGTCCATGCTGCCCCAGTTGCGCAATACGTACGGCGGCGGTGCGCGGATCAGGCCGCCGGTGGAGCCGGCGCGGCCACCGGGCCGGGTCGTCGATCGGCACGTAGGCTGACAGGGTGAGGCACGACAACTACCCCGCACCCAGACGTCGACGAGTAGTCGCAACGACCGCGCACGCGCTGCCAGGTCGCAATGACGGCGAGGAGGCTCGGTGACCGAGTTCGACGGTCTGCCGGTGCTGCGGTCACCGGTGGCAATCGCCGCGTTCGAAGGCTGGAACGACGCCGCAGACGCCTCCACTGCGGCCGTCGAGCACCTGCAGGAGGTCTGGCAGGCCCGAGAAATCGCCGCGCTGGACCCGGAGGACTTCTACGACTTCCAGGTCAGCCGGCCGACCATCACCGGCTCCAGCGGCGACGCGCGCCGCATCGAATGGCCGACGACCCGGTTCATGGTGGCCAGCCCGGAAGGCACCGACCGGGACGTGGTACTGATCCACGGGATCGAACCGAGCATGCGCTGGCGCACCTTCTGTGAACAGGTCCTGGAGCTGTGCCACAGCCTGGAGGTCAACCGGGTGGTGCTGCTCGGCGCTCTACTCGCCGACGTGCCGTACACCCGGCCGCTGCCGATCAGCGGGACCGCCTCGGAGAAGGAGGCGGCGCAGCGGCTCCAGCTCGTCCCGACCCGGTACGACGGTCCCACCGGGATCGTCGGAGTACTGCAGGACGCCTGTGCCCACGCGGAGGTGGACGCGGTCTCGTTCTGGGTGCACGTGCCGCACTACGCCAACAACCCACCCTGCCCGAAGGCGACACTGGCGCTGCTGCACCGAGTGGAGGACGTGCTCGACCTGCCGGTGCCGATGGCCGACATGGCCGAGGAGGCGGCGAAGTGGGAGGCCCGGGTGCGGGCCACCGCCGAGCAGGACGCCGAGCTGGGCGAATACGTTCGCGAGTTGGAGGAACGGGTCGGCGATGCTGGTATCCAGCCGCTGACCGGTGACGAGATCGCCCAGGAGTTCGAGAAGTACCTGCGCCGCAGGGGCGGGTCGGCCGGCCCGACAGCCGGTTCGTGGTGACCGGCCGGACGGATACCCGACCTGGATCTATCGGCTAACTGACAGCTCCGTCAGTCGGACGGCTCTTTACCGGAAAATGTCCGGATGCTAACCCCCACCCCTCTTATGCGTCTGGTGACCGGTTTCTGGAGCTTCAAGACCCTGGCCGCCGCCGTCGAGCTGAACCTGTTCACCAGGCTCGCCGGCGGCCGGACCATCACCGTCGGGCAACTGTGCGACGAGTACGGGCTGGCTGAGCGCCCGGCGGATACCCTGCTCGCCGCCTGCGCCTCGCTCGGACTGCTCACCAAGCAACCCGGCTCCAACAGCTACCGCAACGCGCCGATCGCCGAGGAGTTCCTGGTAGCCGACCGTCCCTACTACTTCGGCGGTCAGATTCGCTACTGCGACGAACGCACCTACCTACCGTGGCACCGCATCGGTGAGGCGTTGCGTACCGACCGGCCACTGACCTGGGATCCGGACACCCAGGAGTCGCTCTTCGCCGACGTGGACCCGCGGATCCGGAACCTGTTCCTGGAGGCGATGTACGCCGCGTCGATCTTCACGGCCCGCGCGCTGGGCGACGCCTACGATTTCAGCGCCCACCACCGGCTACTCGACCTGGGCGGCGGGTCGGGCGCGTATCCCATCGAGCTGTGCCGGCGCTACCCGCATCTGCGGGCGAGCGTCTACGACGTGCCACACGTCGTGCCGGTCGCTGCGGAGAAGGCCGCCGCCGCAGGTCTGGCCGACCGGATCGACACCGTCGCCGGTGACTTCTTCGCCGACGAGAAGCTCCCGCAGGGATATGACACCATCCTGCTCAGCATGATCCTGCACGACTGGAACGAAGCGACCAACCGGGCGCTGCTGGCCCGCTGCCACGACGCACTGCCGTCCGGCGGCACGATCGTCGTCTGCGAGCTACTGCTCAACCCCGAACGCACCGGTCCGCCCGAGGCCGCCCTGATGGGGATGAACATGCTGGTAGAGACGGAGGGCGGGCGCAACTACTCGGAGACCGAGTACGCCGACTGGCTGGCCGATGCCGGTTTCGGTTCCATCCGTACCGTCGTCTTCGACGCCCCCGGTGCGAACGGTGCGCTGATCGCCCGCAAGCGGTGACTGCCGCCGGGCGCTGATCCGGCGCGGGACGGCCGGGTCGGCTGCTTGTTACTGACAGTTTCGATGGTGCGGCTTCGTCGGTAGTCGGGCTGGACACACCGTGTTTTGTGTCCTAGGATGCTAGGTATCTCGTCGGGAAGGACGGTCAGTTCACAGATGCAGGTCAATCCTGGAGCCGCCGAGGTTCCACACCGCCAGATCGCCGATCTGATCCGGGAACGGATTCGACGCGGTGAGTGGGCACCCGGCGAACGGCTACCCGCCATCCCCGCGCTCGCCGAGATGTACGGCGTGGCCAAGCAGACCGCGCAGCGTACCGTCGATCAGCTCCGCGTCGAAGGACTGCTGATCACCAAGCCGGGCTCCGGCACCTTCGTACGGGGCACCCGACGCCGGCTCAACCGACTCGCTCGCGGCCGGTACGGCGGACACCGTGGATACCACGCCGACCTGGCGGCACGCTACCGCCAGCAACTGACCGAGGTCGGCCCGGCCCCGGCGGTGCCCGAGGTGGCCGACGCCTTCGGCGTCACCGATGGTACCGAGCTAATCGTCCGCCGCCACCTGGTCCGCACCGAGGACTCACCGGTCGAGGTGGGAGCATCCTGGTTCCGGATGGCCGACGCCGCCGGCACCAGTCTGGAGCGGGCCGAACCGTTCGGCCGGCCCACATACCAGGAGGCCGAGGAGGTGACTGGTCGGCGGTACGTCTGGGCGCGCGACGTACTCAGCGCCCGCCAGCCCAGCCGGCAGGAGGCGCAGCTGCTCCGGATCCGTCCGGACACCCCGGTGCTACATCTGCTGCACGTGGCCTACGACGGCGACCGGCGGCCGATCGAGGTGGCCCAGGCGACCTGGCCCGGCCCGGTGACCACCTTGACCGAGGAGTATCGGGTGCCGGCACCCATGCCTGATCCGGACCCGGATCCCGGTCTCGTACTCGGCTGACCCGGCACTTCTTTCGCCTTACTTTGTTTTGCATTCAAACTATTGACAAAGAAAATCGAGGCATGTGAATCTCTGGACGGGACTGCCGCGAGGGGTCGCGCGGCATGGCGGGACCGGGCTACCCACCATCCGATCCGGCGGGAACGCCTGTCCCGGCGAACCCGCCACCGCCGTCCAACCTCTGTCCGGGAGCAGACATGCCTTCCCTCACCGCCACTCTATGGGCACCGCTGTGCCGGGTGCTCACCGTCGCGGCAGCCGCCGCACTGCTGTGCACCACCGCGCTCGCCGACGTGGCCACCGCCCACGGATCATCGATCGATCCGCCGTCGCGCAACTACGGGTGCTACGAGCGCTGGGCCAATGACTTCCAGAACCCCGCGATGGCCACCGAGGACCCGATGTGCTGGCAGGCCTGGCAGGCGGACTCCACCGCCATGTGGAACTGGAACAGCCTCTACATCGACGGGGTCAACGGCCAGCATCAGGCCCACATCCCCGACGGCCAACTGTGCAGCGCTGGCAACACCGGCGGGGTCCGGTACGCCGCACTGGACGAACCCGGCAACTGGCGAGCCGCCGACGTCGGCACGAACTTCACCGTCACCTACCACGACCAGGCGCTGCACGGCGCCGACTACCACCTGGTGTACGTGACCCGGCAGGGATTCAACCCGCTCACCCAGCGGCTGCGCTGGAGCGACCTGGAGCTGGTCCGGACCACCGACGGCGCGGACCCCGGTGAGGGCACCCGGACCAGCAACCCCAACCTCAACGGCGTGTCGGTCGACATCCCGGTCAGCGCACCCGGCCGGACCGGACGGCACCTCGTCTACCTGATCTGGAAGGCCAGCCACGCTGACCAGACCTACTACTTCTGCAGCGACGTAAACTTCGGCGGCACCGGCGTGTCCCCGCCGCCCACCACGCCGGCCCCGACCACCGCACCGCCCACCCCGGCGCCCACGACCGCATCACCGACCACCGCACCACCGACCACCCCGGCGCCAGGCGGCTGCACCGCGACCTTCTCCGTCGTCGCCAGCTGGCAGGGCGGCTTCCAGGCCGAGGTGCGGGTGACTGCCGGCGGAACGCCGATCAGCCGCTGGACGGTGAGCTGGACGAACCCCAGTGGGCAGCAGGTGACCCAGGCCTGGAACGCCACGATCAACAGCACCGGTTCGACCGTCACCGCCACCAACGTCGGTTACAACGGCAGCATCGGATCCGGGGCATCCACCAGCTTCGGTCTGATCGGTTCGGCCACCGGAACCCCCGTCGCACCGACCCTGACCTGCACACCGAACTAATTCGAGCACTGGTCGGGTTCGACGGCGGCGCCGGACCCGACCAGTGCTCCGGCGCGGGTGCGGTCGGCCGGGTCAGTCACGCAGGCGCACCCCGAGCAGGGCATCGCAGGTCTCGGCCATCAACGCCGGGGCCTGCGGGTCCACTCCGGTACCGGCGAGCGCGTGGTCGGCCCACTCGTCGATCAGGGCCAACGCACCCGGCGTGTCGAGATCGTCGGCCAGCCGGCCCCGGACCCCGGCGAGCAGCTCTGCGCCGGACGGTCCGGCAGCGGACCGGGCGGCCTCGCGCCACCGGTGCCAGCGTTGCTGACCGGTTTTGAGCGTATCGTCGGTCCACTGGCGATCAGCCCGGTAGTGCCCGGAGATCAGCGCCAGCCGCAGAGCCATCGGCGGTACCCCGTCGCCCCGCAGCCGGGAGACGAAGACCAGGTTGCCCCGGGACTTGGACATCTTCTCCCCGTTGAGGCCGATCATGCCGGCGTGCGCGTAGTGGGCGGCGAACGGGCCGGTGCCGGTCAGCACCTCCGCGTGCGCGGCGGAACACTCGTGATGGGGGAACAGCAGGTCGTTGCCGCCGCCCTGGACGTCGATCCGGTCACCCAGCAGACCCAGCGCGATCACCGCGCACTCGATGTGCCAGCCCGGTCGGCCGGGGCCCAGGGGACCGCCGTCCCAGGCCGGCTCACCGTCGCGGGCACCGCGCCACAGCAGCGGATCCAGCGGGTCACGTTTACCCGGACGCTGCGGATCACCACCCCGCTCGGCGGCAAAGACCAGCATCTGCTCCCGGGACAGGTTCGACTCGTAGCCGAACCGCGGCGCGGCGGCCACGTCGAAGTACACGTCACCGGTGCCATCGGCCAGCCGATAGCCGGCGCCGCGGTCGAGCAGGACGCCGACCCGCTCGGCGATGGCCGGAATCGACTCCACCGCACCCACGTAATGGTCCGGCGGAATGATCCGCAACGCCTCCATGTCCTCCCGGAACAGCGCGGTCTCCCGCATCGCGAGGACCACCCAGTCCTCCCCGTCGCGGGCCGCCCGCTCCAGCAGCGGATCATCGACATCGGTAACGTTCTGCACGTACCGCACCCGGTGCCCCGCGTCCCGCCACATCCGCTGCACCAGATCGAACGCGAGCATGGTCGCGGCGTGCCCGAGATGGGTGGCGTCATACGGGGTGATCCCGCAGACGTACATCGTCGCCGGGTCGACCGGCCGGGTCGGTGCCACCGCCCGCCGAGCGGAGTCGAACAACGCCAACGGCACACCGGCGCCGGGCAGCTGGGGCACCTCGTGACCGGTCCAAGAGTCCATGGCGCCACCTTATCCAGCGGTGCCGGCAGCGCCGGAGAACGGCAGATGAATCACATCGGCGGCCAAGGGATCGCGCTACGTGTCGCCGGCGGCGACGGAAACCGCCCGGCCTCGATCAGCCCGTCGACCCGCCCGGCCAGTTGGGTAACCTCGGCCTGGGTGAGCAGCGACGCCAACTGCCCGCCCAGCGTCGCGTCGACTGCCGTACGCAGCTGACGCAACGCCGACCCGGCCTCCGGCGGCAACGGGCGCCCGGACCAGCCCCACAAGACCGTACGCAGCTTGTCGTCGACGTGGAAGCACAAGCCGTGGTCGACGCCGTACACCTCGTTGTCCGGTCCGGCCAGCACGTGCCCGCCCTTGCGGTCGGCGTTGTTGACCACGATGTCCAACACCGCGAGCCGGGCCAGCTGCGGATCATCGGCATGCGCCAGAGCGTACGGCTTCCCGTCGGTGTCCCGGGCCGCCGCCACCGGCAGCCAGTCGGCCGGCACCTGGTCGGCCGCGACGAAGTCGACCAGCGGCACGGAACCATCCGGCTCGTCGATCCACAGCTGGCAGGCGCCCGGACCGATCGGACCGTCACGCAACACCGTAGGCGGCACCAACGGCCACCCGAGCGCCTGCGCCACCAAATGGGCGGCGACCTCCCGGCCAGCCAGGGTGCCGTCCGGAAAGTCCCACAGTGGGCGTTCCCCGCGAACTGGTTTGTACACGCACCGGATCGCCGTCCCGTCGGCCTCGATGACGGCCCGCAACGTCGTGTTCGATGCGTCGATCAACTGGCCTTCGAGCCGCATCGCGCCGGTATGGAGCAGTCGCAGCACGGTGGCGTCCCGGTCCACCGCCGGCTGCCGGCCGATCTCCCTCACTTCAGCGGTGATAGCCGTTGTGCCGCGGGCAGAGGTGGCCGCGCGGGTCCAGCGGTTGACCACAGAGCGGACAGGGTGGACGCCCGGCGGCCACCACCCGGCGTGCCCGGTCGATGAAGCCGCGGGCCGCCGCCGGGGTCAGCCGGACCCGGAGCCGGTCCAGACTGGCGTCGACCTCGTCGTCAGTGTCGTCGTCATCGTCGTCGAGCAGGCCGTCGTCGTCGCCGGCTTCGAGCCCGGTTTCCGGCTCACCGGCGGCTATGGCCTCGATGACAACGGTGGTGGTGTCCACGTCGAAGGCCAAGCCGAGCGTGCCGACCCGGAACTCCTCGTCGACCGGCGTTTCCAGCGGTTCGTTGTCCGACTGCCCGGTCGGTAGTTCCGGCACATCGACACCGAACCGTCGCTGCGCCTCGGCCAGCAGCTCCTCGAGCTTTTCGGCCAGCAGCGACACCTGGACCTTCTCCAGGGCAACGCTGACCACGCGACCGCCACCCCGGGCCTGCAGGAAGAACATCCGCTCCCCCGGCGGTCCGACGGTCCCCGCAACGAACCGCTCCGGCGGCTCGAAGGCATGCACCTGGTGGGTCATGTCATCGACCCTATCGGGCGGCCGGGTCGATCCGGTAACGCACCGACCCGATTGACCGGTACGCTCACTGCCGGTCACGTCCGCCGGTACCGGAGCCGCCGCCGACGGCGGCGTCGGAATCGGCCGACCCACCCCGACGCCGTGGCCGACGCCGCTTCGCCGGCACCAGCCCGGCCACCTCACCACCGGTGTCGTTGAGCCGCACCAGGAACGGCCGAGTCGTCGTGTACCGGATCACCGTCAACGAGGCCGGATCGGCCACGATCCGCTGGAACAGGTCAAGGTGCAGGCCGAGCGCGTCGGCCACGATGGCTTTGATCACATCGCCGTGGGTGCAGGCCAGCCAGAGAGCGTCGGGCCCGCGTTCGGCGTCGACCACACCGTTCCAGTGCCGCACCGCAGCCACCGCGCGGGCCGCCACGGCGGCCAGCGCCTCCCCACCGGGGAACACCGCAGCGCTCGGATGCTCCTGCACGACCCGCCACAGCGGCTGTTTCACCAGTGACCGCAGCGACTGGCCCTCCCACTCGCCGTACCCACACTCGATCAACCTGTCGTCGATCACCGGGGTCGCCCCGGGGACGGCCAGCTCCACGGTCTGCCGGCAGCGGATCAGCGGGCTGCTGACCACCTGTGCCCACGGCACCCCGGCCAGCCGGGCACCGACCGCCCGGGCCTGTGCCTGGCCGGTCTCGTCGAGCTCGACCGGCTGCCGGCCGGCCAGGCCGCCCTCAGCGTTGGCGGTCGTCCGACCATGTCGCAGGAGTACCAACGTCGCCACCGGACCAGCCTACGGGGGGCGGCCTGGCCGGCCGGCAGCCGACCCGGTCACAGCGGTCGGGTCTGGTCGGGTCCGGTCAGGTGGCCGAGATGGTTCCGGTGACCAGTAGCGCCATCACCAGGGAACCGAGCGCCACCCGGTAGAGCACGAAGGCGTACAGGGTGTGATGCGCGACATAGCGCAGCAACCAGGCGATCGCCGCGTAGCCGACCACGAACGCGATGGCGGTCGCCACCACCATCTGGGCCGCCGTCGGCGCCCGGCCCTGCGGGTCGAACACGTCGGGCAGGCTGAACAGCCCGGACATCACCACCGCAGGGATGGCCAGCAAGAAGGAGAACCGCGCGGCCGCCTCCCGGGTGAGGTTCAACAGCAGTCCAGCGGTCAGCGTGCCACCGGACCGGGAGACGCCCGGGATGAGCGCCATCGCCTGGGCGAACCCCATGATCACGCCATCCCGCAGAGTCAACCGCTGCAGGGTACGGGTCTGCCGGCCGAGGTACTCCGCGACGGCGAGGATCAGCGCGAACACGATCAGCACGGTCGCGGTGATCCACAGGTTACGCAGACCGTCGCGGATCTGATCCTTGAACAGCAGGCCGATCACCCCGATCGGGATCGACCCGACGATGACGTACCAGCCCATCCGGTAGTCCGGCTCGCCGCGTACCGAGGGATTCCAGATGCCGACGACCCAGGTCCGGGTGATCCGCCAGATGTCCTTGGCGAAGTAGAGCAGCACCGCGGCCTCGGTGCCCAACTGGGTCACGGCGGTAAACGAGGCGCCTGCGTCCGCCTCGAAGAACAACGCCGAGGTGATCCGCAGATGTGCCGACGAGCTGATCGGCAGGAACTCGGTGAGCCCCTGCACCACGCCGAGCACGATGACCTCGATCCAGCTCACCGCCCCACCCCGGCCACGTCGAACGCCCGCGCCACAGTCCGCAGCGTCGCCAACCGCGCCTCCGTGTCGGCGTCGAACAGACTGACCGACAGGGTGGTCACCCCCGCGGCGGCGTACTCGCCGATCCGCTGCGCGATCCGGTCCGGCGGGCCCAGCAGCGCGGTCTGGTCGATGAACTCCAGCGGTACGGCCGCCGCGGCCTCCCGCAGCCGGCCGGCCAGATAGTGGTCCTGCACCTCGTCGGCGGCGGCACCGAAGCCCATCCGGGTGGCCAGCTGGTGGTAGAAGTTCTGCGTCCGGCTGCCCATCCCGCCGACGTACAACGCGGCGTACCCGCGCAGCAGGTCGGCGCAGGCGGCGACGTCGTCGCCGACCACCACCGGCACGGCCGGCACCACGTCGAAACCGGTGAGGTCCTGACCGGTGCGGGCCCGGCCGGCGGCGATCAACGCCAGTTGATCGGCGGCGGTGCGGGGCGAGAAGAACACCGCCAGCCAGCCGTCGGCGATCTCGCCGGCCAGTTCGAGGTTGCGGGGGCCGACCGCAGCCAGATATACGGGGATCCGCGACCGGGCCGGGCGGAAGTTGAGCTTCAACGCCTTCCCCGGGCCGTCGGGCAGCGGCAGGGTGTAGTGCCTGCCCGCGTACTCGACCCGCTGGCGTCCGACCGCGAGCCGGACGATCTCCACGTACTCGCGGGTCCTGGCCAACGGCTGACCGAACCGTACGCCGTGCCAGCCCTCGGAAACCTGCGGACCGGAGACCCCCAGGCCGAGGCGGAACCGGCCAGCGGACAACGTGTCGATGGTGGCGGCGGTCATCGCGGTCGACGCCGGGGTGCGGGCCGGGATCTGCATCACCGCCGAGCCCACGTCGATCCGGCTGGTCTGGCCGGCCAGCCAGGCGAGCAGACTCGGCGAGTCGGACCCGTACGCCTCGGCGGCCCAGACCACCGTGTAGCCGAGCCGCTCCGCCTCCTGGACGAGCGCCAGTTGGTCGGCCGGTGAGCCAGCGCCCGTGAGGTAGCCGAGATTTAGTCCGAGTCGCACTCCCAGTCATCCCCCATCTCCCGCCAGGCGGGGCGTCGACGGCGCTGCCGGAGCAGCGGCCGTGGCCAAGCCGCACCAGGGTACGCAATCGTCCGCCGGCACTGGACAACCGGCCGGTCGACTCGCCGACCGGCCGGTGCCGGTCGGCAGCAGACGTCGGCGAGAGTGAGGATGTCCGTACCGCCAGGATCTGCTTAAGGTGCATCCATGCAGCAGCGACCGCTCGGCCGCAGCGGGCTGGCGGTCTCCCGGCTCGCGCTCGGCACCATGACCTGGGGCCGGGACACCGACGCCGACGATGCCGCGGCGCAACTGAAGAGCTACCTGGACGCCGGGGGCAATCTGATCGACACCGCCGACGTGTACGGCGACGGCGACGCCGAGGCGGTCATCGGTTCGCTGCTGGACAGCATGGTGCCCCGCAAGGATCTGGTCATCGCTACCAAGGCCGGGTTGCGGCCGGGCGGGCCACGGCGGCGTGACACGTCCCGTTGGCATCTGCTGCGTACCCTCGACGCCTCGTTGCGGCGGCTCGGCACCGACTACATCGACCTGTGGCAGGTACACGGGTACGACCCGGACACCCCGATGGAGGAGACCCTTGGCGCGTTGGACACGGCGGTGGCCAGCGGGCGGGTCCGGTACGTCGGGGTGTCGAACTTCAGCGGCTGGCAGACCGCCCGGGCAGCGGCCTGGCAGGCCGCGGTGCCCGGCCGAGCCGCCGTGGTCGCCGCACAGGTCGAGTACTCGTTGCTGCAACGTGGGATCGAACGGGAGGTGCTGCCCGCCTGCGCCGCGCTGGGGCTGGGCGTGCTGCCCTGGTCACCGCTCGGCCGCGGAGTACTCACGGGCAAGTACCGGCACGGCCGCCCGGTCGACTCCCGGGCCGCGTCGCCGCATCTGGAACTGTTCGTCGCGACCTACCTGGAGCCGCGCTGCTCCAGCATCGTCGAGGCGGTCTCGACGGCCGCCGCTGGCCTGGGGGTGGCACCGCTGGAGGTCGCGCTCGCCTGGGTCCGGGACCGCCCCGGGGTCACCGCGCCGATCCTCGGGGCACGCACGGCGGGGCAGCTGGTCGGGGCGCTGCAGGTCGAACGGATGACGCTGCCCACGGAGATCACCCGGGCACTAGACGACGTGTCGGCACCAGCGGTCGGCTATCCGGAACGCGACGGGTGACACCGCCGCCGGAGGTGGCCGGCGGGTGACACAGCCGGGGGCCGGCGGCAGGATGGTGGTCATGGACTACGAGTACGCGCCGCTGCGGTTGCCGCCGAACGTCGACCGGTTGACCGCAGCCGCGCAGTTGGCGATTCAGGCCGAGTTCTCTGGCTGGGAGCTTGCCCGGGTGCGGCTGTTCCGTGACGGGACGCGCCAGGTGGTGCTCCGGCGCAGGATCGCCCGGCAGCCGCAGCCCGGGCTCAGTACGTAGGCGGTGTGCTTAGCGCAGGCCGCCGCCGGCCGGGCCGCCGCTGGCCGGTGAGTCGTCGCCGTCGTCGTCCGGCAGGTAGGCGTGCTCGTCGAGTCGGCCGACGATCTCGTCACCGGGAACTGACCGGAACGGTCCATCGACATCGCCGTCGCTGAACGCCTCCGGATCCAGCGGCGTGGTGACCTCGTGCACCATGACCACGCCGTCGAGCGGTTCCAGCTCCGGGATGTCCAGCGCGCCGAGTGAGCCGTCGCCGGCCTGCAGCAGCTCGAGCACCGCCTCTCCGACACCACCGACCGGCTCTGCCTCCTCGGCGGACGGGCTGCCCTGGCGGCGGGCCGCGTCGGCGATGCGGACCAGCGCGGCGACCGACGGCACCCGGTAGTCACGACGCTGGCGTACCGAGACGACCTGCGGGTGCGGGTCGGCCGGCTCGTCGCCGTCGACACCGCCGGCACCGACACCGAACCGTTCGTCCGCCTCCTGCGGATCGATCGACTCGACGTCCCAGGGTGTCACCTCACCGAAGGCGTCCAGCAACTGCTCGTCGTACGCGTACGACGCGTTGTTGAGCGCCACGTACGCCTGCCAGACGGCGTCGTCGTCGATTCGGCCGTCGGCGGCCTTGACCGTGGCCAGATGTGCCCGGGCAGCCTGGAACACCTGCTCCAGCGCGGCGTCGAGGTCGGTGTGCTGGTCGGTCATGCGGATGAAATTCCCTTCACCTTCGATGGGGCGCCGGCGGTCAGCTCTGGCGCAAGAAGCGGTCGAGCACATGCACGCCGAACTGTAGCCCCTCGACCGGGACCCGCTCGTCGATGCCATGGAACAGCGCAGAGAAGTTCAACTCTGCCGGCAGCCGTAGCGGGGTGAACCCGAAGCATCGGATGCCGAGTTGGCGAAACGCCTTGGCGTCGGTGCCGCCGGAGAGCATGTACGGCACCGTCCGGGCACCCGGGTCGGCGTGGCGCAGCGCGGCGGCCATCGCGTCGACCAGCGCACCGTCAAAGGTCGTCTCGATCGCCGGCTGCCGCTCCACGTGTTCGATCGCCACATCCGGGCCGATCAGCTGGCGGAGCTCGGCCAGGAACTGGGTCTCCTGGCCGGGCAGCACCCGGCAGTCAATGGTGGCACTGGCTCGACCGGGGATGACGTTCTCCTTGTATCCGGCGTCCAGCCGGGTCGGATTGGCGGTGTTACGGACCGTGGCACCGATGATGTTCGCGATCGGCCCCAGCTTGGCGATCGTCGACTCCGGGTCGTCCGGGTCGAACTCGATGCCGAGCAGGTCGGAGACCTCGGCCAGGAAGTCCCGCACGGTCGGGGTGACGACGATCGGGAAACTGTGTCGGCCAAGCCTTGCCACCGCCTCGCACAACGCCGTCACCGCGTTGTCGTCGTGCATCATCGAGCCGTGTCCGGGACGGCCCCGGGTGTGCAGCCGCAGCCAGTTGATGCCCTTCTCCGCCGTCTCGATCAGATACAGCCGCAGGTCGTCACTCACCGTGTAGGAGAAGCCGCCGACCTCGCCGATCGCCTCGGTGCAGCCGTCGAACAGCCCGGAGTGCCGCTGCACCAGGTGGTGGGCGCCGTACCGGCCGCCAGCCTCCTCGTCGGCGGTGAAGGCCAGTACGATGTCGCGCGGTGGCCGGGTCCCGCTGCGCTGCCAGTCACGGACCACGGCGAGCACCATCGCGTCGAAGTCCTTCATGTCGATCGCCCCACGGCCCCACAGGTAGCCGTCGCGCAACTCGCCGGCGAACGGCGGGACCGACCATTCGGATGCGTCGGCCGGGACCACGTCGAGGTGGCCGTGCACGAGCAGCGCCCCGCGGGACGGGTCGGTACCGGAGATGCGGGCGACCAGGCTGGCCCGGCCGGGTGCGGACTCGACGATGGTGCTGGTGACGCCGACCTCGGCGAGCTGGTCGGCGACGTACTCTGCGGCGACCCGTTCACCGACGCTGGTCAGCGGGTCACCGGTGTTGGTGGTGTCGATCCGCAGCAGGTCGCGGCAGATCCGCACGACCTCGTCGGTCGGCGCCGGCGGCGGGGAGGGTGCAGTCATGCGGTTCTTCTTACCAGCCGTCCGGCCGCTGCCCCAGCCCCGCGGCGGCACGCCCCACGGTTTCGACGACGGCATGGGGGTACCGCCCCATTCGCAGGGCATCGCGACGGACCGCTGCGGCCGCCGTGGAACCGGGTGGTGAACCCGGCGCTGGGGGTGCTGGACAAGACCCGGGATCTGCTGTCCGGCCGTGCCGCCTATCCCGAGGATCTGACGGCGACGCGGGTCGGCCGCGACGGCTAGTCCGAAATGTCCATTCAGTTCTGTTTCATATTGATGTCGGAGAACGTTTCCCGCATCGAAGGTCTTCCCGTCGATCCCGTTCTGGTCCTACCGTCACGTTATGAACCTGGAGCTGCGGCACCTGCGGGTTGTCTGCGCCATCGCGGAGACGGGAAGCGTCACCAAGGCGGCCTCCATGTTGGGGTTGGCGCAGCCCGCACTCACCGCGCAACTGCAACGGATCGAACGGACTCTCGGTGGGCCCTTGTTCGAGCGCGACCGACGGGGTGCCCGGCCGACCGCACTGGGCGAACTGGTCCTGGCCCGGGCCCGGGTGCTGCTGCCGGCGATGAAGGGGCTGCAGAACGAAGCGGCCCGGCTGGCCGGCACGGGCAGCGTGATGAGCAGGTTCCGGCTCGGCGGGGTCAACAGCCCGATCCTGGGTGGCCTGGTACACCGGCTCGCCGCCGACCAGCCGCAGGCGCAGATCAGCACCTACGCCTCCTGGTACGTCGACGAGCTCGCCCAGATGGTGCTCAGCGGTCGACTGGACTACGCGCTCACCGGGGTGTGCGGCGACGCCACCCCATCGGCTGAGTTCGGTTTGGCGTGGCGGGCAGTCGCCGTCGACGCGATCTTCGTCCTGTTGCCCGAGACCCACCCGCTGGCGCACCGCCCAGAGATCGAGCTCGGCATGCTCGCCGACGAGCAGTGGGTCGCCGCGCCCGGCGACGGATGCTTCGGCGACTGCTTCGCCGCCGCCTGCGCACGGTCCGGGTTCACCCCCCGCAAGATGTACGAGACCGACATCCGCGGCTGTGTCGACCTGGTCGAGTCCGGCGAGGCCATCGCCCTGTGCCAGGCGACATTCCGGCCGATCAGCGGGCTGGTGACCCGACCGTTGGCCGGCGCGCCGCTGCGCTGGCGGCTGCTGCTGGGCTGGCACCCGGACGCGACCGCCGCCGCCCTCGCCGACCGGGTGTTCACCCACGCAACCACGGCGTACACCGACTCGCTGGGGCGCAACCCGCAGTATCTCGGCTGGCTCGCCGACAACCCCGGATTCGGGGCGCAGAGCCTGGCCGGCATCCCGGTTTCGGACGGCTGACCGGGCTGACCGGGCCTGCCTCTCCCCGACCGGCCCCACTCCGCCCCGACCGATCGCTGTGACGGTATGAGCCAGCTGGTATCTGCCTGCTGACATAGACCGCCATTAAGTTGACAGCAACTCAACGTTACCCCGAACACCGACATCCGGGCCCGACGGCGCACCACGACCGGCGGACCGTTCGGGCTCCGGCCCCCGTCGGTATCGGAGACGTCGGGGTGCCACGTGCCTCCGGTCGGCTCCGCCAGGCGATCCCTGGCCCCCGCCGGAGTCACTTCCCGTTCAATCGTCAGGGGAGCAGATGAGACGAGCACTGATCGCGGCCACCGCAGCCGCCGTCCTGCCACTGGGCGCGGCCGGTCTGGCCGCGATGCCCGCCATGGCAGCACCCAGCGCCGGGCCGGTCGCCCAGCCGGCCGCCGACGCGGCCGCACCCGGAATGCTCGCGGCGATGCAGCGTGACCTGGGCCTTACCGCAGACCAGGCGCGGGTCCGGATCGCCAAGGAGGCCAGCGCCAACAAGAAGGAAGCAATGTTGCGTGCCACCCTCGGCACCGATTTCGGCGGGGCGTGGCTGTCCCCCGACGGCGGCACGCTGACCGTGGCGGTCACCGACTCGGCCCAGGCCGCCGCGGTGACCGCCGCCGGCGCGAAGGTCAAGGTGGTCGACCGCAGCGCGGCCGAACTCGACCGGGTCAAGGCCAAGCTCGACCGCACCGCGGCGAAGGCGCCGGCGAACGCCGTCGCCGGCTGGTACGTCGACGTGGCTACCAACGCCGTGGTGGTGCTGGCCCGCGGCGACATCTCGGTGGCCGAGAGCTTCGTCGCCGGCAGCGGCGCAGCGGCGGACGCGGTACGGGTCGTGCGCACCGATGAGACGCCGACCACCTTGTACGACGTCCGGGGCGGCGACGCCTACTACATGGGCGGGCGCTGCTCGGTCGGCTTCTCGGTGACCGGCGGGTTCGTCACCGCCGGGCACTGCGGCAGCGTGGGCACCGCCACCCAGGGCTACAACCAGGTGTCGCAGGGCACCTTCCGTGGGTCGTCGTTCCCCGGCAACGACTACGCCTGGGTACAGACCAACTCGAACTGGACGCCGCAGCCGTGGGTGAACAACTACAGCGGCGGCAACGTCACGGTCGCCGGCTCGGCCGAGGCGGCGGTCGGCGCGTCGGTTTGCCGGTCCGGATCCACCACCGGTTGGCGCTGCGGCACCATCCAGGCCAAGAACTCGACGGTGAACTACCCGCAGGGCCAAGTGTCCGGCCTGACCCGGACCAACGCCTGCGCCGAGCCCGGAGACTCCGGTGGGTCGTGGCTCTCCGGCCAGCAGGCCCAGGGGGTCACCTCCGGCGGTTCGGGCAACTGCTCGACCGGCGGCACCACCTACTTCCAGCCGGTCAACGAGATCCTCTCGGTGTACGGCCTCACGCTGCGGACCGGCGGTGGCGGCAACCCGCCGACCACCCCGCCGCCGGGCAGCGGAACCTGCAGCGGCTACCAGAACACCTACACCGGTTCGCTCTCCTCCGGCGGCACCCAGATCCAACCCAACGGCAGCTACTTCAGCGCCGGCTCCGGCACCCACCGGGCCTGCCTGGACGGGCCGACCAGCCGCGACTTCGACCTGTACCTGCAGCGGTGGAGCGGCAGCAGCTGGGTCAGCGTGGCCAGCGGCACCAGCCCCGGTCCGGATGAGACGCTGACCTACAGCGGCTCCTCCGGCTACTACCGGTACGTGGTCCACGCGTACAGCGGTTCGGGCAGCTACTCGCTCGGCATCACCCGGCCGTAGCCGTTCGTCTCCCGGCCGAGCCGGTCGGGCCGGGAGACGAACCGGCAGAGCCACACCCCGACGGCGGGTACCGGGAACGGGACCCGCCGTCGGCGTGCGCCAGGTGGAGGTGACTGGTCAGCCCGCCGTGTCCGCGTCGACGCGCAGCGGATCGTGCCCCAGGTCAAGCAGCGCCCGCCGCCACCGGTCGTCCGCCGCGCCCGCCGCCGGACGGCTGGCGAGCAGGTCCCGGATCTCCTCGACGACCCGCGCCATCACCTGCCGGTCCGGTTCGGTCAGATCCACCCGCCGTTTGCCCAGCACCGCCAGTACGGCACCACCGGGCTGCGGCAGGTCGACGCCGGGTCCGACGAACGCTTGTTCGCCGGACGCCTCGGTCAGCAGCCAGTCACGCAGCTGTTCCGAACTAATGTTCACGTACGCGTGGAACTCGTTCCACAACTGATCAGTGTCGGTGTCGGTACGCCGGTACGCCGCCATCGACAACCTCCTCACCTTGACAGTCAGTCGGGGGGCTCGGTGCTGCTCACCGGATCGTCGGAGTCGGCCCGGGTCTGTGTACCGGCCGGTTCCGGGCGCACATCGGTGTCCGCCAGGACGGCGCCGGGTCCGGTCCCGGTGTCCAGCGGGCTGTTCCGGGCCAGCACCTCGTCGGTCTTCGCGGACTTCTCACGTTGTTCCTCAGGTTGACTCATGATCGTCTCCTCCCTTCGGCCGCGCTGACGACATCGAACCGCAGACCACCGTCCCGCGCGTCGACGGTGACCCGTTGCCCCGCCGCCAACGTGCCGTCGAGCAGCAACCGGGACAGTTGGTTGTCGACCTCCCGCTGGATCGTCCGACGCATCGGCCGCGCGCCGAACTCCGGCTGGTATCCGGCTTCGGCTATCCAGTCGGCCGCCGCATCGGTGACCTCCACGGCGATGTCCTGGGCATGCAGCCGCCGGCGGGTCTCCTCCAGCAGCAGATCGGTGATCTGGCGCAGCTGCTGCTGGGCCAGTTGCCGGAAGATGATGATCTCGTCGATCCGGTTGAGGAACTCCGGACGGAAGTCCTCCTGCAGCCGGCGCAGCAGGCGCTCGCGCAGGTCGTCGTCAGGGCTGTCGCCGTCCGTCCCACCAAAGCCGACGCTGCGGCCGCCGCCGGTGATCAGCTCCGAGCCGAGATTGCTCGTCATGATCAGAACCACGTTACGGAAGTTGACCGTCCGGCCCTGGCTGTCGGTCAGCCGGCCGTCGTCGATCAGCTGCAGCAATACGTTGAACACGTCGACGTGCGCCTTCTCGATCTCGTCGAGCAGCACCACCGCGTACGGTCGTCGGCGAACCGCCTCGGTCAGCTGGCCGGCCTCCTCGTAGCCGACGTACCCGGGCGGTGCCCCGACCAGTCGACTTACCGTGTGCCGTTCCTGGAACTCGCTCATGTCGAGTCGGACCATCCGGTCGGCGTCACCGAACAGGGCCGCCGCGAGGGCCCGGGCAAGCTCCGTCTTGCCGACGCCGGTGGGTCCGAGGAACAGGAAACTGCCGACCGGCCGGTCCGGGTCTCCCAGCCCGGCCCGCGAGCGACGGACCGCCTCGGCGACCGCGGTGACCGCGTCGTCCTGGCCGACCACCCGTTGGTGCAGTTCGCCCTCCAGCCGCAGCAACCGGTCCCGCTCCTCCTCGGTGAGCTGGCTGACCGGAATGCCGGTGGACCGGGATACCACCTCGGCGATCTCCTCGATGCTGACCTGGGGCACCCCGGCGCTGTCCGGGCTGCGGGCCGTCTCGATCCGCTGTTGCACCTGCGTCAACTGGTCCCGCAGGCCGGACGCCCGTTCGTACTGTTCGTCGGCGACTGCCTGAGCCTTGTCCCGGTGCAACTGCTCGAGCTGCCGTTCCAGGTCCCGTACGTCGGCGGCCGGTGTGCGGGTGCGCAGCCGGACCCGGGCGCCGGCCTGGTCGATCAGGTCGATCGCCTTGTCCGGCAGGAAACGGTCGCTGATGTAGCGGTCGGCGAGTTCCGCCGCCGACAGCAACGCGTCGTCAGTGAACCGCACCTGGTGATGCGCCTCATAGCGGTCCCGCAGACCGTGCAGGATCGCGATGGTGTCCGCCACGGTCGGCTCGGGCACCAGGACCGGTTGGAACCGCCGGGCCAACGCGGCGTCCTTTTCGATGTTGCGCCGGTACTCGTCCAGCGTGGTCGCGCCGACCACCCGCAGTTGGCCTCGGGACAACGCAGGTTTCAGCATGTTGCTGGCGTCCATCGACCCTTCGGTGCCGCCGCCGCCCGCCCCGACCAGGGTGTGCAGCTCGTCGAGGAAGACGATGAGGTCGTCGCCGTGGTTACGGATCTCGTCGATGACCTTCTTCAGCCGTTCCTCGAAGTCGCCGCGGTACCGGGTACCGGCGACCAGCCCGGCGAGATCCAGCTGCACCACCCGCTTGCCGATCAGCGTCTGGGGGACGTCCCCGTCGACGATGCGCTGCGCCAGTCCTTCCACAATCGCGGTCTTGCCGACCCCGGCCTCCCCGATCAGCACCGGGTTGTTCTTGGTCCGCCGGGACAGGATCTCCACGGCCTGCTCGATCTCCTCACCCCGGCCGACGACCGGGTCGATCGCCCCCTGAGCGGCGAGTTCGGTCAGATCCTGCCCGTACTGGTCGAGGGTCGGGGTCCCGCGGGCCGTCCGCGGCTTGGCCGCACCGCCGCGTTCGGCGCTGGCGTTCTGCAGCGACCGGGGTTCGACGTGGCCGGCCGCGAGCATCCGCCCGGCGGCCGACTCCGGGTTGACCGCCAGCGCCATCAGCACGTGCTCGGGTCCGATGTAGGTCGCGCCGGTGGCCCGGGAGAGCTGGTGCGCGTCCAGTAGTGCACGTTTCGCCGCCGGGGTCAGCGAGAGGTTGGCCGGTACCTCGCCCCGGCCGGCCGCCGGTCCGCCCAACTCGGCGAGCAGCCCGTTCGGGTCGGCCCCGGCCCGGCGGACCAGCTCCCGCAGCGGTTGACGCTGCAACGCCGCCCAGAGCAGGTGATCGGTGTCCAGGTCGCTGGTGCCGGCCTGGGCCGCCCGCCGGGCGGCGGCGGTGAGCAGGTCACGGGCATCGCCACTCATTAGCCGGGTGATGTCGACCCGGTGCACCGGCAACCGGGGCTCGCCGCCGGTGAGAAACCGGGCCAGCAGGTCCTCCCAGGGATCGGTGCCGAGCCCTCCCGGGCCGTACGGTCCGTCACTCATCTGCGCGCCCCCTCGCCGTTTCGCCCCCGCCGGCTGTGAACCGGACTGTGGCTACCCGGGCCGCCCCGGGCCAAACGTCCCGGTCGACGAGCGACGTCCGGAACCACCCCGCATGCCGCCGAGGTACCGGCACGTGGGTCGGGATTGGGGCGGCCGGCCGGGGTGCCGGGTCCACGGCCGCGCATGCTGGCAGGCTTGCCGGATGCGGACTCTGCTGATCGTGGACGGCGCGAACGTGGTCGGCTCCCGACCCGACGGTTGGTGGCGCGACCGGATGGCGGCGGCCGCCCGGCTGCGTAATCAACTGGTCGGCGTCGCCGACCGGGGACTCCCCGAGCTGACCGGCCCGCTGGAGGTGGTCCTGGTGGTGGAGGGGGCGGCCCGTGGTCTGCCGCCGACCGACGGGGTACGGATCGGCGTGGCTCCCGGGTCGGGGGACGATCTGATTGTCGAGATCGCCGCCGAGGGCGGACCGGACCGGCGGGTGGTAGTCGTCACGGCCGACCGCCGGTTGACGGACCGGGTCGCCGAAGTGGGCGCGCAGATACGCGGACCCCGATGGCTGACCAAGCAGCTGACCGATCCGGTGTCGGACTTCTGACCGGTATTCAGCCTGAATACCTGATCCGCCACCGGCAGTTGCCCAGCTCACACGGGCTAAGCGCCGGCGGCCGGACGGTCGCTGCGGACCAGCCTATCTGCGGGACCAGACAGCCGGGCAGCAACCACCCACCAGCGGTAGGCTCTAATAGAGCCTTCCAGCCGCTTGAGGAGGTTTCGCCCGTGGCGAGTGTCGCCGAGGTCAAGTCCGCCATCGAAGCCGCGATAATGCAGGTGTCGGAGGGCCAGGCTGCCGTCCAAGCCGCCAGCGAGAAGATCGCCGAGGCGCAGCAGAGCCTGGCGGCCGCCTTCGAGGGCAGCGGCCACGAGGCGGTCGGAGCGGCCCAGGCCGCCCTGTTCCAGGCCAGCTCCGAGCTCGAGGAGTGCCTCGCCGCCACACTCGCCGCCGTCGAACAGGCGCAAACGTACTCCGCGACGCTGTAGTCACCAATGTCCCTCGCCGAGAATTTCGCCGCCCGGGTCCGGGCGGCCACCGACGACCTGCCGGTGGGCCAGCTCGCGGTCGCGGTGCAGCGGCTGCGCGCCGCGACCGAGCTGCTCATCTGGGTCCGCCAGGAGTCGGCGGACCCGCTGGCAGTGCCGCAGCTCGCCGGCGCCACCGAACACGCGGAGCAGGCCGGCCACGCGATGCGGGTCGCTGCGCAGTCAGTGGACGACTACCTGGCGGCGATCGGCTTCGGCGCCGGCCCGGCGTCGGGGGGCGACGGCGGGTGGCGGGCGGCGCTGGACAGCGACCGGGACCCGACAGCGGCACCGGACGGCACCGGACGGACGAGCGCGCCTGCCGCGCCCGAGCTCGGCAACTGGTGGGCCGCCCGGGTCGCGGAGCTGACCGACCGGGAGTCCGGGGTCGGGCCAGGGCCGGACGCCGCCACAGACACCGCCGAACTGCTGCGCAGGGTCGCGACGGCGGTCCGTCGGGAGGACCGGGCCGGACTGCACCGCGACCTCGCCGCGGCGGCCGCGCCGACCGGGCTGAATCTCGCCGCGGTCACCCCACCGCTGCTGCACCGGCTCGCCGGGGACCTGCTGGACCACGAGCCGCAGGCCGAGGACCTGCGTCGGCTCGCCTCCGCCACCACCCGACAGGTACGCGAGCTGCTACCCGGCATGCCGGACTCGGTGCTGTCGACCCTGTTCGCCCGGATCTGCCGGGTGCCGGCCGACGAGCGGCGCGGCGACGTTCACCGGGCCGACGATGAACAGGCCGGGCAGCCCCCGGCTCCGCCACACCCGGCCGATTCGGCGGTCGCCGGCGCGGTACTCACCGGCGTACTGCTACGGCTGCTCGACCGCGAGCCGCAGACGCTGCGCCCGGAGCAGCCCCGACCGCTGCGGGGGCGCGATGCCTGACGCGCGGGCCGAGCTGGTAGCCGCGGTCCGCCGGGCGCTCGGTCATGCCCGCGCGGCGGCCCGCAACCGACTCGACGACGTCGAACAGGACATCGCCGCGGCGCAACAGCAGCTCAAGCGGGTACGCAGGGCAGCCGAGCAGGTGCCGCACCGAGCCGCAGCGCACCGCGACCGCCGGCTCGCCGACCTCGCCGAGCAGTACCGCGATCAGATAGCGGTGACCGCCCGGCGAGCCGTCGCGGCGGTGAACCGGGCGGCACCAGGAGCCGCCGCCGCTGACTGGGCCCGGTGGCGTCCTGCTCCGGCGACGCGCACGGAAGCGCCAGGAGCTGCCCGGATCGGCCTGACCGGGCTGGCCGGAGGTCCCGCCGTACCCGCGCTCGTCGCGGTCCTGGACCACGGCCACGTGGCGCTAAACGGCGCCGACCGAGCGGGGTGTGACGCCGTGCTGTCCGCGCTGCTGCTGCGGATCCTCGGCCGTACCGCGCCCGGCACCGTCCGGCTGACCGGCTACGACCCGGAACAGCTCGGTGGCGGCCTCGCCGGTTTCGCCCCGCTGGCCGGACCCGGCCTGCTCACCTTCGCCGGCCCCGGTGGGTTGAGCCGGCACCTGGACGAGCTGGTCGACCACATCCGCCGGATCAACGAGAAGGTGCTGGCCGGGGAGTTCCGATCGCTGAGCGAACTGGCGACGGCCACCGGCCGACGGCCGGAGCCGTGGCGGATCGCCGTCCTGCTCGGCGGGCCCGGGGAGGAGCTGTCCCGGCACGAACGGGCTCAGCTGGACCGGATCACCCGCGCCGGTGCCGCCTGCGGCGTCCATCTGATCGTCCGCGGTGTCGGGCTCAGCGCCGCGCCCACCGTGACCACCGTGTCGGTCTCCGGCGGCACGGCTCGGGTCAGCGGCTATCCGCAGCTACCGGTGCGGATCGACCCGCCGCCGCCGGCCGAGCTGGTCACTCGTACCTGCCGGGAGATCGCCGCCGCAGTCGCCGCCGGCCCGGTTCCGGCGGTATTCAGCGATCTGCTGCCCGAACAGGAATGGACCGAGGACGCCACCGCCGGGCTGACCGCGCCGGTCGGCGACAGCCCACAGGGCCGGCCGGTGACGGTGACGTTGAGCGACTATCCGCCGCACGCGCTGATCGGTGGGCCGTCCGGTACCGGAAAGACCAACCTGATCTACGCGTGGATCGGTGCCCTAGCCGCCCGCTACTCCCCCACCGAGCTGGAGTTCTATCTGCTGGACTTCAAGGAGGGGGTGTCCTTTGCCCGGTTCGCGCCGGGCCGGCGGGACCCCAGCTTCCTGCCGCATGTCCGGCTGGTCGGGGTGAACGTCAACACCGACCGGGAGTTCGGTCTGGCGATGCTGAACTTCCTCGGTGCGCAACTGCGGCAGCGGGCCGACGCCGCCAAACGCCACGAGGTGACGAAGCTGGCGGAGCTGCGCGCCGAGGACCCACAGGGCCGGTGGCCGCGCATCGTGGCGGTGATCGACGAGTTCCAGGTGCTGCTCGCCGGCAACGACGCGCTGGCCACCGAGGCCGCGACGCTGCTGGAGGACCTGGCCCGGCGGGGCCGGTCACAGGGCATCCACCTGATCCTGGCGTCCCAGGACGTCTCCGGTATCCAGGCGCTGTGGGGGCGTACCGCGCTGATCGCCCAGTTCGCACTACGGATCGCGCTACCGAAGGCGCGCCGCGTTCTGCCGGAGACCAACACCGCAGCGGAGTCACTGCCCCGCCATCACGCCGTGGTCAACGCCGAGTCCGGGGCAACGGAGGCCAACCAGATTGTCCGGGTTCCGCCGGCCAGCGACCGGGACACCTGGCAGGAGCTGCAACACCGGCTGTGGCGACGGCGGCCCGTCGACCTGCCCACGCCGCGGCTGTTCGACGGCGACGTGGTGCCCCGGCTGGCCGAGGCACCGGACTACCAGGCACTGGTCGCCGACGGCGACGGACCGCGCGTACCGGTGGCGTTGCTCGGCGAGACGATCGACGTACTGGCCCGCTCCGCCCGGCTCAGCCTGGCCCGGGCACCCGGACGTAATCTCGCGGTACTGGGCACCCGGGTGGACGAGGCGTGCGCCCTGCTCGACGCCGGTGCCCGGTCGCTGGCCCGGCAGTACCCGCCCGGCGCGGCGCGGTTCGACGTCGCCTGTCTGGATCCGGACGCGGAGGCAGCCGCCCACCGGCTACACGCGGCGTTGCCGGCCGGCACCGGACTGTACGACCTGGATACCGTCGGCGGGCTGCTCGCGGACACCGCCGACCGGCTCTCCGGTGACGTGCTGGACGGTCCGGTCCGCCCACACTTCCTGGTGCTGTACGCGGTCGACGCCGCCGCCGGGCGGCTGGCGGCAAAGTTCGCCGGCCGCTCCGGCCTGGACCGGCTCCGCCGGGTGCTGCATCTCGGGCCGGAGCGGCACACCCACGTGCTGGGCTGGTGGCGCGGGGTGGCCCGGATGCGCGACGATCTCGGCGGGGTCGGCTCACGGACCGACCAGATTGGCGCCTGGGTGGCGTTGGACGTGCACGGCTCCGACCTCGGGCCGCCGCTGTACCCCCGGGCCGGCGGCCCGGCCTGGTATCCCCGGCCGTGGCGGGCGCTGTTCTTCGACCGAACGGTGCACCGCAGCGCAGAGGTCATCATCCCGTACGGGCTGACCTGATGGACGCCTCCTACCCCGAGCTGATGCGCCGGCTCGCCGAACTCGCCGCCGCGCTGCAGAACCGCCGGGACGAAGCGCAGCAGTGGTACGCGCAACGGTGCGACGGCGCGCAGACCGCGGTGGCTGAGGTGGAGGCCGACCTGGCGGAGCTGCACCAGCTCCACGATCAGGCAGGCCGGGAGCTGGCGGACGTCGACCGGGTGGCCGCCGACATCTGGACCGAGATCGGTCACCGGTTCGGGCCGTTGGCCGGACGGCTCGGCGGCCTCCCGCCGCCACTGCCGACGCCCCCGGGTACCGCCGTCGACGACGATCCGGAGCACTGGCTCGCGGCCGCCCGCGCTTTGGTCGAGCGGTCCAACGACGTGGGCCCCCTGCCCCGGTCGGCGTATCCGGTGCTGGCGGTGTTCGGCGCCGCCGGAGCCGCCGCCGCGTTCGGGCTGTCCACCGCCGCGCGATGGGCTGGCCAGCGCTACGGCGGCGACCTGGCGGTCGGGATGCCGGTGATCGCGCTCGTGGTCACCTTGGTCGGTCCGCTACTCGGGCTGGGTCCGGCCAAGGCGCTGGCCGACCGCCGGCACGCGGTGCTCGACCTGCGTACCGTGTCGATCGTCCTGGTCGCCGGCCTGGCAACGACCGCCGCCCTGCTGACCGGACTGGGCTGACCAGCCGACGCCCGGCCCCGGTGGTCATTCGGCGACCGCGACCGCTTCGCGCAGCAGACGGCGGGCCAGCACCAGCTGGTCGGCGGTGGTGTCCAGCCCGGGCAGATCACCGACCCGGACACCGGCGGTGTCCAGCACCGTCCGCAGGGCCGGAACGCACCTACCCGGAAACTCCACCGCACGGTCGAAGATCTGCAGGGTGACCCGGTCGTCCGACTGCGAGGTGAGCCGCCAGCGCAACCCGGGTCGGCGGCTGATGACGTCGTCGACGGTCAGCGTCCGGATCCGGTCCGCCTGCTGCAGTGGGGGCAGTGGGGCCGGGCGGACCGCCGACCAGGCCCGACGGCGCATCCGCGCCGCGACCTGGCCGGGCTCGACGGAGGCCAACCAGTCACGCAGTACCGCCGCCGTTGCGGTCAGCTCCGAGGCGATCCCGGCCGGTTCGCCCGGGTCGGTGCCGAACGGCAGCGAGGTGCGCAGCCGGGGCTCGGTCACGGCGAGCTCGAGCAGCGCCTCGACCAGCGAATAGCGGGTGAACGCGCGGACCCCGACGGTGAGGTGGATCGAGCTCTCCTGCTGCGCGGTGGCGCTGTGCAGCCAGCCTCGAGGCAGGTAGAGAGCATCGCCAGGGCCGAGCACGACGTCCAGCGCAGGTGCGGCCTCGGACCGGGCGGCTACCTCGTCGGCCCGGCCCGACCAGGTCTGCTGAGGCAGCGGATCGATCAGTACCGGATCGTGCACCTGCCACCGCTTGCGGCCCTCGGTCTGCAGGACGAACACGTCGTGGGTGTCGTAGTGGGTGGCGAACCCACGGCTGCCGGCCGGGGTGAGGTAGGCGTTCGCCTGCAACGGCTGGCCCAGCATGGTGGACAACTCGCCGACGAACGAGATGATCGGTGGCCAGAGCCGGTGCAGGCCCTGCAGAACCAGGGTAGCGCCGTCCGCGTACAGGCCCAACACCCGCTCGTCGAGCACCTGGTCGTCGATCTCGGCACCGGCACCGGCACCGCCGGTGTAGGTGGGTTCCGCGAACACCTCGCCGTCCCGGGCCACCCGGAGGAACGGGGTACGCAGGCCGTGCCGGCTCAGCAGTTGGTCGGCCGCAGGGCGATCGAGCAAATCGGTGAATCCGGCGGGGCCGGCCAAATCGACGGCGCGGGACAGCAGCGGTCTACGCCCCCAGTAGACATCTGCGAAGGTCGCCGGGGCGACGGCAACACACCGGGTCAGCGCCGCCGGGCGGCGGGACGGGTCCGCACCGCCCGGCGGGCCCGGTGGCGTCGCGGCGATCCGCAGCCGGTCGGGAGGTTCAGGTCCGCCGGTGCCGGTACCGCGCGACGCCGTGGGCAACTGGGTCAACGCCGGTTCGCCCCGCCGTCAGCACCACCGTCCCGCCCAGCCGGATTCGCCCCACCATCGGCCGGGCCCTCCTGCGCCTTCGGACCAGCGCCGCCGTCAGCACCACCGTCCCGCCCAGCCGGATTCGCCCCACCATCGGCGGGGCCGTGACCCGCTGCGGGCCCGGTGCTACGGATGTCGTCGTCGTCGAGTGTCATAGCTGCCCCCTGCGGGTCGGTCGACACGCGCCGGTTCCACGCCGGCACGGTCCTGCCTGCGGGTGGTACCCAGGGCGGATCGCCACTAACCTCGCATGCACCCGGACCGGCTGAGGATCACAGCTCCTGGTACGGCGCGCAACTGTCCCGCACGACCAGCTCGGTGGCGAGCTCCACCCGCGGTGTCTCCAGTGGTTCCCCCTGCGCCAGACGCAGCACCGTCCGCGCTGCGAGCAGCCCCATCTCGGCCAGCGGCTGGCGCACCGTGGTCAGCGGCGGCGACGACCACTGCACCTCGGGCAGGTCGTCAAAGCCGACCACGCTGACGTCGTCCGGGACCCGCAAACCGCGTTGCCGCAGGGCCTCGTAGGCACCGAGGGCCATCTGGTCGCTGGACGCGAAGATCGCACTGGGTGGTTCGTCGAGGTCGAACAGCGCGGCCGCGCCGGCGAAGCCGGACTCATGGTAGAAGTCGCCGGGGACGACATACTCGGGGCGCAGCGGTATCTCGGCTGCCTCCAACGCGGCCCGGTAGCCGTCGAGCCGGGCCCGGCTGCACAGCAGCCGGGGCGGACCGGCGATGAAGCCGATCCTGCGGTGTCCCAGGGAGATGAGGTGTTCCGTCGCCCGCAGTCCGCCGGCCCAGTTGGTCGCCCCGATGGTGGGAATGTCCAGGCTCGGGACGCCGGCCGGGTCGACCAGCACCATCGGAACGTTGAGCCGTCGCAGTTCGGTGTGCAACGGCGGAGCAAGTTCGCTGGTAACCAGGATGACACCGTCGGTGGCCCGGGTACGCAGGTTCTGCAACCACTGCCGGGTCGATGCGGACCGGCGGTGGATGGCGGAGACGACGGTACCGACCCCGGCGGCGTGCGCGACATCCTCCACGCCGCGGATTATCTCCACCGCCCACGGGCTGTCCAGGTCGTTGAAGACCAGGTCGATCAGGCTGGCACCGGCGCGGGACCGGGTCGCCCGCCGCCGGTAGCCGTGCCGACGCAGCAGCTCCTCGACCCGTTCACGGGTCTGCGGGGCGACGTCGTTGCGACCGTTCAGCACCCGTGACACGGTCGGCACGGAGACACCGGCTTCCTGAGCGATCGCGGTGATCGTGATCCTGCGTCCTTCATCGACCGTCACGGCAGCAACTCCTTCGTCGAGGCTTCAGCGTACGGCCGAACTTTCCGCCGGCCGGTCGGGCTCCGTACGCCGAGTCCGGGCCCTATCTTGCCGCAGCTGGAAACGCCTGGCATCGACCCGGCCGACAGTGTTTCGCCGATGCCGGCGGCCGGGTCGACCACACCACCGGCCGGAACTTTCCGGAGAATCTGGCGGCGGTGGCCAAACGGTAGCCGGACGGGGCGCTTGCGGCCCCTACGATGCGGGAGCGTACCCGGACACTGCCAGCAAACTGTAGGGCGCCGGATCTCGACGGGGCGGTAGGTTTCCGGAAACATGTCGGAAAACAGGGCGCGACGGTCCGGCGAAGCCGGGATCGGACTGGCGCGGCGACGATCGACAGGAGGCTGCCGGTGAGCGGCAAGGACTACGCCCTGGACGAGGGGCCGGCCCAGCCCGGTCCGGCCGGGCAACCGGACGATCACGCCGCCGCCGCCGCGGCCACCGGCCGGGCGGCCGGGTCGCCCGCCGCCGACACCCCCGACCGGTCAGCACCGTGGCGCGATCCCACCCTGGCGGTGGAGGAACGGGTGTTCGACCTGCTCAGTCGGATGTCGCTGACGGAGAAGGTCGCACAGCTGTACAGCTATTGGCGGGGCGCCAATGCCTCGATCGACGACATGGCCCCGTTGCAGCATGACCTGGTCGACGAGTCGGTCGACTGGGCCGGCCTGCTACACACCGGCCTGGGGCAGTTGACCCGGCCGTTCGGCACCGCGGCGGTGACTCCGGCCGACGGCGCCGGGGCGCTGCTCCGGCTGCAGACCGAGATCGTCGCCGGTAACCGGTTCGGTATTCCCGCGGTGATCCACGAGGAGTGTCTGACCGGGTTCATGACCTGGGGCGCCACCGTGTACCCGACCCCACTGGCCTGGGGTGCCAGCTTCGACCCCGACCTGGTGGCGCAGATGGCCGGACGGATCGGGCAGGACATGCGGTCGGTCGGGGTGCACCAGGGACTCGCCCCGGTGCTCGACGTGGCCCGGGACCCCCGTTGGGGCCGCACCGAGGAGACCATCGGCGAGGATCCGTACCTGGTCGCCACGATCGGCACGGCGTACGTACGAGGGCTGGAATCGGCCGGGGTGGTGGCCACCCTCAAACACTTCGCCGGTTACTCGGCCTCCCGGGCGGGGCGCAACTTCGGGCCGGTGTCGGTCGGCCCGCGAGAGTTCGCCGACGTCCTGCTCCCACCGTTCGAGATGGCTGTCCGGGACGGCGGCGCCCGTTCGGTGATGCACTCGTACGCGGAGGTGGACGGCGTCCCGGCGGCGGCAGACGGCGGTCTGCTCACCGATCTGCTCCGCGGCCGCTGGGGGTTCACCGGCACCGTGGTCGCGGACTACTTCGGCGTGTCGTTCTTGGAGCTGCTGCACCGGGTGGCCGACGGTCCCACCAGCGCCGCCGCCCTGGCGCTCAGCGCCGGAGTCGATGTCGAACTGCCAGCGGTACGGTGCTACGGTTCCCCGCTCGTCGAGGCGGTCCGGCAGGGCGCCGTACCGGAGTCGGTGGTCGACCGGGCCGTCACCCGCGTCCTGCGGCAGAAGTGTGAGTTGGGGTTGCTCGACCCGGACTGGGATCCGGTGCCACCGGCGCTGGTTGGTGCGTACCGCACGGGCAAGGCGGGCGGGGCGTCCGCTGGTCCGGGGATCGACCTGGATTCGCCGGCGAACCGGGACCTGGCCCGGCGGCTGGCCGAGGAATCGGTGGTGCTGCTAGCCAACGACGCCGTCCTTCCGCTGCCCGAGCGGGGCCGTATCGCGGTGGTCGGGCCGCTGGCCGACTCGGTCAGCGGGCTGTTGGGCTGCTACACGTTCCCCAGTCACGTCGGTACCGTTCCGGCCGATGTCGGGGACCAACCCCAGATGGGGACGGTCCTGGCCGCGCTGCGGGCCGAGCTGCCCGCAGCCGCCATCGAGCACGTCGTAACCGGTCCGGTGGACGGGCAAAACACCCCGGGCATCGTGGTGGCCGCGGACGCCGCGGCGCGGGCGGACGTCTGCGTCGCGGTGGTCGGGGACCGGGCCGGGCTGTTCGGCGCCGGGACCTCCGGCGAGGGTTGCGACGCCACCGACCTGGAACTGCCCGGACGGCAGGGTGAGTTGATCGAGGCGTTGGTGGCCACCGGCACTCCGGTGGTGCTGGTACTGCTGACCGGACGCCCGTACGCGCTCGGCCGGTACGCCGACCGGCTGGCCGGGGTGGTGCAGGCGTTCTTCCCCGGTGCCGAGGGAGGCGGTGCGGTCGCCGGTGTGCTCAGCGGCCGGGTGTGCCCGTCCGGCAGGTTGCCGATCGGGGTTCCCCGGCTGGCCGGCGGCCAGCCGACCAGCTACCTCAGCCCGCTGCTGGGACACCGGACCGAGGTGAGTAACGCGGATCCCGGTCCGCTGTACCCGTTCGGCCACGGCCTGTCGTACACCTCGTTCGAGTGGTCGACGCCGCTGGTCGACGGGGTCGAGCACGGCTGGGGTGCGGCCCCGGCGCAGATCGGCACCGACGGCACGTTGCGAATTCGGCTGCGGGTACGCAACACCGGCGACCGGGCAGGCAGCGAGATCGTCCAGCTGTATCTGCACGACCCGGTGGCGCAGGTCACCCGACCGGTGATCCGGCTGGTCGGGTACGCCCGAGTGCCGTTGCAGGCTGGCCAGGCGTGCTGGGTCGAGTTTGACTTCTCCGCCGACCTGTCGTGTTTCACCGGGCGGGACGGGCGGCGGATCGTCGAGCCCGGCGACCTGGAACTGCGGCTGGCCGCGTCGAGCATCGACGTCCGCCACCGGGTCGCGGTCCGGCTGGTCGGCCCCCAGCGGCAGGTCGACCACCGACGCCGGCTGGCCACCGAGGTGACCGTACGGTGACTGACGCTGCGGCCCGCGCCAGCGCGGGCCGCAGCGTCAGTCACCCAACAGGTCGCGCAGGTCGACCGGTACGGTGGCCAGCACGTCGTCCCACTCGCCGGAGCTGACGTGCCGTCGCAGCACCCGGCTGACCGTCCGGATCACCTGTTCGGCCCCGCCCTCGACGTCGAACGGGAAGTCCCGTCGCACCCGGGCGACGAAATCGGCACGGTCCAGCTTCGTCGGCGCCGAGGTGGCGTCCCAGCCCTCGTAGTACAGCCCGCGGACCAGTAGCGGCAGTTGCGCCGCAAGCTGCACCACCTCGGCCAGGGGTAGCCGGTCGCGCAAGGTGTGCAGCACGGCGGCGAGCGCCGAGTAGGACTGCTGGCGGCGCTGGGCCGGCCAGCCGAGTTCGTGTTCGATCTCGCTGAGCAACCGGTTGGTCTTGTCCACCGTGGCGTCAATGGCAGTCAACTGGGCAGTCGTCATCTCGTGCTCCCTCGTCGGTTCGCGGTGCCGGTGATCCGGGGGGCGCTGATGAACGCGGCCTCGGTCAGGCCGCCCGCCGCTCGCGGGACTGCTTGCAGGTGACGCAGGTGGTGGCCGAGGGATAGATTTCCAGCCGCTCCACCGGAATGGCCGCGGCACAGCCCTCGCAACGCCCGTAGTCGCCGGCGGCGAGCCGGGCCAAGGCATGCTCGAACTGGGTACGACGCTCCAGGATGGTCCGGATCAGGGACTGGGCCGCGTCCCGCTCGGCGGTCTTCGTGCCGCTGTCGGCCTGGTCGTCGCCGGCGGTGTCGCCCCCTTCGACCAGCCGGAGCACCTGGCTCTGCGTCATCGCCTGCTCGTACTCAGCCGTCAGCTCCTGGTACCGACTGGTCAGCGCGGTGCGGATCCGATCACTGTCGATGGTTCCCGGTGCACCTACGGTTCCCGGCGCGCCGAGACCCGGTCGCCGGTTCACCTCATGTGTCAGCATGCGCGCATCCCCCTTCAGATCGAGTACGGCGAGCCACGACCGGCTCGGACTCCGGCACACCGGATCGCCGCGAGATCCGCCACTTACCCGTCGCCGAGGGCCGGCAAACCCGTCCGGCCCTCGACCAACCACGCGCCATCGGACCTCGCCGACGCCGGCCGGTGTCCGCCGGCGGTGTGATCAGCCGGCGGTGTCGATGCTGACCCGGACGTCGTCGGCGAGCCGGTAGCCGACGCCGTACACGGTGGTGATCAGGGGCGAGTTGCCCACCTTGCCGCGGAGCCTGCGGATGTGCACGTCCACGGTACGCACCCCGGTGTGCTCGTAGCCCCACACCGCAGCGAGCAGCTGCAGCCGGGTGAAGACCCGGCGAGGGTTCTCCACCAGGTGCAGCAGGAGATCGAACTCGAGTCGGGTCAACAGCAGTGGCTCGCCGTCCAACAGAACGGTCCGCGACGCGACCATGACGTGCAGTGCCGGCACGGTGACCGTCGCGGTCCGCCCTGACCGGGTGGCGGGTTCGGTGAACACCCCGCCGCCCGCTGGCGTCGGACCCGGCCCGTCGCGGCCGGCGACGATCTGGTCGAGCACCGCGCCGGGCTGCGCCCGGGCCGCGTCGGCCGCCGGCATCTCCACCGTCGCCTCACCCCGTTCCACCAGCTCCCGGGCGGCCTCCAATAGCCGACGGGCGGACGACGAAAGCGCTTCCTCACCGGCGGTGAGCGGGATCGACACGGTGACGGTCACGGTCGCCATCGCCGGGCCGGTCCCCCGCCGGGGCGCGGCGGGCGGACGGGCCGCACCAGACGGTGGCAAACCGGACCAACCGGCGCGCTGCGAGGCGGGGCTGACCGACATGGTCCTCCTAGACAGTTCCGGCCGGAAGCGTGCATCCCCGGCCACCGGCCGGTGTCCGTACGCAACGGTAGCCGGGTGGGACGCGGCAGCCGGCACCGGACACAGGGGACGACCCAGTGTGCCGGCGGCTGCGCACCAACCGATGCTGCCGTTCACTCGCTCCCGGGTCAATACCGGACTGCGTTGCAGGAATGTGATGATTGACAAGCGCACCGTAATCGATTGCTCGCTCTGGATACCCGACCTCGGTGCTATTGGCGAACCGGCAGGATGATCACATGCGCGCCATCGTCGCCGGGTTCGCCGCGATCTGGTCGGTCACCCTGATCGGGTACCTGATCGGCCGTTTCGAGCTGCTCGGCCCGGACGGCACCGCCGTCCTGGCCCGGCTGACCTTCTTCATCGCGACACCGGCGCTGTTGTTCACCACCCTGGCCGGCACGTCCCCGACCGAGGTGTTCACCCCCGCGTTCCTCGCCTACCTGGCGAGCACCGTGGTGGTGGCGGCCGGCTACCTGGCACTGGCCGGTTGGCTGTGGCACCGGCCGGCCGGCGACGTCACCATCGGCACGCTCGGCGCGTCCTATGTGAATGCAGCCAACCTCGGCATCCCGGTAGCGGCGTACGTGCTCGACGACGTCTCGGTCGTCGCGCCGGTGCTGCTGTTCCAGGTACTCGTCGCGGCACCGGTGGCCTTCGCCGTCCTGGACCTCACCGCCGGCGACCGCCGCCCGTCCGTCCGTCGGCTGCTGTCCCTGCCGGCCCGCAACCCGATCATGATCGCCTCGGCGGCGGGCCTGGCGCTGGCGGTCAGCCGCTGGCAGCCACCCGCCGAGCTGCTGCGGCCCTTCGAGCTGCTCGGTGCGGCCGCCGTACCGCTGGCCCTGCTGGCCCTCGGAATGTCCCTGCCCGGAAGCCGGCCGCTGGCGGCCGACCCACAGGCTTGGGAACGCTACACCGCTGTCGCCCTCAAGGTGCTCGGCCAGCCGGCGGCGGCCTACCTGATCGCCCGACACGGTCTCGGCCTCAGCGGCACCGCGTTGCTCGCCGCAGTGGTCACCGCCGCGCTACCGACGGCGCAGAATGTCTTCATCTTCGCCACCCGGTACCAGCGCGGTCAACGCCTCGCCCGGGACTCGGTGGTGCTCTCCACGGTCGCCACCGCCGTCACGCTGCTGCTGATCGCCGCCGTGCTCGGCTGACGTCCCCAGCGGGCGCGAACCTGGCCGACGTACCCCGACGACTGACGCTCACCGGCGGCGAGCGCCGCCGCGAAGACGACCGGATCACCCGGATCGCCGGTGAGCGCCGCTCGTGCTGTCGCATCCGGCGTCAGGAACACGGTGCGCACGGCCGCGGCAGGGCCAGCGGCGCCGTAGACCAGCGCCGCAACCAGGGCACCGGTCGACGTCCCCACCACCAGATCCGGGGCGCGCAGTCCGGCGCCCGCCCGGTCGAGTCCGACGAGCATCCGTTACCTTTCAGTGCGCTCTAGCGAGCACACGGTCGGTAGTCCCGCCTTGCGGTGGGACGGTCGCGGTCCATGACCAGGCCACACGCCGCGCAGTGGTACGCACGCTCGGACAGGGCCAGCTTGGTTTTCACCGCGCCGCAGCCCGAGCAGGTTTTCGAGGAGGGGTACCAGCGGTCGGCCACGAGCAGCCTGCCGCCGTTCCATCCGGTCTTGTACGCCAGTTGCCGCCGCAGTTCGGCGAATTTGGCGTCGGTGATGTGCCGGGCCAGCCTGCGGTTGGCCACCATCCCGGCCACATGGAGGTCTTCCGCCACGACCGTGCCGTGCTCGCGGGTCAGCCGGGTGGTGAGCTTGTGCAGCCCGTCGCGGCGCAGACGAGCGACCCGGGCGTGCGCCCGTCCGAGCCTGGCAGATGCGCGCTGCCACCGGTTCGACGGACGCCGGCCGGTACGCCGGTCCGGGCCTTGCCGGCGCGACAGGGTCCGGCCGAGTGTCCGTAGCCGGGACCGCGCGCCGGCGAGGTGTCGCGGGTTCGGTCGGGGCAGCACTACATGTTTACGGTCCGGCTCGACGCGGATCACGCCGGTGGTGAACCGAACGCTCGGGGTCGACCTGCGACGGGACTTGAACCGGGAAGCCCGACCGGGCGGCCGGCTCGTTCTCCGTTTCGGGAGTCGGCCCAGTTGGTCAACGCGCGGGCCAGGGCGTCCAAGCCGGTGTTGAACGCCTCCTTGGACACCTCCGGCCGCCACGGCGCCACATCCCGTTTGGCCGCGTTCCACGCCCTACGCAACGCGGGCAACGACCACGACACCGCCGGGGTGAGCCGATCGTCGGCGACACCGTACGAACGCTCGGCTGCCCGCTGGTCCATAATTGCCTTCACCCGCGCCAGCGCCCAGTTGTAGGCCACCCGCGCCGCCCCGGCATGCGCCAGCACCGCGCGTTCCTGGCCCGGGGTGAGGTCCAGAGCGAACCGGTACGCCTGAATCGTCCTCACACCCGGCCACCCGCCCCGGTGACAGCCTCGACAGCCCGGCGGGCACGGCCCACCGCCGCCCGACGCCCGTACCCGGCGAACACACAACGAGGTGAGGATCCCCGTCACGTCACCGACCAGGTCGTTTTCCACCTCGGCCGGGTCGACAACCAGGAGACGCCGGCCCTGCGCGGCAAGCGCCGCCTCGACATACTCGACACCGAAGCGGGCGAACCGGTCCCGGTGTTCCACCACGATCGTTGACACCGCCGGGTCACCAAGCAGGGCCAGGAACCTATGGATGAACATCCGGCCAACTGGTCAGGCGCGGCGGGTGGTCGGACCGCGGTCCGACCACCCGCCAGCTGTCTCCGTCTCACCAGCGCGGTGTCACCAGCTGAGGTACCAGGGCTGGGTCTGCACGTTCAACTCCGGGAACCGGACCAGCTTGGCGCTCGCCGTACGCCAGTCCTTGAGGTCCAGCACATCCAGGCCCTTCTGGATGTCACTGGAGTAGATGTAGCCGTTGTAGTAGTACGTCGACCATGGTCCGCCGGTGACCATCCGGGTGTCCGAGACCGGTCCCCGCTCCCAGTAGGCGATCTCCTGCGGCCTGGCCGAGTTGGTGAAGTCCCAGACCGATACGCCGCCCTGGTACCAGGCCTGGACCATGATGTCGCGGCCCAGCACCGGGATCAGCGAACCGTTGTGGGCCACACAGTTCTCGGTCGACCCGTTGGTCCGGGGGATCTTGAAGTAGCTGCGGAAGGCCAGTGTCCGCGCGTCACCCGTACCGGTGATGTCGTAGATCGCGTTGGCACCCCGGTCCGGACCGATGGTCGGGTTGCAGGTCGCCACCCCGCCGCCGCCAAGTTCGTCGGTGAAGACCACCTTGGTGCCCGAGTTGTTGAACGTCGCCGAGTGCCAAAAGGCAAAGTTGGTGGTGTCCCGGACCTGGTGGATGACCCGGGGCGCCTCCCGGTCGGAGATGTCCAGCAGCACGCCGTCGCCCATGCAGGCGCCCGCCGCGAGATCCTTCTGCGGGTACGCGGTGATGTCGTGACAGCCGGTGGTGGTGGCGCTGCCGTTGCCGCCCGGGTTGCCGCCGTCCGGGAAGATCGCCGGAGTGGCCACCACGGCCGCGTCGGTCGGCTTCTTCAACGGCACCTTGACGATCGAGATCAGGTCGTGCGGTGGCTGGCAGTCCGGGAAGTTCGTCGACGGGTTGTACGACGAGACGTAGAGATAGACAGAACCACGGCTCTTCGCCGGCACCAGGGTGTGGGTGTGTGAGCCGCAGTTCGTCTCGACGGACTTGACGTACCGAGGGTTGCTCTTGTCTCGAATGTCGAAGATCTTGATGCCCTCCCAGGACTCCTTCACCGACGCGGACTGGGAGGTACTGGCACAGGAGTCGTCACTGCGCGACGAGTCTGTGGACAGGAACAGCAGGTCACCGTGGACCGACACGTCGTTCTGCCCACCCGGACAGACCACCTGCGACACCAGCTGCGGCCGCCGCGGGTTGGCGATGTCGTAGATCACGAAGCCGTTGTAGTTGCCGACGAAGGCGTACCTGCCCTGGAAGGCAAGGTCCGAGTTCAACGAGGACTCGGTGTCGAACGGCGCGGGCTTGGGCATGCTGGCGATCTGACGCAGGTTCCGACTGCTGTCGATCTCGTCGACGCCGAGTCCGGGGTCGTCGGTCCCCGCCGCCGATGCCTGGGCCAGGCACAACTCGACCGCCAGCGCGTCGGTGGCGTCAGCGCAGTCGACGTCGAACGGGGTCCCTGCATGACTAGGTGTCGCCAACGCGGTGCTACCGAACAGGACGGCGATCGCCGCCACTGCCACGGTCCGGAGCTGCCGCGGCCCTCGTGGGGAACGTCTGATCATGTGCGGCACCCTTCGAAAGGGATTGATGATGCTGCGACGATACCGCCCAGTTGCCAACATCGATGTGACGGTGATCACATCGATACATGGAGTTGGCCGGATAGCATCGCGACCGTCCACTCCGGGAGGCCCGATGTCCCGACTGTCACTCGGCCGGCACCGACGGCTACTGGCGCTCGCCCTGATACCGGTCGTGGTCGTCGTCGCGGTGGTCGTGCTGCGGACCACCGCGACAACCTCGGCCACAACCGACGACGCAGCGACCGGGCCGGCGGGAACATCCACCGGCGCCGACGGGACCACGAACGCACCGCCGGTGATCCTGCCCGGCCGGCCCGGCGAGCCGGCCGAGCTGCGCCCTGCCACGGACGTGACCATCGATCCACCGCAGTACAACGCGCTGGACACCTGGTACGTCCAGATGATGATCCCGCACCACACCCAGGCCGTGCAGATGGCAGCGCTCGCCGCCGACCGCAGTGCCGACCCAGGGGTACGGGCCTTCGCCGACCGCATCCGGGCAGGACAGACCGCCGAGATCACCGTACTCCGGCAGTGGCTGCGGGACCGGCGGTTACCGGCCGGTGGGCACGACCACGACACGATGCCCGGGATGCAGACCGAGCAGGCCGTCCGGGAGCTAGCGGCCGCCCGGGGGGCCGAGTTCGACCAGCTCTTCGTGGCGATGATGACCGACCACCACCAAGGCGCCGTCGAAATGTCCGACCGGGTTCTCACCGGTGGCATCGACGTGACCATCGAGGAACTCGCCACCTCGATCGCTGCCGAGCAGGCAGTCGAGATCAACCGGATGCGGGACCTGCTGGACAGCTGAGCCGGCGCCCAACGGTCGTGCGCGCCCCGGTCGCGAGGAGTCAGCTAGCGGCGGGCCAACGCGTCCAACCCGTCCGACCGGCGGCCACGTTCGTCGGCGGCCGCTACCTCCCCGACGTGGCGCAGCAGAGCCGTACCGTGACGCAGCCCCGCCACCCCCACACCGAGGCCGACCAGCTCCACGATCAACAACGGGACGCCGGCCAACGACGTCGGACCAGAGGTACGAATCAGGCCGGCGAGCAGGAACATCCCGCCCATCGCCGTACTGATCAGGTTGAACCGGACCAGCGAGGTACGGACCGGACCGGACGGCTCGTCCCAGAGATCGACCAGACCCACCGCCACGGTCAGTGCCATCGCGGCCAGCCCGGCGACCAACGTCCAGTAGCCGACCTCACCGAACAGGTCGGGTGCCCCGGCCAGCACCGAGATGTCGAACAGGGCCGCACAGACGAAAAGTCCGAACGGCAGGGTCACCAGCATCGGCTGGATCGGCTGGCCGGGCACGCGGAGTTGCGCCTGCATCGCCCTCACGCCCTTCCCACTGGTCACACCGGTCACACCACCCGTGCTACCCAATTATCTCCCGCCGCGAACCCACCCACCATCACCGCTGCTGGCTGTCGGTCCGCAGCGCCGACGCCACCAGCCGCTTGGCGACCTCCGGCAACGGCACCGCGAGCGCCTCCCCGGCCGGGCACCGCCGCTGGGTCATCACGGTGCCGATCGCCGGGCCGATCACGTCGCCGTACTCCGGCCGACCACGGCGAGATGCTCCACCGCTTGATCGAAATCGGTGCACCGAATCATGCCGGCGGTCAACTCCCGCAGCAGGGCGGCGGTCTCCAGTACGGCCAGCCTGCTGTCCGCCGGATCGGCCTGAGCCAACGCGATCGCACCCGGCCGCGCTCAGCGGCGGCCGCTGCCACTGAGCCGGCGGCCAACGGACGAGATCAGCCGGTCCAGCTCGGAGCCGAACGGGTTGTCGTGCACCAGGTAGGTCCAGGTCGCACTGGGCCGTACCAGTTGGGCCTCGTCGGGCTGCCAGTCCTCGTCGAACTCGGTCTGTTCGAAAGTCGCGACGGTGCGGGCCTCGATCTCCGGAATCAGCTGGTTGAACGCGGGCACGGCCGCCCGGTGGAACTCGTCGAGTGGATCGAGCCGGCCGAGTGCCCGCAGATGCACGCCCTCGCGCACCTCGGACAGTTCGGCGAGGTGTTCGGTCCAGAGCCGGTCCAGGTGGTAGAGGGCGATCGAACGGGCGGCCCGCGACAGCAGATCCTCGTCCATCTCGGCGCACCGCTGCGGGAACCGGTCCATCAGCATCAGCGCGGCGACCTCGGTGGTCAGCAGCCGCTCACGCCGCTCCGCGAGCGCCTTGCGCTGCTGCTCGATCACCACGCTGTAGCGCCAGGTGTTCCGGTGGATCTCGTAGTCGACACCCTCAGCGATCCGCTGGGCGTGTTCGATGGCGAAGTCAACCTGCTCGTCCTGGACGATGCCGTCGGGCGTCATCCGCGGCGAGGGTGGGATCGCGTCCGGGGCGTGCCGGACGACCAGGTCGTCCTCCAGGCTGACGAAGAACACCGAGCCACCCGGGTCGCCCTGGCGACCGGCCCGGCCGCGCAACTGATTGTCCACCCGCCGACTGTCGTGCCGGCCGCTGCCGATCACGTACAGCCCGCCCAGCTCGGCGACCTGGTCCCGGTCGGCCTGGTCGCTGCCGCCGAGGCGGATGTCCACGCCGCGCCCGGCCATCTGGGTGGAGACCGTCACCGCCCCCAGCGCACCGGCTTCGGCGATGATCGCGGCTTCCTCATCGTCGTTCTTGGCGTTGAGTACCACGCAGGCAACGCCGGCCTCGCCCAACGACGCCGCCAGGCTCTCCGACTCCTTGACGTCGAGGGTGCCGATCAGAACCGGACGCCCGGTGGCGTGGGCCGAGCTGATCTCGGCGACCAGCGCCTCGTCCTTCTCGGCGCGGGTGGCGTAGATCCGGTCCGGCTCGTCGATCCGTACGCACGGGGTGTGTGGCGGGATCACCGCCACCTCCAGCTTGAAGAACTCGCGGAGCTGGTCGCCGACGAGGACCGCCGTCGCGGTCATCCCGCACAGGGTGCGGTACGCCGCGACGAACGCCTGCACGGTGATGGTGCCGAGCACCTCGCCCTCGGCCGTGGCGTTCAGACCCTCCTTGGCCTCGACTGCCGCCTGCAGCCCGTCCGGCCATCGGCGGCGCTGCGCCACCCGGCCGCGCATCTCGTCCACCAGTTCCACGGCGCCATCGCGGACGATGTAGTCGACGTCGCGGTGCAGCAACGCGTGGGCGTGCAGGGCGACGTGGATCGCGGACAGCTGCCCGACGTTGTCGTCGGCATACAGGTCGACGCCGTCCAGCTTGGCCTCGACCGCGGCCAGCCCGGTGGAGGTGAACGCGACGCTGCGGCCGTCGTCGGCGACCTCGTAGTCCCGGCCGGCGCGCAGCCCGCGTACCAGTGTGGCGGCGGCGTGCACCGGGTCCTGCTCACCGACGACTGCCCCGGCCAGCACCATCGGCACCCGAGCCTCGTCGATGAGGATCGAGTCGGCCTCGTCGACGATCGCCGTGGACAGCGGTGGCTGGACCCGGTCGGCGATATCGGTGACCAACTGGTCACGCAGGAAATCGAAGCCGGCCTCGCTCACCGACACGTAGGTGACATCCCGCTGGTACGCGGTCCGCCGCTGCTCGGGGCTGCTGCTCTCGGTGACCCAGCCGACGGTCAGCCCGAGCAACTGGTAGACCGGCGCCATCCACTCGGCGTCTCGGCGGGCGAGGTAGTCGTTGACCGTCAGCACGTGCACCGGGCCGTTGCCCCGCCGCACATGCCCGTAGGCGGCGACCGTGGCGGTCAGGGTCTTGCCCTCACCGGTGGCCATCTCCGCGACCTTGCCGGCCAGCAGGGACATTGCGCCGAGCAGTTGCTCGTCGAACGGCCGCTCGTCGATCGCCCGCCGGGCAGCCTCCCGGCCGACGGCGCAGAGGTCGACGAACTCGTTGGCCCGGCCGGCCTCGGCGGTCAACTCGGCGTCGTCGAGCGCCCGCAGGTCGTCCTCCCGGCCGGCGATGTCGGGGAGCAGTTTCGCCAACGGAGCGAGGTCGACCGTGCTGCCCGGCCGCTGGAGGAAACGCCGGAACCGACTCTTCAGACGCTGCGACACACCCATGAACGTCAACGCTACGCGACGCGTCCGGCTCGCGGTGCCCCACCCGCCCCAGGACGCTCAGGCGTGGCGGCCCAACCCGATCGGACGACGCATACCGCCCGCTGGGCGGGGTAGCCAGCAGCTGATCGAGTGTCGTCACGGGGGGTGGATCATGGGGTACGCGCGAACGGCCGTCGCTCCCACGGTTGCGGACTGGGCCGCCCGTCGCACCGGGACGGCGGGCCGGTGGACGCCCTGGGAACTGGCCATGGCCAAGGCCAGGACCGGCCGGCGGGTGAGCGTCGTACTGCCGGCCCGCAACGAGGAGGCCACCGTCGGCGCCATCGTCGAGTCGATCGTCGGGAACCTGGTGGACCGGGTGCCGCTGGTCGACGACGTGGTGGTGGTCGACTCCCGGTCCGACGACAGCACGGCGGCCGTGGCCGCCGCCGCCGGCGCGCGGGTCGTCGGCCAGGACGAGATGACCCGAGGGCTGCCGCGACTGGAGGGCAAGGGTGACGCGCTCTGGGCCGGGCTGGCCGCCACCGACGGGAATCTGATCGCCTTCGTCGACGCCGACCTGCGGGAGTTCCAGCCGGCCTTCGTGACCGGGCTGCTCGGCCCGCTGCTCACCGATGAGTCGGTCAGCTTTGTCAAGGGCTTTTACCACCGGCCGCTGGTGCGGTCGAGTGACGTCGAGGCGGATGCCGGTGGCCGGGTCACGGAGATCATGGCTCGACCGCTGTTCAACCTCTTCTGGCCGGACCTGTCGGGATTCGTCCAGCCGTTGGCCGGCGAGTACGCCGGCCGACGCGATGTGCTGGAACAGATCCCGTTCGTCTCCGGCTACGGGGTAGAGACCGCGATGCTGATCGACCTGCTCGACGTCTGTGGGCTGGACTCCCTGGCTCAGGTCGATCTCGGCGAGCGGCGGCACCGGCACCAGAGCACCGAGGCGTTGGGGCGGATGTCCGCCCAGATCCTGTTGACGGCCTGGTCGCGGCTCCACCGAAAGGGCTGGGTGGTCTCGGAGCGTCCGCCCGGCGGCCTGCTCACCCAGTTCCGGCGCGGCGAGGCCGAGGCGCTGAGCAATCTGGAACGCGAGATCGTCGTCAGCGACGTGTCGGTCCAGGAACGGCCCCCGTTGGGCCAGCACCGGCGGGCGCTGGCGACCACCGCGGCTGCCGGCTGACGCCGAGCCCGGCCGGAACCGCCGACCAGGCTATTTGCTTCCCGCACTCGGCTTGGTGGCGTGGAAAACGATCAGACCGACCACCAACCCGACCAGTGCGATGGCACCGGAGTTCGACGTATCGTCCCCAGCTCCGGAGATGCCGAAGGCGAACGTGCCCGCGCCTGCGACGATTGCCGCGACCAAGCGGTTTCCACGTTGTTTCACGGTCGGCACGCTATCGGCGCCGGTAACGCCGCCAGCGCCAGCCGGCACCGGTTCCCCCGATCGAGGTAGCGGGGCGAAACCGGCTCAGACCACGGCGAACAGCGGTGCCAGGCCGGCCACGGTCAGGCTGCGTCGCACATAGGGCTGGGGCCGGGTGAACCGTAGCCGTACCGCCGCCCGGCGGGCGGCCTCGTGGCTGGCCAGCAACGCGGCGATGCCGGCGGCGTCGACGAAGCCGACGCCGTCCAGGTCGACCAGGACCTCGGCGTCGGGGCCGGCGGCCCGGACCGCGTCGACCAGTCCGTCGCGGACCCGTTCGGCCGCCTCCCGGTCGAGTTCGCCGGTCAGGCCGATCTCAGTCCGGCCGTCGGCGCGCCGCACGGAGACGGTCAGCGCGACGTCGGCCGGCTCCGGCTGGGCGATCCCGGAATCCCACCGGGGCGGGGCGTCGGTCAGCATCGCCTGGCGCAGCCAGGTCAGGGTCCGGGACAGCAGCCGGGAGACATGCATCTGGGAAATGCCGAACTCGGCGGCGATGTCCGACTGGGTGTAGTTGCCGTAGAAGCGCATGGCGAGGATCCGGCGTTCCCGGGCCGGCAGCCGGTAGAGCAGCCCGCTGACCGTGAGCCGGTCGTCGACGGACTCCAGGTCGGCGTCCAGCGCGCCGAACATGTCGCCCAGCTCGGCGGGTCCGTCGTCGCCGACCGGCCCGTTCAGCGACGCGGGTGTGTAGCCGGCGGCGGATTCCAGGGCCGCGAGGATGTCCTCTTCGGAGGTGTCCAGCCGCTCGGCGAGTTCGGCGACGGTCGGCGACCGGGACAGCTCGCTGGTCAGCACCGCGGTCGCCTGGCTCACCTCGATGGTGAGATCCTGTAGCCGGCGGGGCACGTGTACGCCCCAGGTCCGGTCCCGGAAGTGGCGTTTGATCTCCCCAGTGATGGTCACCGCCGCGTAGGCGGTGAACGAGCCACGGTCTGGGTCGTAGCGGTCCACCGCTTTGACCAGCCCGAGCCGGGCGACCTGCTCGAGATCCTCCAGCGGCTCGCCGCGACCGCGGTAACGCCGGGCCAGCCGACCGGCGAACGGCAGGGCCAGCTGGACGAGTTCCTCTCGCAGATCCCGGCGCCGATTCTCAGCCTGGTCGGCGAATCGGGCCGCGTAGGACAGAGCTGCTCCGTCGAGGTCCTCCAGCGCGTGTTCCGAACGAGTTACCGTACGTCTTTGTCCGGACATTTCGCCCCTCCCCGGTGATCCGGCCCTGAGCTCCGCATTCCGGCACATTGATCGGGTCGCGAGTCCGGTCCAGCACCGGACGGACGCCCTCACTAAGCCGGACCCTACTTGCAGTGACAACGCCACCCGATCCGAATGCCATGAAAATTCCACGCCGAGGACGGCTGCCGACGCACCGGCAGTGCGCTCAGCTGGTGATTGGATCGGAATACCGCAGCACGGCGCCGACCCCGCCGGCCAGATCCGCGTCACCGGGACCGACCAGCACCAGATCGGCGTCGGTGGCCGCCAGCGCGCGCAGCAGCGCCGCGTCGGCGCGGACCTCGCAGGGCTCGTCCACCGCCATGACGGCCAGGTCGGCCGGATCCAGGGCGATCTGGGTCGGCTCCGGGCCGATCCAGACCCGCTGGGTCGAGGAGGGGTCGTCGACCAGCAGCAGCGTGTCGACCTGAGCCCGCTGCAGCGCGTCGACCACGGCGGGCAGCCCATCGCCCCGACCCTGTTGCGCGCCGTAGCGGTCAAGTGCCCGGTCGGTGTGCTCGGCGGCCACTGCGGCGATGGCCTGGATGGTGGCCTCGGTCAACGGCTCGGGGTCGGCACCCACCGCCCGCGACCCGGCATCGGTCTGCACCGTACGCGACTGCCAGCGCCTCGGCAGCTGGCCGACCATGAGCTGGCGTGCCTCCGGGTCGCCGGCGACCACCAGCACCTCGGCCCCGATCTGGTCGGCCAATGCCGCCGTCGCCGCGGCGCTGGCACCGGCGTTGCGTCGCCACGACACCTCGGCCGCCCGCTGGAACCGGGCCTGGGACCAGGCCCCCGGTTTGACCTTGCGGATCGGGTGGGCGGCCGGACCGTCGACGCCGGCCTGCCGGGGCAACCCGCCGGCGCTGACCGCGTCGATCTCGGCCCCGGTACGACTGACCAGGACCCGCAGCCAGCTGATCTCCTCGCCCCGCTGGGCGACCAGCGGCATCGCGTGCGGAAGCGGGCCGACCGTGGCGAGGTCATGCGGGGGCGGCGCCGGCAGGTAATTGTGCAGTACCACGTCGCCGCTGGCGGCGCTGAGCGCGAGGCCGTACTCACCGGCGCGGGGCACATGTCGGGTCACCGCCGCGCCCAGCGCCACGACCGTCGCCGGATCGGCGCCCTGCTGGTTCAACTGATCACGCAGCGCTCGCCAGCGCAGTTCGAGCGCGTCCACCGCGTCCTCGGTGTCGTGTGAGGCGTCCAGGTAAACCGACGCCCACGGTCCGGGCCGGGCGTAGAGCGGCCGTAGGAAGGACAGATCCATGACGTACCCCCTCCTCTCTCCGCCGGCATACCCGGACAGCTCGACGAATCACCTCAAATCAACCACCTCCTCCCCCATGAACCCATTCATTCACAGCATTCACTCGACCACCTCGATACAATGCGTGAAAAAAGACAAACATTGGGTGGTGATGGATGGATCCCGAACTTTTCCCCGAGCGAGCCGTCCACCGGACCGGGCCGATCATCACCGGACACGTGGTCCGTCTGGTCGGCGGCTACTCCCGGCCGATCAAAGTCGGTCAGCCCATCCTGATCGGGGTCCTCGCGGCGGCCGGGGTGATCCGAGCGCTCGGCGCGGTGCTCGCCTCGATCCGCCTGGCCGGAAGCGGCTCCACCGCCGCTCGCCGCAAGTGGAAGGAGCTGCGCAACGGACCTGAGTTCCTGGTGACCCCCCTGCACATCCGGGACACCGTCGGGGTGCTGTGCGAGATGGAAATCCACGGACATGTGCCGCAGAGTGCCCTCGACCCGGCCGACCACGTGCAGGTGACGGTACGCCGGCAGAAGGATCCCGAGCTGCCGCCCCGGGTGGAACGCATCGTCAACCTCACCACCGGCCAGTTCCTCAACCCACGGACCCCGACCGTCTGGTCGCACCTCGGTCCGGCGCTGCTGTTCCAAGCGGTCCTCGGACTCCTCTTCCTGGTCGCACTCGCCGGGCTGGTCGTCGTTCTGGCCTGAGCGTTCTGATCTGAGCGTTCCGGCCACCACCCGGAGATTCACTCCGGTTCCGTCCTCCGTCAGACGGAGGAACCCCGACAGCGAGGTACTTCGTGAGACGGAGACAACTGCCCCCCGACGGGGTGAGGGTGACCGGCGTCGGGTGAGGGATCATGGGACGATGACGCGCCAAGGGTGCCGACGGGCCCGGTCGTGACCGACCTACTGATCTCCGTGGCCTTCGCTGTCGCCTCGGCCCTCGCGTACGCCCTCGGCGCCGTGGTCCAGGAACGGCTCGCCGTCCGACTCGGGGCCCAGACCCCCTGGCGGGCGGTCGTCCGGGCGCTGCTAAGGGCCCGCCGCTGGTGGCTGTCGGTGGCGCTGAACGCCGCCGGCGCGCTTCTGCACGTGGCGGCGCTCGCGTACGGCCCCCTGTCGGTGGTGCAGCCGCTCGGCGTCCTGACGCTTGTGCTGGCCCTGCCGATCGGCGCCGCGTTCACCACCCGGCGGGTCGCCGCCCGGCAGTGGGTCGGTGCTGCGGCGGCCGTACTCGGTCTGCTCCTGCTGCTCAGCCTGACGGTGCCGGGCAGCGGCGACGGGATGACCGCAGCGGACGGCACCGTCCTGATCGTGGCCAGCGCCGTCGTGCTCACCGCGATGATCGCCGGCACCGCGGCACTGCGCCGCCCGGTGCCCCGGAGCCTGCTGTACGCCACCGGCGCCGGCATCGCGTTCGCCGTCGCATCCGCGCTGACCCACGCGGTGACCCGCGAGTACGCCGAACACGCAGCGGCCGCCCTGATCGGCCCGACCGTGCCGGCCGTCGCCGCGATGGCCATCGCCGGGGTGCTGCTGTCACAGCTCGCCTACCGCGGCGGCGGCCTCGGCGCGCCGCTGGCCACTGTCACGCTGGCCAACCCGCTCGCGTCGGCGGTGATCGGGGTGGCCCTGTTCGGGGAACGCTTCGCCGACGGACCGGTCGCGATGGTGCTGCTGGTGTGCGCCTGCGGTACCGCCGGTGTCGGGATCCTGCTGCTGACACCGCCGATGGCGATGACCGACACCGCCGATCCGGTAGACCCGGCCCCCGACCGGCCGGGTCCGCTGGCACTCTGCCGCCGCTGACTGCCAACCGGCCGGGCATCAGGGGCACCGGCGACCCGGGGCCGAGTGTCTTCGGTCACCTCCGGTACCTACGGGATGCGGATCCGGTCCGGATGTCGTTTCCTTGAAAACGGCGGCACCACGCACCGCAGCATGGCAGTCCGCCCGCCACCGGCCGTCGGCCACCTCTTCTCACTCGCGCCACGGCCATCGGCCACCGCTCGACCTCGTCGCGCAGCACCAGATCACCGCCGCAGCACCCTCTCACCGCCTGTCTTGCCGTCACCGGCGCCGGCGCACCCGCACTTGTTCGAGATGGATGGAGAAGATCGCGATGCCCCTGCGGGTCGGCGACCAGTTCGCCAACGCACTGGTCACTCAGGACGGCCTGTGCCGTCCGGTCCCGACGTCCCGACCGCACCCGCCGCTGCCGTCCGCCGGCGACGCCGCCGACGGACGCCGCCGGATCCTGATGCTGTCCTGGGAGTACCCACCCGTCGTGGTGGGCGGACTGGGCCGGCACGTACACG
>NZ_JBHMIQ010000027.1:0-93381 GCF_048060315.1 Micromonospora sp. LOL_013
CCACCGTCGCCGTCCACCAACTGCCCCACCCGCACCTGCTCATCGAGATCCAGGCCGTCGCCGTAGCACCGGATGGACCCGAGTGATGTCCGACTTGTGGCGACTCGCGTCGGAGGACAAGCGCCGCTGGTCCGTTTCGGGTCCGAAGGATCTGGGGTATGCCGGCTCTCGACGGATGCGGGGTCAAGTCGGCGAAACCCTGGCCACCGCCGAGGCAGCGGGTGCGCACAAGGTGCTCGGCTGCACGGGTCGTGGCACGGTGGCGGTCTGCCAGGATGCCGATCTCGGACCCCCACGGTGCTGTGGCCTGGCCCGGCTCGATTCCGAGACCGGGGTGCGGATCGGCCGGCACGAGCACGTCGGCAGCAACGCTCCGGTTGGGCACGACACCCAGCTCGACGACTACCGACCGTACTGGCTGCTGGCCGGTACGCGCGGGTGAGCGCGACACCACGTTGCGGGGTCGTCGCATGACCATCGCGGTACGGCAGGATGGGCGACGGATACGCTCGTACCGCGACGACGACTGCCGGAGACGCCGTGACCACCCATACCCGACCGCAGACCGCTACGCCGGACCTGTTCGCCGTGCCGGCCGGCCTGGAGACTCCCAATCTGCTGCTCGACCTCGACGTTTTGGAGCGCAACCTCGACGAGATGGCTGGACTGTGCCAACTGCATCAGGTGGGGTTGCGGCCGCATGCCAAGACCCACCGGGTGCCTCGGCTTGCGTCGATGCAGCTGGATCGTGGGGCGGACGGCATCTGTGTGGCGAAGCTTGGTGAGGCCGAGGCGTTCGCCGCGGCCGGGGTGACCCGGATGACAGTGGCCTATCCGCTGGTCGGCCGGGACAAGGCCGAACGCGCCGTACGGTTGGCGCAGCGCTGTGAGCTGACCGTCGGCGCGGACAGCGTCGCCGGTGCCCGGACGCTGGGGGAGGCGTTTGCCGCTGCCGGACGGCTGTTGGACGTACTGCTGATTGTCGACAGTGGTCTGGGTCGGTGTGGGGTGGCGCCGGCGGATGCCGCGCGGATCGCCTGGGACATCGCCGAGCTGCCCGGCGTTCGGTTGACCGGGGTGATGACGTACGAGGGATCGGTGTACGCGGCGACTGACCGTGCGGATCTGACCCGGCGGTCACAGGAGGCGGCCGATGTCATGGTGGATACCGCGGCCGCGATCCGGTCGGCCGGGCTGACCCTGTCGACGGTGTCGCTAGGTGCTTCCGCTTCCGCCCGGACCGTGGTGGCCGAGCCCGGGGTGACTGAGATCCGGCCCGGCATCTACGCCTTCAACGACCTGGGGCAGATCGCGCTCGGCAATGCCACCGTTGCGACCTGCGCGGTGCGGGTCCTCGCCACCGTGGTCAGTCATCCGGAGCCGCACCGTGCCTGCATCGACGCGGGGTCGAAGACGTTCGGCCAGGACGGGCTGCCGGCATCGGCGCATCTCGATGCCTATGGCGGCCACGGGCTGCTGGTGGGGTTGCCCGGGTGGCGGATCGACCGGCTTTCCGAGGAGCACGGTTGGCTGCGGTGGGCCGGGCCGGGGCAGCCGAGTCCGCTCACGGTCGGGCAGCGGGTGCAGGTGGTTCCGAACCACGTCTGCATGGTGTTCGCCGGCCTTGGCGAGGTGACGGCGGTACGCGGTGGCGAGGTGGAGGCGGTCTGGACGACGATCGGGCCGGGCGCGTCGAGGTGACCCGGCATTGACGCAGTTGAGGTGTAGTTGCTACTGCGGTAGCGCCTGGAAGCACGCCTACTACCTGTAGTACCGCGATGTTCGTCCGGACTACCTCGACCGCCTGTGGGATCTGATCGACTGGAGCGGCGTCGCGGCCCGATCCGCCGCCACCAGGTCGGCAGCCAGCCCAATCGTCTTGTCATGAGGTGGCGGCGACCGCCTCGCGTTCGCCGAGTCGGCGCTCACGTTGGTCCGGGCGCAGATCGGACAGAGCATGGACGACCTGGTGCAGGAGCTGTCCCTGCATCTGTCAGCCACGGTGGCCGACCCACCGTCCGAGCCACCAGCGGCGCTCTGACCGGCCACCAGGTCAGGTCAGACCGTCCCGGTGGACCCGTTGTTGCTGACGATTGGGGTGCCGGGCGGGTAGTCCGGCGAGGCGAGACTGCCGTCGCTGTCTGCGGCGAGCATGTCGGCCGGGGCAGCGCCACGCTGCCGACGCGCGCCGACCAGCGGCCGGTGCGGCTCACAGAGCGCGGCCAGCTCGTCAACGAGATCGTCCGGCCGGCCGTACGGGTCGAGCAGGTGCACGTGCACCGGGTCCAGCGCCGGCACCGGGACCTGGGAGATCAGCGGGTGCAGTGGCCGGTTGTCCGGCTCGCCGGTACCGAGCAGGTCCTCGTGCAGTTTCTCGCCAGGGCGCAGCCCGGTGTAGATGATACTGACCGGATTGTCGTACTGCCCGGCGATGCTGCGGGCGACGTCGGCGATCCGTACCGGATCACCCATGTCGAGCACCAGTGACTCGCCGTCGCGGCCGATCGCGGCTGCCTGGATGACCAGTTGCACCGCTTCGTGGATGGTCATGAAGTACCGGGTCACGTCCGGGTCGGTGACGGTGATCGGCTTGCCGGCCGCCGCCTGGGCGAGGAACGCGTGCAGCACCGAGCCGCGGCTGCCGAGCACGTTGCCGAACCGGACGCTGAGGAACGTACCCGGGTTGGCGCTGGCCGCGAAGGCGGTGAGCCGCTCGGTGATCCGCTTTGAGAAGCCGAGCACACTGGTCGGGTCGGCGGCCTTGTCGGTGGAGATGTTCACAAAACGCTCCACACCGGATGCGGCCTCCAACAAGGTCTGGGTGCTCCACACGTTGGTCTTCACAGCCTCACCCGGGTGACGTTCCAGCAGCGTGAGATGTTTGAGCGCGGCGGCGTGGAAGACCACCTCGGGGCGACGGGCGCGCATGATCTGCCGGATCGTGTCGCTGTCGCGCAGATCGGCGAGGATCAGGTCCGGGCTGTCCAGCAGTGCCCGGCCGCGCAACGACAGTTGTACGGCGTGCAGCGCGGACTCGTCGCGGTCGAGCATCATCAGCTCACCGGGCTGGAACCGCTGGATCTGTCGGCACAGCTCGGAGCCGATCGAGCCGCCGGCCCCGGTGACCAGCACCCGTTTGCCGGTCAGATAGCCGGCGATCGAGTCGAGGTCGGTCTCGATCTGGTGCCGACCGAGCAGGTCACTGAAGTCGGGGTCGCGCAGGTCGGTGACGGCCGGCTCGTTCTCCAGCAGTTCGCCGACCGACGGGACCACTTTGAACCGGGCACCGGCCTGGTTCGCGAGGTGGCGTACTTCCCGGATCAGCGCGGCGTCGGCGTTGGCGACCGCGGCGACGACGGTGGTGGCACCGGTACGGGCGGCGACGGCCGGGATGTCTTGTCGGCTGCCCAGTACCGGCACCCCGCTGAGCCGTAGCTGCCGTTTCGCCGGGTCGTCGTCGAGCAGCCCCACCGGCAGGTACCGCCCGCTCGGCTCGTCCAGCATCGCCCGGAGCAGCGACTGGCCGGCGGCGCCGGCACCGAACAGCAGCACCCGCTGGATGTTTCGGCCGGCGGGTCGACGGCGCCGTTGCCGGTGCAGCCGGCGCAGGTACCGGACGCCGAGCATCTGGACGAGGGCCAGGCAGCCACCGACCAGCGGTGCGCTGGCCGGCACCGGCCGTTGTGGTGCGGCGAGGTCGAGCAGCAGCAGCAGGACCATGGTGGCCAGCACGCAGCGGGATACCGCCCACACCTCGTCGAAGCTGCCCAGCCGGTACCGGTCCCGGTACAGGTAGTTGAGGTGACCGGCCACCGTGTGCAGCACGATCGCGGCCAGTGCGACCAGGAGCAGACCGTTGAGGTGTGTTCCGGCGAGGGCGAACTCGTAGCGGGTCCAGACGGCGACGATCAGGCCGGCGCACCAGGCGCCGAGGTCCACCAGCCACATCGGTGCGACGGCGCGTTCCCGGTTGCGGCGGGTGGTGGTGTCAGCGGCTCGGGTCGATGTCTGCATTCCAGCCCCGTTCAGTCGGCGTACGGGCCTCCGCCGGGTACGGCCGGCAGTGCCTGCGGTGTTCACTCCGGATGGATAGCGCAGCAATGACACTATTTGACCAGAAAACCCCGTTTGCCAGTGCAGATTGGTACAAGATGGTGCTGACCATGACGGAGCAGTATCTTTGGGAGGCCGTACCGATGGAACTGCGTGACTACTTCGACGCGGTGCGGAAGCGATGGTTCTGGGTACTCGCCGCCGTGACCGTCGCGGTCGGCGCCGCCGTGCTGATCAATGTCCGGACCACCCCGCAGTACGCCACCTCGGTCACCTTTTTCGTCTCCACCTCCAGCAGCCAGGGGGTGACCGACGCATACCAGGGCGGACTCTTCTCCCAGCAGCGGGTCAAGTCCTACGGCGGCCTACTCACCAGCAGCCGGCTCGCCGAGACCGTGGTCAACCGGCACAGTCTCGGCCTGACCGCCGGCGAGGTGCAGTCGCGGGTCAGCGCCCGCCCGGTGCCGGATACGGTCCTGCTGCAGGCGACGGTGACCGACAGCTCGCCGAACCGTTCGGAGCAGGTCGCCGAGGCGATCGTCGCTGAGTTCGTCCGCCTGGTCCAGCAACTGGAGACCTCCCCGGGCGCCGACCGGCCGGCGATCAAGGTCGAGGTGATCGCCGGCCCGCTACTCAACCCGGTGCCGGTCTCGCCACAACCGGTGCGCAACATCAGCCTGGGCCTGTTCCTCGGGCTGCTCAGCGGGGTCGGCCTGGCACTGCTGCGCGGGATGCTCGACGATACCGTGCGCACGGTCGATCAGATGCGCGACGTCACCGCGACCGGGGTGCTCGGCACGATCCCGTTGGACAACGCGGCCCGGCGCGACCCGCTGATCATCGGCCGGCAGGCACACTCGGCGCGGGCCGAGGCGTTCCGCCAACTGCGGACCAACCTACAGTTCGCCGACGTCGACAAGCCGGTGCGCAGCCTGGTGGTGACCAGTGCGATGCCTGAGGAGGGCAAGACCACCACTGCGGCGAACCTGGCATTGACCTTCGCCGAGGCGGGCAACTCCGTGTTGCTGGTGGAGGCGGACCTGCGCCGGCCTCAGGCGGCCTCCTACCTGAACATGGAGGGCGCGGTCGGGCTGACGAATGTGCTCGCCGGGCAGGCCGAACTCGACGACGTACTGCAACCATGGGGGGACAGCGGGATGACGCTGCTGCCCAGTGGCTTCATCCCGCCGAATCCGAGCGAACTGCTCGGCTCACAGCAGATGGCGGACCTGCTCGCCACGCTGCGCAGCCGGTTCGACGTGGTCATCGTGGACACCGCGCCGCTGGCGCCGGTCACCGACGCGGCGCCGATCGCCGCCCAAGTGGACGGCGTGATCGTGGTGGGACGGTGCGCCAAGACCACCGAGACGCACCTGCGGACGGCGGTCGCCGCGCTACGCGCGGTGGACGCCCGGCTGCTCGGCTGCGTGTTGAACATGACGCCACACCGCAGTGGTGCCTACAACTACTACTACCACGAGCACGGCCGCCGGCGTCGGTCCGCCAACCCGGCCGCTCCGGCCCGGCAGCGTCAGGCGGTCGCGGTTTCCGACACCATGACGGCCGCCGAGGACCAAGCGACGGCGGACGTTGGCGTACCGGTCAAGACTTCGTGATGATGTCCAGCAGGATGTCGATGGTCTGGTCGATCTGGCTGGCGCACATCCGGAAGTCCCCGACCGGCCGCAGCACCGGGTCGGCGAGGTCGTCCTGCTCGGCGGAGACCGGCTGTACCCGGCTGCGAGCGGCCGCCGCAGCAGCCACCAACGACCTGGCCCGGCCGGCGGCGTCGGGTGACGAGGTAGCCGGTGACAGGAGCGCGGCCTGGGCCAGCCGTCCGAACTGGCGGACGGTGAAGGTGTGGGTCAGCGCGGCCGGGGCCAGCGCGACGCAGTACGCCCGGTGCCGGCGGCTGGCGGTCAGCACCAGATCCGCGCGGGCCAGCATGGCGGCATTCACCTGCCGGCTGGCGAACCCGTCCGGATCCGCCTGGCGTTCTCGCAGGACCTGCTCGGTATACGGATGCATCGGCCGGCCGGTCAGCGCTTCGATGCCGGCGCTGTACGCGGCGACATCGGCCCGGTCCGCGCCCAACCGGGTCTGCACGGCGTACCGGGTCAGCCGTTCAGCAAGCGGCGAGCGGCAAATGTTCGCCCGGCACACGAACAGGATGGTGAACCGATCAGTGGTCATCAACGCCAGCCAATCCGATGTCTCCGCGACCGGCCGCCGGACCGAGCCGGCCAGTCGGACGCAGCCATCGACCCGGCCGCGACCAGGCCAGCCTAGCCCGCGACCAGGACATTTCTCCGGAGCCGCGCGATGACCCGGCAGATCTACCTGTCCCCGCCGGACGTCGGCATGCTCGAAGAGGAGTTCCTGGTCCGGACGCTGCGCTCCGGCTGGGTCGCCCCGTCCGGTCCGGAGGTGGACGCCTTCGAGCAGGAGCTGGCCCGGCGCGTCGGGGCCGCTCACGCGGTCGCGGTCAACTCGGCGACCGCCGGTCTGCATCTGGCCCTGCTGGCCCTCGGAGTGGGGCCGGGCCAGGCGGTGGCGGTACCCACCCTGACCTTCGTCGCCACCGCGAACGCCATCGTCTACACCGGTGCCCAGCCGGTCTTCGTCGACTGCGATCCACGGACCGGCAACGTCGACGTCGACCTGCTGGCCGAAGCGCTGACCCGGCGGGAGCCCGGTCAGCCGCCGGTACGCGCGGTGGTGCCGGTCGACATGTTCGGCCGCTGCGCCGACTACGACGAGATCATCCCGTTGTGCGCGGCGTACGGCCTGCCGATCGTGGAAGACGCGGCGGAGGCGCTCGGTGCCGGCCTGCGCGGTCGTCCCGCCGGCGGCTTCGGCCAGGCCGGGGTCTTTTCCTTCAACGGAAACAAGATCATGACGACATCGGGGGGTGGGATGGTGGTCACCGACGACGAGGCGATCGCCCACCGGTGCCGATACCTGGCCAGCCAGGCACGCCAGCCGGTGGCCCACTACGAACACACCGACATCGGCTACAACTACCGGCTGAGTAACCTGCTCGCCGCGCTGGGCCGGGCACAACTGCACCGTCTCGACTCGATGGTCGCCCACCGCAGGGAGACCCGTCAGCGGTACGCGAAGACCCTCGCCGGCGTTCCGGGGGTACGCCTGCTCGGCGATCTCGATGACGAGGCGGACCTCGGCGGCAACGCCTGGCTCACGGTGATCATCGTGGAACCGGCCGAGGCCGGCTGGGACGCCGCCGATCTGGGCTGCTACCTCGCTGATCGGCGGATCGAGACCCGGCCGGTCTGGAAACCGATGCACCGGCAGCCGGTCTTCGCTGCCGCGCCGCGGATCCTCACCGGGGCGGCGGACCGGCTCTTCGCGACCGGATTGGCCCTGCCGAGCGGCTCGTCGTTGACCGACGAGCAGATCGGCCGGGTGCTCGCGGCGATCGAGGCGTTCCTCGACGGACACCGGATCGGCCGATGAGCGTTCGGGACCTGGTGATCGTCGGCTGCGGTGGGCACGGCCGTGAGGTGTTCGGCATCGTCGAGGCCGTCAACCGGGCCGGTCCGGCACCGGCGTGGCGGGTGATCGGATTCGTCGACGACGATCCCAGCCCGGCCAACAAGGACCGCCTCGACCGGCTCGGTGCCGTGCTGCTCGGCGCCGTGGACTGGCTGACCGGGCAGGGTGTCCCGCCGGCGTACGTGATCGGGATCGGCCTGCCGGCGTACCGCCGGGCGGTAGGCCGGCGGATCGACGCTGCCCGGCCGGCGGCGGAACCGCTGGTTGCCGCCACCTTGATCCATCCCAGCGCCACGGTCGGTCTGGATAGCCGGATCGGCGCGGGTTCGGTGCTGTTCGCCGGTGCCCGAGTGACCACCAACGTGACACTCGGCCGGCACGTGCACATCAACCAGAACGGCGTGGTCGGCCACGATACGACCGTCGCGGACTACGGCTCGGTCGGACCGCTGGCGGCTGTCTCCGGATCCTGCACGTTGCACGAAGCCGTCCTGGTGGGGACGACTGCGGCGATTCTTCAGGGCCGCCGGGTCGGTGCCGCAGCCACGGTCGGCGCCGGCGCGTGTGTCGTGCGTGACGTGCTGCCCGGCGCGGTGGTCAGGGGGGTGCCCGCGCGATGAAGGTCCGTTGGCGGTCGCGACGGGTGCCGCCGGTATCGAGGGAGGCGTCAGACATGCGGGTGGTCGTGATACTCAAGACAGCCGAGGGCGGCCGGTGGATCGTGCCCCAGGTCGAGGAGCTGCGTCGGCGCGGCAACGAGGTGACGGTCGTGCTGCCTGCCGGTCCGGGCCGGTTGCGCGAACAGTTGCACCGGGCCGGGGTGCCGATGATCGACTCGCCGTTCCGGTTTCGGTTCCGCCCGACGTTGGCGACGGCCATGCAGCTGTTGTCGCTACGTCGGCTGCTGCGTCGCCTGCGGCCGGACGTGGTGCACTACCACCACTACCACGCGGCGCTGGCGGTCCGGTTGAGCCTGCTCGGGCTCGACGTCGTCAGGGTCTTCATGGTGCCCGGTCCGCTCTTTCTGGAGGCGGCGCCGATCCGCACTGCGGAGCGCCTCCTGGCCCGGCTGGACGACCTCGTGATCGCCGGCAGCACGCACACCGCCGACCTCTACCGGTCGATCGGCAGTCGTGGTGACGCGCTGGCGGCGGTGCCGTACGGGGTGGACACCCGGCTGTTCCGCCCGCCGGACGCCGCCACCCGGGCCGCCGCGCGTCGCCGGCTGGGTCTACCGGCAGACGTGTTCGTGGCGGTCATGGTGGCGTACGTGTACGCCCCCAAGTCGATGGTGCACCGGGGAACCGGTATCAAGGGTCACGACGTGCTACTCGCGGCGTGGCGGTCGTTCGCCCAGGACTGTCCCCGCTCCCGGCTGATCCTGGTCGGTGGGGGTTGGGACACGTCCGGTGAGGAGCACCGGCAGGACCTGCTACGACGTTTCGACGTGACGGCCGATCCGACCGTCGACTGGTTCGCCGGCGTCATCGACGTACGGCAGTATTACGCTGCGGCTGATGTCAGCGTCAGCCCGTCGCGGTCGGAGAACCACGGAGCGGCGCTGGAAGCCGGAGCGTGCGGGGTGCCCTGTGTCGTGTCCGACGCCGGCGGACTGCCGGAGACAGTCAACCGGGACAGCGGTTGGGTGGTCCCGACCGGTGACGTCGAGGCGCTCGCCGCCGCGCTGCGCGGCGCACACGCGGAGCTCCGGTCCGGTCAACTCGCCCGGCGTTCACCGGCGGCACGGGAACACATCCAGCGGCGGTTCGACAGCGGTGACTGCGCCCGAGCGGTGGCCGACCTGGTCGAGACGGCCGGCGGGGGCCAGCCGGTGCCGCGCCGGCGGCTGACTCTGACGACCGCCCTGTAGGGAGCACAGTGGAGAACTTGCCAGGTTCCGCGATGGGCACCGTCGCGGTCAGTACCCAGAGCCGGTTCCAACGCACACCGGATGGTGCCGTGTGGACCGTGATCGGGCCGGCGCACGGCTTCTGGGCCCGGTACCTGTCTGCCTTCGACCGGGTCCGACTGCTCGCTGAGGTCACCGACGTACCGCTACCGCCGACCGGGGCCTGCCGGGTGGACGGCGCGGGAGTGGAAGTCTGGCCGCTGCCGTGCGGTCGTGGGCCCCGCAGCCTGCTGCCGGGTCGTGCGGCGCTGCGCAGGTCGTTGCGGTACGGGGTAGACGACGTCGACGCCGTCATCCTGCGGAGTCCGTCACCAGCCGCCAACCTGCTCGCACCGATCCTGCGGCGCTCGCACCGTGGCTACGCGGTCGAGGTCGTGGCAGACCCGCAGGACATGTTCGACGGCCCGGTGGCGAGGTACCCGGTGCGTCGCTGGCGCGCTCACCGGGCGGCGCGCCAGCTGCTGGAGCAGTGCCGGGACGCCATCGCCGTGGCCTACACCACCGGAACATCGCTGCAGCTGCGATGCCCGCCGGGTCCGCACACCGTCGCCGCCGACTATCCGGACGTCGACCTGCGGGCCGACGCGTTCGTCTGCGAGCCACGCGAACCGGTGGCGTCCGGCGGCCCGGTGACGCTGATCTCGGCCGGGACGCTCGACCGCTCCCGGCACGGCGTCGACGTCGTCCTGGCGGCGATGCGTCGGCTGGCAGACGACGGCATCCGGGCCGACCTGGTCCACCTGGGCGACGGCCGGTCCCGGCCGCAGCTGGAACGCCGTGCGGCCCGGCTGGGACTGACCGACCGGGTCGTCATCGCGGGTGAGCGTCCCGCTACCGAGATCCGGTCCTGGCTGGACGCCGCCGACGTGTTCGTGTCGCCGACTCCCGCCGGCGCGCACTCCCCGGTAGTGGTCGAGGCGATGGCCCGGGGCCTGCCGGTGGTCGCCGTCGCGGCGGTGGGCCCGCCGGACCTGTTCGAGGCGGACTGTCTGGTCAGCCCCGGTGATCCGGCGACGCTGGCCGAGGTGGTCCGGCGGCTGCTGAACCAGCCGCAGCGGATGGTCGAGGTGGCGGCGGCCGGTCTGGTCCGGTCCCGCGGCTACCGCACCGAGCTCGTGGCACCTCGGCGGGCGATGTTCTACCGTGCCGTCCGGATGGCCGGTCGTCCGATGCCGGTGGCACTGGCGGCCCGGGCGCGGGAACGCGCCCCGACGAGCTGAGACCGGGTCAGCGCCCCGCCGCCCAGGTAGGCGGCGGGCCGGTCACAGCAGTTCCGTGCCGGCGGTGGCGGCCAGCCTCCGGCGGGTGTCCAGCACCAGTGGCGCATCGCTGAGCAGGGAGTAGTCGATCCCGTCGTGGTCGGTCAGCACGACCACCGCGTCAGCGGCTTCGACCTGGTCGACGGTGAGCGGCACCGCCCGCACGAAGGCTGGCATCTGCTCCGGGCGCAGGTGTGGGTCGACGACGTGCACCTGCGCGCCGGCCAGGTGCAGCAGTTCGGCGACGCGGACAGCCGGAGACTCGCGACAGTCGCCACTGTTGCGCTTGTACGCCAGCCCGATGAGCAGCACCCGCGCGCCCCGCAACGCCCGGCTGCGCCGGTTCATCGCGTTGGTCAACCGTTCCACGACGTACATCGGCATGTAGTTGTTCACGTCGTTGGCGAGTTCGACGAACCGGAAGTTGCGGCCGAGGGTCCGCTTGACTTCCCAGGACAGGTAGGACGGGTCGACCGGCAGGCAGTGCCCACCGACGCCCGGGCCGGGGGTGAACCGTAGGAAGCCGAACGGCTTGGTGCTGGCGGCGTCGATCGCCTCCCAGATGTCGATGCCCAGCATGTGCGCGTACACCGCCAGCTCATTGACCAGGGCGATATTGACGTGTCGGAAGGTGTTCTCCAGCAGTTTGGTGGTCTCGGCCTCCCGGGTGCCGGCGACCGGCACCGTCCGGTCCACCAGACCGTCGTAGAACGACTGCACCGACCGCAACGACTCGGGGGTGATCCCGGAGACCACTTTCGGAGTGTTGACGAATGTCCATTCGCGGTTGCCCGGGTCGATGCGCTCCGGGCTGTACCCGAGGTGGAAGTCGAGCCCTGCCTGCAGACCGCTGCCCTTCTCCAACAGCGGCCGGAGAAACTCGTCGGTGGTGCCGGGGTAGGTCGTCGACTCCAGGATCACCGTCGCGCCGGGAGTGAGCTGCTCGGCGAGCGACCGGGCCGCCTGGTCGATGTACCGCAGGTCGGGTGCGCCGTCCCGCAACGGCGTCGGCACGGTGATCACTGCGGTGTCAAATCCCGCGGCTGCGGCGTAATCGGTGGTCGCGGTGTAGCGGCCGCTGCTCAACGCGGCGTGCAGCTCGGCGTCGGTGACATCCTCGACGTACGAGATGCCCGCGCGCAGCATCCGGATCCGCTCGGCGTCGGTGTCCAGCCCGACGACCAGGTGTCCGACCGCTACGGCGCGCATTGCCACGGGCAGGCCGACGTATCCCTGGCCGACGATCACCACCGGTGTGTTCGCCATGTCCTCCTACTTTCTAGAACCTAATAATCGATATAGGCATTAAATCACCCTAAGTTGGTTATATGCGCCCAGATCTGGTTTTCCGGGGCAGCTGAAATTCGTTCGTGCCGGCGTGGCGGCCGGCCCGACAATCGCCCGATGACAGCGACCACCGAGATTCCGTCACTTCCTGCTGGATACACCCAGCGGCCCGCCGGGCCCGATGACGCACCAGCCGTCTTCCAGTTGATCGCCACCTGCAACACCGCGGTCATCGGCCGACCCGACGCGGGACGGTTGGCTGGTGCAGGACCCGGGTGGCGTGACGGTCGGCTGGGGTTGGGTGTGCCGCAAGGGGAGTAGCGACACCGCCGACATCGATGCGTACCATCTCGACACCGAGCCGGCGGCCGGCGACTGGCTCTGGTACCAGGCCCGACGTCGCGATCGCCGCCGAACTGGGCCATTCCCGGGCCGTGCTGGACGTCGGCTGCTACCGGGAGGACACCGCCACGGCCGGACGGCGCACCGAGCTCGGCTTCTCGGTGGCGACCGTGTTGAACCGATTATTCGTCCCGCACGACGCGGCGAGCCCGATGGCTGACCCCGGGGAACCCGACGCTGTGCGGATCCGCAGCACCGGCGACGATCTCGAGGTCCGTCACCAGGCATGGACGGTGCACCAAGCCGCCTTCGCCGACCACTTCGGTTTCGCGGCCAAGGCCTACCCCGACTGGGTCCGGCATCTCGAGTCGCACAGTGACCACGACTGGTCGCTGGGTGAGGTCGCATACCTGGACGGCGTCCCGGCCGCGATTGTGTTGCGGTCGCATGCCTTCGTGGCCGACGGGCAGAGCGGCTACATGCGGCTGCTCGCGGTCCGACCTGAATGGCAGGGGCGTGGCCTGGGTCGCCTGCTGCTGCGCCGGGCGTTCGCCGCCGACGTCGCCGACCAGCGGCGGGGCACCTTTCCTGCACGTCGATACCGACCCCCGGCGGCTGGCGCTGCGCCTGTACCTTTCCGAGGGCATGCGGCCGGTGCAGATCATCGACGCTTGGCGACTGACCGTCCCGGTGACGCCCTGACCGGGTGACGTACCCGACTCGACAGGCTGGAGCCGTCGACAGGCTGGACCCGGCTCACCGCTCGGCCACCAGCGCGGCCACCGTCCGCCGCATGGCCTGCTCGAACAGCTCCCCGTCGACGACGGCCAGCGACGCGGTCATCGACACCACGACCAGCGTGGTGTCGACCTGTATGACAGCCAGTGCGGTCGTCGCGGTGACCCGTCCGGCACCGCGGCCAAGCGTCCGTACCAGGTCCATCCGCCAGGCGCGATCGCCGACGGCCGGTGCCGCGCGGGGCAGCGACTGGACCCGTAGCCCGGATCGTCGGTCGGTGAACTCCCGACAGGCCGCGCCGGCCCGTTCGACTGCGGCGAAGACCATCTCCACCGGCCGCGTCGAGGACATCGCGTCCGGCCGGTACGACACGACGTCGATCTGCAGGGTGGTCCTGCCGAGCCCACCGCCGCCCGGTGCAAGCGTCGCGTAGCGCGCCACGCCCCGCCCGGTACGTCCGGCGGCCGCCCGGCGCAGATAGTCGTTGACGATCGACGGCTGACAGCCGGCCGGTCGACTCCCAGCCGGTGGTGGTGCCGGGAGCGGATCCGCCCGCCACGCCGGGCCGAGCACGAGCTCGACGGCTCGGGCGACCCGGTCCGCCGCGGTCGTGTCGATCGGGACGGGACCGGCGGTCCTCGGGCCATCCGGACGGGCACGGCGGGCGTGGTCCGGGTCGGCTCCGCCGCCCGGGTCGGATCCGCTGTCCGGGACGGCGGGCGACGGCTGGACCAGCAGCGGTGCGGCGAGATTCGGCGCGGCCGCGGTGTCCACCGGGAAGGCGAGCAGACCGGCGACTACTCCCGCCAACATCGCCGGGACGGCAGCTGTGCCCCAGGATCCGGCCGCGCTGGGCCGTCCAGCGGTCAGCGCCGGCAGCAGGCCGGCCAGGACCAGCAGAGCGGGTGCCAGTGCGGCGCCGGCGACCAGCCAATCTCCCGCGGCGGGTGCCAGGTGCCACAGGACGGACGCCCCGGCCTGGCCCCCCGCACCGGCGATCACCCCGGCGGCTGGCACGGCGCACCAGACCGCAGCCCGGGCGCCGCGCGTCCCGCCCGGGCCGCGGCGCAATCCGACAGTCAGGACGGCGACGGCGGCGGCCAGCAGCAGCACGCGGGCCGTCGACCCGGCAAGCGTGCCGGGCCCTAACCCGGTGAACGCGGGTCCGGTGAACGCGGCCGCTGCGGCCAGTGCGGCGCTCACCGAGGCCAGTAGCCACGGCCAGCCGCGCAGCACGGCGCGGCGAGTGCTCCGGCCGGAGGTGATCCGGTCCAGTTCGGCGCGGACGAGCGGGTCGAACACCACCGGAACCAACGGTTGTCGGACCGCCGCCGCCGGCAGCACGACCGCCGTCCGCTGGCCGGGACCGGCGATGCTGTCCGTCCGATGGCCGCCGATCCGCAACCGAGGCCGGTGGGAACCGACCAAGCTGTGCTGCCGGCAGAGTTCCTCGAAACGCGCCTCGGCCATCGGATGGGCCGGGGGTAACCGGGCGATCCAGTGTTGGGCGCGTACCGTCGTGACCAGCGTCCCGGCCAGACCACTGCCGAGCGCGATCGCCGCCCCGGAGGTCATCAGGGCGCCGACGGCCCAGGTCACCTCGGTCAGGCACATCGTCTGGTCGCTGGCCGAGGGCGGGCAACGGGTCAGCACGTCCAGATACGCCAGCCCGATGGGACGGTACGCCAGGGCCAGCATCCCGCCGGTGGCCGCGCCGAGCGCGGCGAGTGCGACCGCGACCAACAGCAGCGGCCAGGTCCTGCCACCCCTGGGCGTCATGCCGACGGACCCCCTTGACGTCCTCTTCCTGAAGGAAGAGGAATCCGGTCTGCGCCATACCCGGAGGGGCGCCACGACTGCATCGCGTACCGAACGTAGTCATGATGGGGGATTTCGGCCCGCTGGTCCAGCGTGACCTGCGGAGACCGTCAGATGGGGTAGCCTCGGAAACACGGTGGAAGGCGGCGACGGGGTCAGCAAGCGGGTCGGTGACGAGCGGGTCGGTGACGCGCAGCGCAACCACGTCATCGAGCTGCTCGCCCAGGCGCTCGGTGAGGGCTATCTGGACCTCACCGAGTACGAGCGGCGGCTGGTTGAGGCGACTGCGGCGACAACGTCGGGGGAGCTCGTTGCGCAACTGGCCGAGCTGCCACGGCGGTTCGACTGGGACCCTGGTACGCCGGTCGTCGGTTCGTCCGTCGCCGACCGGTCCCGAGCCCGGCGTACCTCTGCTGCGTTGGTTATGGCCGTCGCGTCGCTGCCGTTCGCCGCCTGCTACGGCGCTGGCGCGGTACCGGCTGTCGCAGCGATCGCGCTGGCGGGTCCGGGTCGACGGGTTCCAGACCAGCGGGGCAGGGCGCTGGCAGCGATCGTGATCGGCTTGGTCGGCGTGGTCGGGTCCGTGCTGAGCGTCGTCCTGCTGCTCGTCGTCGGCTGATCGCCCGGCCGTCTCCCGGTAAAGTGCCATCTACGGGGCGGCCGGGTCCGTTCGCTGCGGACAGATGTGATCGTCGATGGCATGCGCCCGTCACGAACGGCCCGACATGCCGGGATCCTCCTTGTTCTGCTGCTGTGTCTGTCTGCCTGCAGCGCGACCAGCGCGAAATGCCGAAATAACAGTTGTACGGTCGCCGTCAAGACAACCGAAACTGCAAGCGTGGAGATTCTCGATCACCAGATGGAATTCCGGGATCTTGCCGCCGGATCGGTGACCGTGGTCTACGCCGGACAGCCCTATTACATCCCGGTCGGGCAGACGGCGGGGGTCGGTTCGCTGACCGTGACGGTGACCTCGGCAGAACCGGGTCGGGCGCAGCTGGTCATCGCCGCGGATCAGCACAGCGGCGCGGATACCGCTCGTGGTCACCGTTGAATCCAGAGACGCAGCTCCTGCGGGTCGAGACAGGCCAGTACCGCTTCATGCAGGATCATGCTGGCCGCCCGCGCCAAGGTGAGGTCGAACTGTCCGGTGCGGCCGTCGGGTAGCCGCAGCGCGACCGTGCCGGTACGCCGGTCCACGGCACAGCGCAGCGGTAGTTCGGCAGGCCGGCCACCCGGCGATCGGACCAGGACCCGCAGCTCGACCACGCCGTCGGAGACCCGTCGATCGACCATGGGCCCGCTGGCTGGAGGGGCGGGTCGACCGGCCGGCTGAGGCCGGACGCGTGCCGCCGGTTGGCGCTGGGGACGCCGGGGCGGATCGCGTTCCGGTCGGCAGGTCGGTGTCATGGTGCGGCCGTTCGGTGGGCCCGGCCCGGTCGCGGGCCTCGCCGCTCGGGCGGCACGCACTGGTTCGGGCGGTGGCCGCCGGTCGGCGCGGGGCGCGAGTTCGGGGCGGCCGAGCACCACGGTGTCCACGCCGGTGCCCTCCGCGCCGGTGACCCGGTACCGGACGGTGACCGCGGTGTCGGACAAGTTGAGCACCACTCCGGGCCGCCAGGCCCCGGTACGGTGGATCCAGATCGGATCACCTCGTCGGTACGCCGTCACGGTGCCCGCCGTGCCGGTTGGTGGCAGGCGCGAGCTGCGGCCCGTGCCGCTCACCGGAGCTCGTACCGCATTATTGGAAACTGCCTCTGATCGCCGGGACAGGTCGTAACGTTGCTCGGCCGACGATACTTCCCCGACGACCGGGCGCGGCAGGGGTCGATGCCTGGTGCCTATTCGGATATTGCGGACCAGGAGGTGGGGGATGCCGAGTCGCGTCGTCTTCTGACGATCAGGGAAGATGTCGGGCGCTCCCGCCGGATATCGTAAGCTCCCGCCGTGTTGCCGAGGACCGGATCGACATGACTCGGTGTGAACACGCATTCGAGGCTCATGCACTGTCGCGTTTCCCCGAACCGCTGTGATCTCGCCGGTGGCGTGCACCGATGTACTCGGCCGATGGTCGATCGTGCGACCAACGCCGCCCACGACGAAGTGGTCGGGCGACTCTCCGTGACGTTTCGTGGGTGGCTGACGCCGGCCGGGCGGGAGGTGGTTGGCCGCGCGGTACCGAGGGGGCGGGCGCGTACGGCAGCGGCGGGCACGGAAGCTAACCCAGCCTCCTAGGATGCCATAGGGACTGTGCGCGCCCCCGCCCAGCGGACGTGAACGTCCATCAGCTACTTACCAACGAGAATGTCTGCAGTGGAGCGTCAGAGCTGGACCGGCCGACCGGCGGCTGAGGCGCAGCGGTTGGGCGGGAGCGTTGCTCAACCACCCAGTAAACTGCGGCGCATCGCCGGGCCGGCCGTAGCGCCGCTGATCAGCGGCGTGCGGCGATGCCGTCCAAGAAGAGGGTGGTGCAGTCGGTGATGAGCCGGTTCAGCGAGTACTTGCCGCCCGGCCTGAACCATCGCACGGTGAGCCAAACCGCATCGCGGGTGAGCCGGTAGAAGGTTTTCGGGTCGATGTCGGAGCGCAGGGTGCCGTCCCGGCGTCCGGCGTCGATGACGGTGAGCCAGACGCTCTCCACCTCCTTGGCCACGCCCTTGAGATAGCCGAACCGGGGCAGGCCACGCAGGTAGTTCGCGTCGTTCTGGTAGATCTCAGTGGCGTGCGGGTGGCTGGCGGCGCACTCGAGCGAGGCCCGGATGAGTTGCCGCAGCTGGTCGTCCGGCCCGTCCGGCCCGTCGAGGATCTGCTGGTAGCGGGCGCGTAGGTCGGCGAGGTAGCTGGAGATGATCTCGTCGACCATCGCCTCTTTGGATTCGAAGTGGTGGTAGAGGCTACCGGACAGGATGCCCACGTCGTCGGCGATCTCGCGGACGGTCGTGCCGGCGACGCCTCGGCTGGCGAACAGTGCGCCAGCCCGGTGGAGTATGTGCTCTCGTCGGCTGCGGGAAGTCACCAATGTCTCCCTGGTCGTGTAGCGGTGAAGCGGACACTTGCTGGCACCTTCCGCGACGAACCGGCCTGGCGGACCCAGCCGGATTCGGCAGTCAACCATGGTGGCTCTCTGGCCAATGTGATCGGTGACCTTGTGGCCATCTTGGGGGCGGAGGAGGTGCATCCGTCAGTCTAGGACCCAGGCAAGACGATTAACCGTATGCGTCGTGACCTAGTCCAGTGTGTCCTGATCAGCGCCTGTGACGCTGTCCTGAGACTCAGGCGTACGGTCAGCATGGACGGTCGGATCCGGGCGGCGTCCGCCGCGACCGCGGATGGGTACGCCCGAGAAGTGCAGTCGCCGGTGCACGTAGCTGTACGACACGCCGAGCTCAGCGGCGATGCGCCTGATCGGCGCTCCGGCGAGGTACCGGCTGACGATCTGGGCGTTCGTCGGGCGCTCGGCGGGCGGGGTGGCCGGCATGACTGCTCCCTGGCCGGTACTGGACGGTGGTGTCGTTGCGGATGCTCCCGGACGAAGCCGGAGGCTGTTTCGTCGTCACCATGTCCCGCCAGCGGGAGCGGAGGTTGACCGGCCGGGTTGTCAGATCAACGGCACCGGGCCGACGGATCAGGCCGCCCGGTCCCGGCGGATGCTGGCCGCGCCACCCCGGACCACCCGCAATGGTGTCGGGCCGGTCGCTGGTGGCTCGTCGTCAAGTTCGACGCGCCAGCGTGATCGGGTGCGGCCAGCGTCCCCCGGTGACGTGTCCGGGTCGCCGCCGCGTCGGCGCAGCGTCAGGATGAGCAGATATCCGGCGACGACCAGGCCGTGGCTGAGCAGCCGCGGATAGTCGACCCGCCCGGTGATCACGTCGTTGACCGACAGCAGTGCCAGTACCGCGACGAACGCGGTCAGGGTCGGCAGCATCCCGGCCGGCCGGGTGCGCCGGACGGCGATCCACACGAAGCCGGCGCCGAGTGCGACGTTCCAGGCCGCAGACTCGTGCCACAGGTGGTTGGGGGCAGTTCCACCGACCGGATCGGGCACATGCAGATGGCCGTCGGCGACGCCGCCGATCTGGGCGGCACCGAGCAGGAACTGCGCGATTCCGAGCACGCCGAGGGCGTACCGCAGCAGCAGGGCGACCCGGGCCGCGGTCAGCCGTCGGGGTGGCGCGAGCGCGTCGAGCACCGACTCGTCGACGGTGCCGACCGGTTCCGGGCCGGTACGCCGGGCGAGGTCGGTGACCATGTCGGCGTCGGCGTACCAGGATCGGCACCCGGCGCAGCCGGTCAGATGGTCCCGCGCCGCAGCCGACTCGGCGGCGTCGGTTTCCCCGTCGAGTTCGGCCGACAGCAGCTCACGAAAGTCCACGCACCCCACATGTCAATAGTCGGCCCGTCGGCCGGGACGGTTCCCACCGGGGTAGCGCCGGCAGGGCAGGCACCACCCCGGTGGGTGGACTATGGCGGGGGGAGGCTTCCCGGATACTCTTCAGGCATGCCGCACGCCGCACCGGACGACGCCCAGATCACCCGTTGGGCCCTCGCAGCCCGCGACGGTGACCGGGCGGCCGCCACGTCGTTCGTCCGGGCCACCCAAGGTCAGGTGCAGAGGTTCCTCACCCATCTGGTGGACAACACCGAGGCGGAGGACCTCGCCCAGGAGACGTTCCTCCGGGCGATGCGGTCGTTGCCGCGCTTCGCTGGGCGCTCCAGCGCGCGTACCTGGTTGCTGTCCATCGCCCGGCGGGTCGCCGTCGACCATATCCGCGCCGTCGTGGTACGGCCCCGGGTCGCCGACCTGGCCGACTGGCAGGCGGTGGCCGAGGCCGCGGTCACCGGCCCACGCTTCGAAGAAGCCGTGGCGCTGCGTCAGCTGCTGGTCGGCCTGGCCGCCGACCGCCGGGAGGCGTTCGTGGCGACCCAGATGCTCGGGTTGAGCTACGCCGAGGCCGCCGAGGTCTGCGGCTGCCCGGTCGGGACGATCCGGTCCCGGGTCGCTCGGGCCCGCGAGGACCTGGTCGCCGCAATGACGGACTCGGGGCGGCAGTCCGGCCGGCAGCTACGAGCGATCAGCTGATCCCTCGTGCCCTGTCCCGGACAGAGTCGGCGGCGGCGTTCGTCCGCCAGTCCTGATGGTCTCGCGGCATCCGCCGAGCTGAACCCGGCGCGTGTGACTGCGGTCGGGGTCGGCTTCGGAGTGCCGACCGGGCTACTCGCGGTGCTGCTGCCGGCGATCGGCGTGATCGGCCCGGTCGTCGTGCAGGTGGCGGTGGCCAGTGGGTTCGCCATGCTCGCTGAGGCCGGTCTGAGTTTCCTCGGGCTCGGTGTCCAGCCGCCGGACGCGAGCTGGGGCGCGCTGCTCGGCCGGGCGCTGCCGTACATCGACACCGCCTGGTGGCTGGCGGTCGCCCCCGGCGCGGTGATCACCTTGACCGTGCTGGCCACGAACGTGCTCGCCGGTCACCGACCTCACCGTCGCGGTGGGTAGCGCCGCCGGCGGCTGGACCGACCTCGTTCACAAGGTGTCGATCGAGGTGGCCGCAGGTGAGACCGTAGGGCTGGTCGGGGAGTCGGGCTGCGGCAAGAGCACCACCTGCACCCGGCGTTCACCATCGGCGAGCAGATCGTCGAGTCGGTGCGCCGGCACCGGGGGCTGTCCCGCCGGACGGCCGCCGACCGGGCGGTCGAACTGCTCGACCTGGTCGGCGTGCCGAACGCCCGGTCCCGGGCCTGGGCGTACCCGCACGAGTTCTCCGGCGGGATGCTGCAGCGGGCGCCGGACGCCGCCGTCGACGGCGAACTGACCGGGATTCCCGGTGCCCCGCCGGCCCGGTCGCGGAGTGGCCAATCAGTGGCCGCGGGCGATCCACTCGTCGAGGTGCGGCCGTTCGGCGCCGATCGTGGTGCTGTCGCCGTGTCCGGTGTGCACGATCGTGTCGTCCGGCAGGGTGAACAGCCGGTCGCGGATGGACGCAAGGATCGTGCCGAAGTCGCTGTAGGAGCGGCCGGTGGCTCCCGGGCCGCCGGCGAACAGCGTGTCGCCGGTGAACGCCACGCCCAGCTCGGGCGCGGACAGGCAGCAGGCACCGGGGCTGTGCCCGGGGGTGTGCAGGACCCGCAGCGTGGTGCCACCGACGGTGAGCTGCTGCCCGTCGGCCAGTGCGGCGTCCGGGGGCCGCTGCGGGTGGACCTGGTCCCAGAGCACCCGGTCGGCCGGGTGCAGCAGCACCGGCGCGCCGGTCTCGTCGGCCAGGCGCGCCGCGACCCGTACGTGGTCGTCGTGGGCGTGGGTCGCGACGATCGCCCGGACGGTACGCGCGCCGATGACGGCGCGGATCGCCTCGACGTCGTGCGGGGCGTCGATCACCACGCATTCGGTGTCGTCGCCGACAACCCAGACGTTGTTGTCGACATCGAAGGTCTCCCCGTCCAGGGAGAACGTCCCGGACGTGACGGTGTGGTCGATCCGGGCGGTCATCAGAACACCACCACCGAGCGGAGCACGTCGCCGTGGTGCATCTTGCCGAAGGCTTGCTCGACCTGGTCGAGCGGGATCTCCTCGGTGACGAAGGCGTCGAGGTCGAGCCGGCCCTGCCGGTACAGTTCGGTCAGCATCGGAAAGTCGCGCGACGGCAGACAGTCGCCGTACCAGCTGGATTTGAGCGCGCCGCCGCGACCGAACACGTCCAGCAGCGGCAGTTCGACGCGCATCTGCGGGGTCGGTACGCCGACCAGGACGACGGTGCCGGCCAGGTCCCGGGCGTAGAACGCCTGTTTCCAGGTTTCTGGGCGGCCGACGGCGTCGATGACGACATCGGCGCCGAACCCGCCGGTGAGTTCTTGGATCCGTTCGACCACGTCGGTCTGCCGGGCGTCCACGGTGTGGGTGGCGCCGAAGCCGCGCGCCCAGTCGAGTTTCCGGGGGTCGGTGTCGACGGCGATGATGGTCGTCGCACCGGCCAGGGCGGCCCCGGCGATCGCGCCGTCGCCGACGCCGCCGCAACCGATGACCGCGACGGAGTCGCCGCGGCCGACGCCGCCGGTGTTGATCGCGGCGCCCAGCCCGGCCATCACTCCGCAGCCGAGCAGGCCGACGGCGGCCGGCCGGGCCGCCGCGTCCACCTTGGTACACTGGCCGGCGTGCACGAGGGTCTTCTCGGCGAAGGCGCCGATGCCCAGCGCGGGGGAGAGTACGGTGCCGTCGGTCAGTGTCATCTTCCGGGTGGCGTTATGGGTGGCGAAGCAGTACCAGGGTCGGCCCCGGACGCAGGCCCGGCAGGTGCCGCAGACGGCCCGCCAGTTCAGCACCACGAAGTCGCCGGGGGCGACGTCGGTCACCCCGTCACCGACCTGTTCGACGATGCCGGCCGCCTCGTGGCCGAGTAGGAACGGGTAGTCGTCGCTGATGCCGCCGTCGCGGTAGTGCAGGTCGGTGTGGCAGACACCGCAGGCCTGCACCCGCACCACCGCCTCGCCCGGGCCGGGGTCCGGTACGACGATCATGGTGACCTCGACCGGCGTACCGGTGCTCCGGGAGATCACACCCCGGACGTGTTGGCTCATCGGAACTCTCCTGAAACGTCGTCGTCACGCAGGTTTGGTCTGAACCTACCGCCGGGCGGACCGGCACGGAACCGTCCCGCCCGGCGTATCCCCTGGTGGTGACGACTACCGCTGGTCGGCGGCCGACTCGACCAGGTGCCGGACCGGCCGAGGAAGGCGGCGCAGTACGCGCCGTCGAAGACCCGGTGGTCGAACGAGGCGGTCAGCACGGCGACCCGACCGACGTCCAGTCGGGTCCGGCCGTCGGCGCGGCCCAGCGGTTCGGCCATCAGCCGGTCCAGCCGGGCACCCTTGGCGATCGGGTGCCCGTGCGAGCGGTGGTTGCCGGTCATGTAGTCGTCGAGGCGGGTGGCCAGGCAGGCGCCGACGAAGCGACTGACGAGGCGATGCAGGCGAGCTGGCTGCTCGGCGAGGCCGGCTGGCTCGACCCGGACCGCGACGAGCGGTACGCGGTGGCGACCATGGCGGGGGAGCGGGAGCAGAGCCGGTCGGCGCTGCGCGGCGCCCTTTGCTCGCCCGGCGCGACGAGCCGGTCACCACCCGCACGGCGTCCCATACCCTGGACATGGTGGTCGCCGAGGGTGGCGACCTATGGCAGTGGGTCCTCACCGACCGGATCAGGAGCTGACGTGCAGACCGTTTCGCTGCGTACCGCCGACCATCCGGGTGTGCGGGTGCTGACCCTCGACGATCCCGACCGGCGTAACGCGATCGGCGCCCTGATGAAGCGGGAACTGACCGAGGCCGTGTCGATCGTCGCCGCCGACCGCGACGCCCGGGTTCTGGTCGTCACCGGCGCCGGCAGCGCCTTCTGCTCGGGCGCGCACCTCGACGAGATCTTCGGCGGCCCCATCCGGCCGGTCAGCCAGACCCGCCGCGACCTGGAGGAGATCTACCGCAGCTTCCTCGCGGTGCGCGACCTGGACCTGGTGACCATCGCCGCAGTACAGGGACCCGCCGTGGGTGCCGGTCTCAACCTGGCGATGTGCTGCGACCAGCGGATCGCCGGTCGCCAGGCCCGGTTCGGGGCGACGTTCACCCGGATCGGCCTGCACCCCGGCGGCGGCTGCACCTACTTCCTGGTCGACGCGCTCGGCCCGCAGCGGGCCATGCAGATCCTGTTGGACGGCGCGATGCTCGACGCCGCGCGGGCCCACGACCTCGGTCTGGTGCTCGACGTGGTCGACGATCCGCTGGCCGCCGCGTTGGCCGCCGCGCGCCGCTACGCCGACCTGGACCCGCATCTGGTCCGCCACGTCAAGCAGAGCGTCCGGATCGCCGCCTCGTCCGGCCTGGATGCCTCGGTGCAGTACGAGGCGTGGGCCCAGGCCGCGTCGGCCAGCGATCCGGCGGTGCTGGCCACCCTGCTCGGCAACCGGCGCTGAGGCCGACCGACGACCGGGCGTCAGGCCACGCCGATCGGCCCTTCCCGGGGCCCGGCTTCCTGCGCCGGCTGCACCGCCAGCGACGGGAAGTCGGCCAGGTCGCCGTCCGGCTCGGCGTCCCACTCCGGGAACACCAGCTCGCTCTGCAGGTAGAGGCAGAGCAACTGGGTGAGATGACGCAGCCCGTCCAGGTGGGTGCGTTCGTGACCGTGGGTGGCGTCCACTCCGAAGCCGAGCAGCGCCACCCGGGCGTGCGCGCCGGCCTCGACCGCCGCCGCCACGTCTGACCGGTAGTAGTCGAACACGTCACGGACCAGATCGACGCCGTGATCGGCGGCCAGGCCGGCCAACTTACGGGTCAGGTGGTAGTCGAACGGACCGACGCCGTCACCCATGGCCAGGGTCGCGGCGTTCTCCCGGGACTGCTGTCCGGGCGCCACCACCGCGGCGTCGACCGAGACGATCTCGGCCACGTCCGGGTCGAGGCCGTGACTGGCACCGTGCCCGACCTCCTCGGTGCAGGTGATCAGCAGATGGGCGGTGACCGGCGGCTGCTGGCCGGCGTCGACCATGGCCTTCACCGCGGTCAGCACCGCCGCCACCCCTGCTTTGTCGTCCAGATGCCGGGACTTGACGTACCCGCTGGACGTGATCGTCGGCGCCGGCAGCATCGCTACGAAGTCGCCGACGTCGATGCCGAGCGCGCGGAGTCCGGCGATGTCGGTGACCGGCTCGTCGACCCGCACCTCAACCTGCTCCCAGCCGACACCCTGCAGGTCGACATCCTCGTTGTAGCGGTGGCCGCTGGCCTTCAAGGGCAGCACCTGGCCGGTGATCACCCGGTCCAGGCTGTCGGTGTAGACCCGCACGTGGGCACCTTCGGCGAACCGGGCGCTGTGGGTGCCGATCTGCTTGAGCTCCAGCCGGCCGTTCTCCTTCAACCGTTTGACCATCCCGCCGATCGTGTCGGTGTGCACCACGATCGCCCGATCCGCGCCGGTGGTCCGTGGCCCGCACAGCGAGGCGCTGAGCGCGCCCCGCCGGGTGACCGTGAACGGGATGCCGAGAGCGGACAGCCGTTCTCCGACGTACTGCTGCACGTGGTCGGTGCGGCCGGACGGGCTGGGGATGTCCAGCAGCTCCAGCACCACCTGCTGAAGGTAATCGAGGTCCAGTTTCAGGGGGGCGGGGAAGTTCGGGTCGGCCGGCATGCCAAGACCGTACCGTCGCCGATCACGGCGTTGCCGGCGCCCCGCCGGGGCCGGGCGGGCTCCACCGCCGCTGCTGCGCGCTGGTGCCCGGGAACAGCAGGTCGATGAAGCGTTCCGCGGTCGGCTGCGGCTCATGGTTGGCCAGCCCGGGCCGTTCGTTGGCTTCGATGAAGACGTGGTTGGGCTGATCAGGAGCGGTCACCAGCAGGTCCATCCCGGCCACCGGAATGGCCAGCGCCCGAGTGGCGGCCACGCACGCCGCGGCCAGGTCGGCGTGTAACCGGTCGGTGACGTCGTGGATCGTCCCGCCGGTGTGCAGGTTCGCGGTCCGCCGTACGGTCAGCACCTCGCCGGCCGGCAGCACGTCGTCCATCGTGTGCCCGGCCTCGGTGACCACTTCCCGGGTCAGGCCGTCCATCGGGATCTTCGACTCGCCCCCGGTGGCGGCGGCCCGCCGCCGGCTGTGTCGCCGGACCAGCTCGGCCACCGTGTGTACGCCGTCGCCGGTGACCGCCGCTGGGCGGCGGACCGCCGCAGCCACCACCTCGTGGTCGATTACCAGGACCCGCAGGTCCTCCCCTTGGTGCCGCTGTTCGATCAGCACCTGCGGGCAGTGCCTGCGGGCCAGGTCGACGGCGGCCTTTAGGGCGGTCGCGTCGGTGACACCGACGGTGATCCCGGTGCCCTGTTCGCCGCGGGCCGGCTTGACCACCACCTCACCGACCTTGGCGAGGAACGCCTCGTCGTCGGCGTCGCCGGTGGCGGTACGGCCGTGCGGCACGGCCAGCCCGGCGTCGAGCAGCACCCGCCGGGTCACCCGCTTGTCGTCGCATCGGCTCATCGCCACCGCCGAGGTCAGCTCGGACAGCGATTCGCGGGTGACGATGCTGCGGGCACCGTTGGTCAGCCGCAGCTCGCCCCAGGACGCGTCGATCACCTCGACCCGGATGCCGCGGCGCATCGCCTCGTCGGCGACGATCCGGGCGTACGGGTTCAGCTCGTCGTAGCCGTCCGGCATGCTGGCCAGGAAGAGCCGTTCGTTGATCGGGTTCTTGCGTTTGACGCACAGCGTCGGCGTGCGTTCGAAACCGAGCCGTTCGTAGAGACGGATCGCACCGTCGTTCTCTGCCAGCACGGACAGGTCGACGTAGACCCGGCCGCGGTCGGCGAGCCGGCCGGCGAGCTCCAGCAGCAGCGCCTGACCGGTGCCGGGCGGTGCGTGCAGCGGGTCGACGGTCAGGCACCACAGGCTGGAGCCGTTCTCCGGGTCGTCGAAGACCGCCACGTGGTCGATGCCGGTGATGGTACCGACGACCTGCCCGGTGACCGACTCGGCGACCAGGTGCACGAAACGTTCGGTCGCGGCGTTGTCGACCAGGATGTCGACCGGGGCGGTGACCATCCCGTTGTGGGCGTATATCCGGTTGACCGCGTCGGCGTCGGAATCGTCGCGCAGCAGCCGGATCCGCAGCCCCGGTTCCGGCGGCTGCGGCTCGCGTACCTGGGTGAGATCCAGCCGGAAGGTCAGCGACGGGTCGATGAACAACTCGTCCGGCAGCCGCGACACCAGCACGTGCGGGTCGGGCAGGTAGATGCAGATGTCGCGGGAGCCGGCGGCCTCCGAACGCAGCACGTCGGCGACGTCGGAGGGGTCGGCGAACGTCTGACCGAAGACCAGCCGGCCCCAGCCGCACTCCAGGATGACGTCGGCGCTGTCGGTGGGTTTGGCCGGCGGATCGCCCGGGACGACCGGGTCGCCACCAGGGCCGATCCGTTCCCGCCGGAGGGCGGGGGAGTCGGGGCGGGGGGCGCTCGTGTCGTCAGTCAATGCCATGGTTCTGCAGCCACATCTCCAGCAGTCCGAGTTGCCACAACTTGTTACCCCGCAGCGGGGTGAGTTCGGCGTTCGGGTCGCGCAGCAGCCCGTCGACGTACCCGTCGCGGAACAGCCCGCGCCGGCGGGCCGGCGGCGCGTGCAGGGCGTCGCGCACCCGGTCGAGCAGCTTGCCCTCCAGGTGGGTCAGCCCGGGTACGGGGAAGTACCCCTTCGGCCGGTCGATCACCTCCCAGGGCAGCACCCGGCGGCCGATCTCCTTGAGTACCCCCTTGCCGCCCTGGGCCAACTTGAGCTCGGGCGGGCAGGTGGCGGCGAGCTCGACGAACTCGTGGTCGAGGAAGGGCACGCGGGCCTCCAGCCCGTGCGCCATCGTCATGTTGTCGACCCGTTTCACCGGGTCGTCCACGAGCATCACGGTGGTGTCGATCCGCAGCCCCGCGTCGACCGCGTCCTGCGCGCCGGCGCGGCCCAGGTGGGCGGCGGCGAACTCGCGGGCGGGATCACCGGCGGCGAGGTACTCCGGGTTGAGTACCTGGGTGAGACCGGCGGCGTCGCGGTCGAAAAAGGCCGTGGCGTAGGTGTCCAGTGCCTGGTCACGGCCGACCCGGGCGAGCGGCGGGTACCAGTGGTACCCGCCGAGGATCTCGTCGGCGCCCTGGCCGGACTGCACCACCTTGAGGTGCTTGGCGACTTCCTGACTGAGCAGGTAGAACGCGACGCAGTCGTGACTGACCATAGGTTCGCTCATCGTCGCGACGGCGGCCTCCAGCGGCGGCACCAGGTCACGGGCGGCCACCCGGATCTGATGGTGGTCGGTGTCGAACCGCTGCGCCACCAGGTCGGAGTAGACGAACTCGTCGCCCTCCCGTCCACCGACCGCGTCGAAGCCGATCGAGAAGGTGGCCAGACCACGTTGGCCCTGCTCGGCCAGCAGCGCCACGACCAGCGAGGAGTCGAGCCCACCGGAGAGCAGGACGCCGACCGGCACGTCGGCGACCATCCGGCGCTGCACCGCGGTGGTCAACGATTCGAGCAGAGCGTCCTGCCAGTCCTGCTCCGACCAGTCGGCGCGGCGCGGGTCCCGGCCGAACGGCGGATCCCAGTAGCAGCGCTCGTCCACCCGGCCGTCGGGCTGGTAGACCCGTACGGTGGCCGGGGGCAGCTTACGGATGCCGTTGAGGATCGTCCGCGGCGCGGGGACCACACTGTGGAAGCTGAGGTAGTGGGCGAGTGACACCGGATCGATGCCGGTGTCCACCCCGCCGCCGGCCAGTAGCGCCGGCAGGGTGCTGGCGAACCGGACCACGCCGGGGCGCTCGTCGACGTACAGCGGCTTGATGCCCAGCCGGTCGCGGGCCAGGACCAGCCGGCCACTGTCGCGCTCGGTGATCGCGATGGCGAACATGCCGATCAGATGGTCGACGAAGTCGACACCCCACTCGGCGTACGCCTTGACGACGACCTCGCTGTCGCCCGAGGAGAAGAACGTGTGCCCCCGTGTCTGCAGCTGTTCGCGCAGCTGGCGGTAGTTGTAGATGCAGCCGTTGAAGACGCCGGTCAGGCCGGCGGCGGAGTCGACGATCGGTTGGTTGCTGGCCGCAGACAGATCGATGATCTTCAGGCGCCGGTGTCCGAAGGCCACACTTCCGTGTGACCAGGAACCCCCGTCGTCGGGGCCCCGGTCACTCATTGTCGCCGCCATCCGCTCCACCGCACCAATGTCGGCGCGGGAACCGTCGCGGCGCAGCTCACCCGCAAGTCCGCACATGCGTACCCATCCTGCCAGACCGTTGCGGCATCGCCCAGTTGACGGCCGGATCCGGTGTCCCGACCAGTGCCCCGGAGCGCGGACGATCCCGTTCGGTGCCCTGTGCCGGGTCTCGCTACGCTGACCCGGCAGCAGGGCAGTTGCGTGACTAATCAATCAAATGGTTGGTGGGTGCCGCCGTGGCCCCAGGATTCGTCCCGACGTACGGTTCGCGGTAACGTTTGGTCGGGTTTGATGGCTGGACGGTGGATAGCTCCATCATCCGGCTGGCGTGGGTGCATCCGTCCCGGTTCGGGACGGATGCCGACCGGGGAGGGCTAGTTGCTGACCACGCTTGAGGGACACCACCTGCGGGCCTGCGTCCTCGGCCAGTCCTGGCTCATCCGTCAGTTGGAGCGCCGGGGCGCTGGCCTGGATCCGATCGCCCTGTTCGGGGTGGCCGAGGGGGCCTTCGTGACGGTCGTCGACCAGTTGGGTCGTAGTGGGTTCCCACTGACCGAGCTGCGCTGCTTCGCCGACACCGCGGTACGGCTGACCGCCGCCGGCCGGGAACCGGTCTCCGCCGACGAGGTGATCCGCATCGTCGGCTACCAGTTCGGGGAGCACGTCGAAATCGCTGACATCGAATCCCGTCGTTCCATTGCGGTACGGCGGGCGGTGATCGGTACGGCGGTCTGGCGGCTGCGGCTCACCCTGCATGACGTTGACAACCTCCTCCGTCGAGGGGAGAGCCTGGCCGCCCAGTGGGGGTTCGCCGCCACCATGTACCACCCAGGTCCGTTGACCGCCTGCTACCTGCGAGTCGTGGAGGCCCGGTGGGCCAGCCGGCAGTCGCGACGCAGCCGGCACACCCAACTGGGCCGGGTGCTGTGACCGTACGGTCAGCGCCCCACCGGCAGGTCGGACGGCGTCGCGTGGTCGGTGGGGAAGCCGAACAGCCCGAGAAGCCCGGTCGCCCACAGCTGCCGTCGGGTGAAGCTGCTGATGTTCTCCAGCTCGAGCCGGCTGCCGCTGACCCCGGCAGCCTGGTGGCAGGCGACCAGGCTGCCGATCCCGGTCGAGTCGATGAAGCTGACGTACGTGAGGTCCAGCACGATCCGCTCGGGTGCGGACCGGGCGAGCAGCGCGGTGACCGCGTCGCGGACCTCGCCGGCTGTGGCGAGGTCGAGTTCACCGTGCAAGGCGAGTCGTACCGTGGTGCCCTGGTAGCTCCTGGTGATGACGAAATCCACGTCGTACCTCCGGTCGGGTGGCGACGGGTGCCGGGGAGGGAGAGTGTTGAGGCATTGGTATTTGCCGATATCCGCTGATGCGCGCGGTGTGTGAGCCGTCACGTTACGGTATGTGCGGCTGATGTGCCAGCCCCGTTTCGGACTGTGCACCAACCCGGTCGACCACTGTGAGCGATCATCTCGTCCGTGCCCGCCGGTGCGGTCGTCCCGGTCCGACCGCACCGGCGTAGGGCCACGGTCCGGGTCAGCTCTGCGCCGGCAGGGGCGTCTGCGGGCTGACCGTCGGCGACGGTAGGGTCGGGTTCACCGTCGGCTCGGGCGTGGCGGTGCCCGGCACGGTCGGGTCAACCGTGGGGCTCACCCCGGGACTCGGCGAGGTCGGCAGCCCGAGCTGCGCCGCGAGGCGCTGCAACGCCGCGTACAGGTCGTCGAGCACCGGTCCGGCCTCCTGCGCCAGGTTCACCACCCGTTCGTCGGAGCCCTGCGCGATCTCGGCGTTGTTCACCTCGATCGCCTGGGCGTATCCCGTCAGCTGGCTCTCCACGAACGCCGTGTCGAACTCGGCACCGGACAACCCGTCCAGTCGGGTGACCACGTCCTGCTGCTCCCGGGTGGGCGAGTCGGGCAGGGTGACGTCGACCTCACCGGCCACCCGGGTGACCTCCTCATCCAGCCGGGTGTGGTCGGCCACCATGGCACCGCCCAGGTCCTTCACCGCCTGGTCGGCATCCTGCTTGTCCTGCGCCAACTGGCCGATCTGCACAGCGGCCAGATTGACCTGGTGGATCGTACGCAGGTACTCGCTGTCCTGCTCGGACGGTGCCGTCGCGTGCGCGGCCGCCGGGATCAACGCGACGGCGGTCAGCCCCGCCAACAGCCCCAGCCGGGTCACTACGGTCCTTCTCATCGTGGTACCTCCTCGCTCAGCGCTCGTCGGGGCAGCGAGATACCCGGCACCCCGGACGCCATGCCCGCCGGCCGGGATGAGCGCCGCCGGCCGACGGCGGATGATCCACCACCCTCGGCCGGGCTAGCCCGACCCGCCGACGGAATACCGCCGCCCGTACCGGGTAACCGGACGATGACCGACCAGATCACCGGGAGGCATCGTGACCAACGTCCAGCAACCGGAGATGCGTCGCAGTGGGGACAACCCGCTGGTCCAGGAGAGCAAGGGTCCCGACGGAGCCGACCGCCGGCCCGGGCGCCGTGGCGGCGGCAACCGGCCCGTCCCGGCCGGTCAGGTCTCGCCGTACGGTCCTCACCCGCCGGCCGCCGCCGACGACAGCGAATCCGACGACCAACCGGACTGACCACTCCGGTCGACCTCGGCACCATGCAGACGTTCCTGCCGTACCCGGACTTCGCGGCCAGCGCCGCCGTGCTCGACGCCCGACGACTAGGCAAACAGCGCGTCGAAGCGTTGCAGGTGCTGCGCGGCCTGACCGTGCCCGGGTACGGCTGGCGTCACCATCCGGCGGTCCGGATGTGGCACGGCCACCTGGAGGCACTGGTCCGGTACGGGCTGACGGTCTGCGTCGAATGGACCCGGGCTGGCCGGGCCGACACCGTCGCCGACACCCTGCGCCGCGAATTCACCGCCGCGACCGGCCGCACCCTGGTCCGCGACCAGGCCGAACTCGGCGCCGCCACCGCACTGCCGGCCTGGCTCGGCCGAGCCGACCTGCACCTGTCGCACCGCGCCGCGCTGGTACACAAGGACCCCGACCACTACCGTCCCCGGTTCGGCGACCTCGCCCCCGTACCGTACGTGTGGCCGTGCCCACCGGCGGTACCGCCGCCGATCGCCCCCGCCCCGTCCGGCGAAAAGGGTCCGTGGTCGGATTGAACCGTTCGGCCTCGTCCGCCGAACCCCTTACCGGTGGATCAGGATCCGGCGGCAGCGGCCGCCGACGTACGGGAGGCGAGGCTCATGGTCAACTGTCTGCGCGCGAACGCCGTCCGGATTGGCGCGGTGCTGTCCGGTCCGGTGCTGGCGGTCGCGCTGTCCGGTCCGGCAGTGGCTGCGGCCGGCATCGGCCTGGAACCGACTCAGGCACCTCGTGGAGCCGGCATCCAACTCACCTTCGAACTGCCGCAGGAACGGCCGGACACACACACCACCGAGGTGCGCCTCGACCTGCCGGCGGACCTGCCGATCGCCGAGGTCTACCCGATGTCGGTCGACGACTGGGCACCCCGGATCATCAACCGGACCCTGCCGGAGCCGCTGCCCGGCCTGCACGGTGGCCTGATGACCGAGGCCGCCGAGAGCATCATCTGGCAGTTGGTCGCCCCACCCGCCGACGAACCGGCGCCGGTGCTGCTGACCGTGTCGGTCGGCCCGCTGCCGGACGCGGACCGGATCGACTTCGCGGTGACCCAGACCTACTCCGACGGCACCGCGGTCCGCTGGGGCGGCCCGGCCGCGCAGCGGCCCGGCCCGGTGCTGACCCTCGGGCCGGCCGACCCGGCGGCGGCCGGTCACGGAGCCCAGCACGGCGGCCCGGCACCGGCCGCCGCCCAGGACCCCCCGGCACCGGCCGCCGCCGGGGGCTCGGACGCCGCCGCCGGCACTGGGATGGGACTGCTGCTGGCCGGCCTGGCCGGCGGAGCGGCGATCGGCGCGGCCGTCGTCTGGTGGCGCAGCCGCCGCCACCACCGCAGCGTCCCGGCGGACCCGAGCGGCACCGCCGACGACGAGGGCGAACTGGTCGTCACCGGCGGCACGACCCCCTGGCGGCTCACCGAACAGTGACCGCTGCCGTCCCGGTCTCCCTACCGCACGCCGGCCCGCCGCCGCTCAGCGCACCGGCACGGTGGTACGCACGGTCGCCTGGTCGATGTCGGACAGCCGGATGGTGAAGCGCAGCTCCCACTCGCCCGGCACCGGGAACGCGACCGCGCCGACCGCGTGATTGTCGTCCACCCCCAGTAGCAGGGTGGTCACCGGTTCGACGTCCTGTGCCGGCAGCGAGGTGGTCATCGTCCACTCCTCGACCCGTACCGGCGCGCCCTCCGGCGTGTACACGTAGGCGTGCACCGTGTTGTGCTCGCCGAGTTGTACCGGGTAGATGTCGAACTGGAGGGTGTACAGCGAGCTGGTCAGCGTCTGGGCGAAGGTGTCCTGCCCGAGGGCCTGGGCCTCGACGACGGCGGTACGGGCCGGTGTCGTCTGCACCAGTACCGCGCTGGCCCCGAGCGCCACCACGGCCACCGCGACCTCGACACCGACCAGGCCGGTGAGTCGCCGCACCTGCGACGCCCGCCAACGCCCGACCAGCCGTCGCGCGTACCCGGCGGTCAGCAGCAGAACCGCCACCAGCGCGATCTTCACCAGTACCAACCGTCCGTACGCGGTGGTGACCAGTGCGGTCGGGTCGCGGGTCTCCATCAGCGCCTGGACGGCACCGGCCAGCAGCAGCCAGCTGACCGCCACCGTCGCCCACCGGGACCAGACCGGCAGGATCCGGCCCAGCACACGGGGGTGGGTGCGGCGCAGCAGGACCGCGCCGAGGGTCACCAGCCCGCCGATCCACACCCCGACCGCCGCGATGTGCACGGTGTCGGCGGCGATACTGACCGGCGGTAGCGGCGCCGCCACCGCGTGACCGGTCAGCGGCCAGGTGACCAGGCCGGCCACGCCCAGCCCGACGAGGGCCAGCCCGCGACGGGTGCCACCGACCCCGGCGAGGGCCGGTGACACCAGTGCCGCCACCGCGGCCAGGACCACCAGCCGGCCGAGCAGCGCCAGCCCGTACCCGCTGTCCACGACGGCGGCCAGGTCCCCGGCGGAGACCTCCAGCAGTCCACTGCCGGTCGAGTACGGTGCCTGCAGGTACAGTCCGGCCACTGTGGCCAGACCGACAAGCCCCAGCCCGGTGCCGACCATGAGCTTGCCGGGCCGGCGGCTCAGCCGGGGCGGCCACAGCAGCGCCAGCAGCAGCGCGGGCCCGACGGCGAGCAGCACCCCGGCGTAGCCGACGTACTTCGCGGTGGTCACGGCGATCGCGACCGGCAGCCGCTGTCCGCCGTCGCGGGGCTCGGGCACGGTCGCGGACGGCGCTCCCACCGAGTACGTGTAACCGCTGCCCACCGGGTGGCTGTCCGCCGAGATCACCCGGTAGCTGACCAGGTAGGTGCCGAGCGGGCGGTCGGCGACCCGGACCGGGACGGTGACGGTGGTCCCGTTGGTTTGTGGCGTTCCGTCGTCGATCCGTTTACCGTCCGGCGCCAGCACCTGCAGGCGCCCGGTGACCGGGCGGACCGGTTCGCTGAACGTCAGCACCACTTCCCGGGGCGAGTTGCCCAGCACCGATCCGGGGGCTGGCTCCGCCGTGACCAGCACCGCGTGTGCGGCCGCCGGGCCGGCGGGGGCGACCATCACCAGTATGCCGCCGAGTAGCAGTGCCGCGACGCCGGCTGCGGCGTGCCGGGCCCGCCGGGCGGCTCGTCGTTGTCTCACTCCTGGTAGTTCGGTGCGACCGGGGCAACGGTTCATCGCGATTGACTCCGGGCGGGTCGTGGGCGTACCGACCGCCGGTGCCGTCGGTCGTTTCGTGGGCCGAGCGCCAGGAACGGACGCGTGCGTGCCGGGATGAATCGTTGTCGACCGGGCCGGATGTGTGCAAGCCGACCGCCGGTGGTCGTCCGGTCCGCCCTCCGGTCAGATCCGGATGGCCGTCGATCGGGCCCGACCCGCCGGGGTCAGGGCAGCGGTGCCAGCGGGGTGCCGTCGAAGTCGCGGACCAGAATCGCCTCGACCGGGCATGACTCAGCAGCGTCGACGACGGTGTCAGCCGGGTCGATGTCGGACGCGGCCGGCCGGGACACCCCGTCGACCAGGCTGAAATGTCCCGGGGCGGTACCGGCGCAGATGCCGGTCCCGACGCACCGTTGCCCGTCGACGCTGACCTGCCAGGACCGCTTGTTCATCGTCACCTCCGGAGAACAGCCATGGCATCGGCCGCAGGGGACTGGGACGACTCATCTTCGATGGACGGCACGGCCCGCGTCGGGCCCGGGAAGGAGGATCATCCCCAGGTCACCGGCATCGCGCTCAGCCCGCGCACCAGCAGGCCGGTCTTCCACACCAGCTGATCCTCGGGTACGGCCAGCCGTAGCTGCGGCAGCCGCCGCACCACCGCCTCCACTGCCACCTGCAGCTCCATCCTGGCCAGTTGGGCGCCGAGACAGTGGTGTACGCCGTGACCGAAGCCGACGTGCGGGTTGCTGGTCCGGGTCAGGTCCAGCCGGTCCGGGTCGGTGAAGACCTCGGGGTCGCGGTTGGCCGCCGACAACGATCCGATGACGGGTTCACCGGCCCGAACGAGCACTCCGCCGACCTCGACGTCCACGGCGGCATACCGAGCGAATGAGGATGCGGCGCCGAGCGGGACGTACCGGGTCAGCTCCTCGACGGCGCCCGGTACCAGGGCCGGGTCGGCGCGCAGGGCGGCGAACTGGTCCGGCTGGGTGAGCAGGACGTAGACGAAGTTGGGGATCTGGGTCACGGTGGTCTCATGGCCTGCGGCCAGCAGCCCGGCGGCGAGCTGCACGAGTTCGGCCTCGGTGAGCCGGCTTGCGTCGGTGTCCCGGGCCTGGACCATGGCGCCGAGTAGGTCGTCGGTCGGGTGCCGGCGGCGCTGTTCGACCAGTCCGGCGATGTAGCCGTGCAGGTTCTCGAGATACCCCCGTACCTGGTCGGGGGAGAGCGACGTGGTGGAGACGACGGCTTCGCTCCAGGTATGGAAGTGTTCCCGGTCGGCGTAGGGCACACCGAGGAGCTCGCAGATGACCCGGACCGGCAGCGGGGTGGCGAAGTGTTCGACGAGGTCCGCTGGCGGCCCGTCGGCGATCATGTCGGTCAGCAGTTCGTCGGCGAATTGCCGGGTTTGCGGTCGGAGCTGTTCGACCCGCCGGGCGGTGAACGCCTTGGCGACCAGGCGCCGTAACCGAGTGTGTTCCGGCGGGTCCATCGACAGAATTCCGCCCTCGATCTGTCGGGGGGTGATCCGTGGTTCGTCGCGGCCGACGCTGGCGGCGCGGGAGAACCGGGCGTCGCCGAGGACGAACCGGACGTCGGCGTGCCGGGTGGCCAGCCAGGCCGGTTCCCCGAACGGCAGCTGGACCCGGACCAGCGTCCGGTCCTGCTGTAGCTGCCGGTAGGTGTCGTCGAGGTGGAGACGGTCGGGCGCGGAGAAGGGGTAGCTGCGGGGTTCGGCGGCCCGGAGCTCGGACATGGTTTCACCTCCTGGCAGCCGGGCGCCCACCGAAGACGACGACCGGCACGGGACATTCCGATACTAGAGAAGTCTCTCGATTGATCGCAGCCCGGCGGCGATGTTGTCGCATGACTCAACCTAGCGTCCTAGCCTCCTCAAGGAAATATGCCGACCCCGCACACATGAGACAGCACCAACGAAGTCACCAACACCGCAGCAGTACCTGGTCAGCTCCGCCCGGCGGCATCGTCAGGCTGGGCATGGGAGAACAGCACCGGGGTCACCGGTCGGGCCCGGGGAGGCTCGGGGGTCGTCGGCGGGGGATTGCTCACCGGGGACTCTGCCGGCTGGTGTTCGCCGGTGAGCACCAACAGCTCGTAGGCCCGTTCAGCAGGCAGCCGGCCGGTGACGATCGCGATCCGCAACGGCACCGGCGGGGTTCCGGCGACGACGGCGACGGGCAGATCGAGCACCCTCGGGTCGACCTGCCGGCCGGCGAGGTGCCCGGCGGCGGCCGGGGGCAGGTCCCGCCAGGGACGGACGGTCTGCTCGGTGAATCCATGGCTGGCCCACTGGTCAGCCTCCGCGTTGACCCGGTCGGCGACGTGCTGCGGCACCACGTCGCGACCGCCGAGGTCGTCGCTGAGCAGCGCTCGGGCGAGCGGGCTGAGCTGGTCGACCGGGTACCACCGGGTCCGCTGCGTACGACGGCGGGAGATTTCGCCGGGCGAGGCGTCGGCCGTGGACCGGTCACGCCGGGCGTCTGGTTCGTGGTGGGCCGGCATGCCCATCATCCAAGCATGATCGACTGCCGTCCCATGGCAAGGGGTCGCAGGTAGCGGGGATGTCGTACCGGGTGGGCAGGGGTTTGCCACCCGGTACGCGCGGGTAGCCGGGCCGGGTGGCCGAGCAGCGGCAGGCGGTGGCACCGACGGTGGGCGTCGGGTCACCGCTCGACGATCGTTGGGAGTACGGGTACCTGTACTTCGTGCAGACGGTGGCACCTGCCGAAGGGGGTAGGCAGCCGGCCGCCGGGCCGACGGTCACCGTGGTCGCTGACGGCGCAGGGCACCGGTGCCAGGTGTTGACCGGCCGACGGCTGGAGGTGCTCAACGAACTGGGTGGCCAGGGCTGGATCGTCAGCGACGGCTTGTGGAGCCCGGAGCGGGCCCGGTGGCTGGCTGAACTGGTGGACGGGGTGGACGGGGTGGAGCGGATGATCGGTTACTGGCAGTCGTTCATGCGTCGCCGGGTGGCCGTCGGCGGGGGCGGCCACGGTGAGTCGGCAGGTGATGGGTGAGGGGCGCGTTATAGTGGCGCTCGCCAGGTGACAGTGCCCCTTGGGGGACCGTCGGGCTCGTTCGCCGCCGCTCGATTCCGGTCCGGTGGGACAGGCCGGTCGGAGCGGGGGAGAGGAAGTGTCGGTGTCGCGTCCGTCCGCGCAGTCCGCGTCGACGCGGACCGATGTGGCGAGCCAGGTCTTCACCATTCCTAATCTGATCAGCTTTGTCCGTTTATTGGGCGTACCTCTGTTTCTGTACCTTTTTCTGGTGCATCGTGCTGATATCGCGGCGCTACTGGTCCTGGCCGTCGGCGGGACCAGCGACTGGGTGGACGGGTTTGTCGCGCGCCGGATCCGTCAGGTGTCCCGGCTCGGTGAACTGCTGGATCCACTCGCCGACCGGCTGTACATCCTGGCCACGTTGCTGGCGTTCACCGCCCGCGAGGTGATGCCCTGGCAGTTCACAGTGGCGTTGCTCAGTCGCGAAGTGCTACTGGCCGGCTGCCTTGTCGTGTTGCGCCGATTTGGCTACGGACCGCCGCAGGTGCACTATGTAGGAAAGACCGCAACCTTCGTACTTTTGGCGGCGTTTCCCATTCTGTTGCTGTCGGCAGTGTTGGGATTCACTGCGGCGGCGTCGGTGGCGGCTGCGGTCGGATGGGGTCTGGCCTGGTGGGGTCTGGTGCTGTACTGGATCGCGGGCTTGCTGTACGTACGGCAGGCCGCAGCGTTGGTCCGGGCCGCCGGGGCAGAAACGGAGCGGGCATGAGCGAGGCGGACCGCCGCGAGTCCGGCCCGCACCGTGGATACGCGCCGGACTTTCTGACCGAACTGTTCCGGGCGCCGCTGGATCCCGGCTACACCGACGCGGCGGCTCGCCGGTCGGTGACCGGACCACCGCAGGGCTGGCGGCGGGTGACGGCACGGGCGGCGATGGCCTTGTCGATGGCTGCGGTCGGCTTCCTGGTGGTGCTCGCCTACCAGAAGACGGTGGCGGACGAACCGAGCCGGTCGCAGGCACGGGCCGGCCTGGTGGAGCAGGTGACCCAGCGTCAGGCGGAGACCGACGAGTTGCAGAACCGCGTGGACGCGTTGCGGGACGAGGTGGCCCGGGAGCGCGACACGGTGCTGGACGGGGCCCGGGCGGCGGACCTGCGTGACCTGGAAGCCGCCGCCGGGCTGGCCCGGGTGACCGGGGACGGAGTGGTCGTCGAGTTGGCGGACGCGCCGGAGATGGTGGATCCGGTGACCGGTGAGGGCTCGGTCAGTGAGTTGGGTCGGGTATTGGACCGGGATCTGCAGGACGTGGCCAACGCCTTGTGGAGCGTCGGCGCCGAGGCGGTCGCGGTCAACGGCAGACGGCTGACCGCGACCTCGACGATCCGGGCGGCGGGCAGCGCCATCCTGGTCGATTTCCGGCCGGTGACCGGCCCATACGAGGTGTCGGCGATCGGCCCGGAGTCGATGGCCGACGCGTTCAGGACCAGCCAGGCAGCCGCGGTGCTGCGGGCGGTCTCGGCTGATCACGGGTTGTCGTTCGGGGTCCGTTCGGCTGATGATCTGATGTTGCCGGCGGCGAGTGGGCCGCAGCTGCGGTACGCCCGTGCGCCGTCGGCGTCGGCCAGCCCATCCGGGACGGGTGGCGCCGACCCGTCCGTGACCGCCTCGGGAGGAAGCCCTCGATGATCGCCGTGTTGGCGCTACTCGTCGGAATGCTGCTGGGGATCTACTTCGACCCGGTGGTGCCGGCGGTGCTGCAGCCGTACCTGCCGATCGCGGTGGTGGCGGCGTTGGACGCGGTGTTCGGCGGGGTCCGGGCCAGTTTGGACGGGATCTTCGACGACAAGCAGTTCGTGATCTCGTTCATCTCGAATGTTCTGGTGGCGGGTCTGATCGTGTATCTGGGCGATCAGTTGGGGGTGGGCGGGCAGTTGTCCACCGGCGTGGTGGTGGTGCTCGGGGTGCGGATCTTCGGCAACGTGGCGGCGATCCGACGGCACCTGTTCCGGGCGTGAGGCGTGGCTGATGGTGCAACGTAGGAGTACCGGTACGGGCTGGCCGGACGCGGCGCGGTCGCCGGGTGCGGGTGGGCGGGTTCCGGCCGGGTCCGGTGAGCCGCTGGACACCGCCGGGGTGCCAGCTCCGGACGGTCCAGGCGCTGGGGTCGACGGTGGTGAGGACGGGTCGTCGGGTGCCGGCGCGGGTCGGGGTTCCCGGCGGGTGTCCACTGCCGGGCTGATGATCGTGGGTCTGCTGGTGCTGCTCGGGTTCACCCTGGCCGTTCAGGTTCGCAGCACGTCGACGGATCCGACGTTGGCGGCGGCCCGCCAGGAGGATCTGGTACGGATTCTGTCGGACCTGGAGGCCCGGGAGGAGCGGCTGCGGCAGGACATCGCGGAGCTGGAGGCGAGTCAGCGGCAGTTGACCTCTGGTGCCGAGGGCCGGGCGGCGGCGTTGGAGGAAGCGTCGCGTCGGGCGGACGAGCTGGGGGTACTGGGCGGCAGTCTGCCGGCGCAGGGGCCGGGCCTGCGGGTGCGGTTCGTCGCCGGTCGGGAGCCGATCCGGGCGTCGGAGCTGTTGGACGCGGTGCAGGAGCTGCGGGGTGCGGGTGCCGAGGTGATGCAGGTCAGCGGCGGGGACGGGCAGTCGGTGCGGATCGTGGCGAGCAGCTACCTGCTGGACGTCGACGGCGGCGTGGAGGTGGACGGCGTACGGTTGACCGGTCCGTACGAGGTGCTGGTGATCGGTGAGCCGTCGACGATGCGGACGGCGTTGAACATTCCGGGTGGGGTGGTGGCTTCGGTGTCCGGTGACGGCGGTACGGTGATCGTCGAGGAGCGCGACGTGGTCGAGGTGTCGGCCTTGAGTGATCCGAGTCAGCTGCGGTACGCCCGCCCGGTCTCCTGATCGGACGGGGTGTCGTCGGTGGGCGGGTTGTCAGTGGTGGTGAGTGGTGCACAGACCGAAGGACCGGCCGTGATTCCAGAGGATCTGCGGTATACCGCGGAGCATGAGTGGGTGGCGGGTGACGCCGCCGGTCCTGTGCGGGTGGGTGTGACCCATTTCGCGCAGGAGGCGTTGGGCGACATCGTGTTCGTCGAGCTGCCCGCGGTCGGCGCCGAGGTGTCGGCGGGCGAGCCGTGCGGTGAGATCGAGTCGACGAAGAGCGTGTCGGAGATCTACGCGCCGTTGACCGGCACGGTGGTGGCCCGTAACGAGGCGCTGGTGGACGCACCGGAGACGGTCAATGCCGACCCGTACGGCGCCGGTTGGCTGGTGCAGTTGTCGCCGGTTGATCCGCAGGCGGTGAGCGGGTTGCTCGACGCCGCGGCGTACCGGGAGCTCACCGAGCGCTGACCCGGCGGCGTCGGCGAGGTATCGTGTGCCCGCGAGTCTTGTTGACCCTTGTTTTCGGCGCTGGCTAGGCTCGCCCAGTCGACCGAGAAGCCAACAACAGTTGAGCGTTGCGGAAATTGCCGTCCTGGCACGGGGGAGCTTGCGCCTTGCGATCGTTCAAGGTCTGGTGGCCGACCCGACACACCCGACGCCGACCGAACAGATCCGTGAGGTGGTCCATGACGCGCCCAGACGACGAGTTCCCCCCGCTCGACGTCACGTCGACGTTGAACCTCGGTTCGCTCGACGAAGTGCTGGAGGGGCCGGACGCCGACGTGGTGCCGAGCCGGATGTCGGGTTCGTTGCCGCCGGGGATGGCGTTGCTGGTGGTGCGGCGGGGCCCGAATGCGGGGGCCCGGTTCCTGCTGGACCACGATGTGACGACGAGCGGCCGGCATCCGGACAGTGACATTTTCCTGGACGACGTGACGGTGTCGCGGCGGCATGCGGAGTTCCACCGTGACGGCGGTACCTTCACGGTGCGCGATGTGGGTAGCCTGAACGGCACCTATGTCAATCGTGAGCGGGTGGAGGCGGCGACCCTGAGCAACGGTGACGAGGTCCAGATCGGTAAGTTCCGGCTGGTCTTCATCGCCGGTCCGCGGCCGGACGAGGAGGCCGGCCGCGGTTGACGTCCGGGGCGCGGACGGAGGTGGCTTCGTGCGCGGTGTGTGGGTGACGCCGGTCGGTGAGCCGGGGGTGTCGTGGTGAGTGAGCAGGCGGCGGCCCGGGAGGACGTGGCCGGTTCGTCGTTGATGAGTATCGGCGAGGTGCTGGCCCAGCTCCGCCCGGAGTTTCCGGACACGACGATTTCGAAGTTGCGGTTCCTGGAGGCCGAGGGCCTGGTGGAGCCGCGGCGGTCGCCGTCGGGTTACCGCAAGTACAGCTGGGACGATCTGGATCGGTTGCGTTTCGTCCTGACGGCGCAGCGGGACCAGTATCTTCCGCTGCGGGTGATTCGTGAGCAGCTGGCGGCGCGGGACGCCGAGTCGGCGGCGGGCCGGTCGCGTCCGACGTTGGTGGCGGTCGGTCCGTCCGGTGAGGTGCCGGGCCGGTCGCCGGTGCCGGCGCAGGGGCAGCTGGCGCAGTCCCGGTTGAGCCGCACGGAGCTGCTGTCCCGCAGTGGTCTCGAGTCGGTGACGTTGACCGAGGTGGAGCGGCTGGGTCTGGTGGTCGCGGTGGCGCCGGGCTGGTACGACGCCGATGCGCTGGTGATCGCCACGGCGGTGGCGGGGCTGCTGCGGCATGGCCTCGAGGTGCGTCATCTGCGGGCGGTACGGGCGGCGGCGGACCGCGAGTCGGGTCTGTTCGCCCAGTTGGTGGCGCCGTTGGCGCGGCAGAGTGATCCGGCTGCCCGGGCTCGGGCGGCGGAGACGGCGCGGGAGCTGATCGGGTTGTCGCAGCAGCTTCACGCAGCGCTGGTGCGGGCAGGTCTGCGGGGGGCGCTCGGCCGGTGAGGTGACTGGCGGGACCGGACGGTGGCGCTGTGGTCCGTGTACCGTGCAGGGAGGGCCGGAGCGGGTTTGGTGACGACGACACGGAGGCGGCGGTGCGTGAGCTGAGCGTGGTCGGGGTGCGGGTGGAGTTGCCCACCAACCAGCCGATCGTGCTGCTGCGTGAGGTGGACGGGGACCGTTACCTGCCGATCTGGATCGGTGCGGTGGAGGCCACGGCGATCGCGTACGAGCAGCAGGGCGTGAAGCCGGCGCGGCCGTTGACGCATGATCTGTTGCGGGACGTGCTGGCCGCTGTGCGGGCGCCGCTGCAGGCGGTGGAGATCACCGAGTTGAAGGACAACGTCTTCTACGCGGACCTGGTCATCGGTGACAGTGTGCGGGTTTCGGCTCGGCCGAGTGATTCGATCGCATTGGCGTTGCGGGTCGGTGCTCCGATTCGTTGTGCTGAGCAGGTGCTGTCCGAGGCGGGCATCCTGATTCCGGATGAGCAGGAGGACGAGGTCGAGAAGTTCCGGGAGTTTCTGGACCAGGTGCGTCCAGAGGATTTCGCGGGCTGACCGCTGCCGGCGGGTGTCATCCCGTGGCGTGGCAGCCCGTACGCGGCGTGTCGCGGCCCGGGTTGCCTGGTACGGCCCGCTGCCGGCGTTACGCTGGTCCTGTCGATCGGCTCATGTTCCGTCCTGGTGTGGGCCGCCCTGACGGGGAGGTTTCCGTATGCCCGCACAGCGAGAGCCGGAGCCGGGGTCGTCTGGTGACGTGGACGGTGCCGGATCGGACGCCGACGCCGTCGGCTATCGCGGAGTGACCGCCTGCCACGCGGTGGGGATCAGTTACCGGCAGTTGGACTACTGGGCGCGGACGTCGCTGGTGGTGCCGAGCGTGCGTGACGCGACAGGTTCGGGTTCGCAGCGGCTGTACTCGTTCCGCGACCTGGTGGTGCTGAAGGTGGTCAAGCGGCTGCTGGACGCCGGTGTGTCGCTGCAGAACATCCGTCGGGCGATCGAGACGTTGCGGTCCCGCGGGGTCGGGGACCTGGCGGGGATCACCCTGATCTCGGACGGGACGACGGTGTACGAGTGCCGGTCCCCCGAGGAGGTCGTCGACCTGTTGCAGGGCGGCCAGGGGGTGTTCGGGATCGCGATCGGCGGGGCGTTCAAGGAGATCCAGGGATCGTTGTCGCAGCTTCCGGCGGAGCCGGCGGTGACTTCCGAGCCGGAGGTGGTGGTGCCGGTGGCCGGAGGCGACGAGTTGGCGGCGCGCCGGGCGCGCCGCCGCGCCGGCTGAATTCGCGCGCCGCAGCTGCGGCGGCCGGGGCGACACGGGCGAAGCTGGCTTCGTGATCGACGTCACCGCCCGGCAGGGCGGGTGCTGCCGGTAGCGTGTAGACCGCCGTACATCCCGTGTGGGAGAGACCGTCCGCTACCCGGTGGGCGGCGCCGAAGGGGCAAATCCTCCCCGGAACCTCTCAGGCAGAAGGACCACACGGGTTGGCGACTCTGGAGGCGGCGGCGCCGACAGAGGGGGAGGTTGCCTGCCGACCTCGTCCCGGGAGCCGCCTGGTGAGTGCCTCGTCCCTGTTTGTCGACCGTCACGTCGGCGTCGATCCGGTCGCCCAGCAGCGGATGCTGGATGTCGTCGGTTACTCCAGCGTCGCTGATCTGATGGATGCCGCGATTCCTGAGGTGATCCGCTGGCGGGGCCAGCTGGACTTGCCGGAGCCGGTCAGCGAGCCGGAGATGACGGCCGCGTTGCGGCGGCTGGCCGACGCGAACACGGCGGCGGTGTCGATGATCGGGACCGGCTACCACGGCACCCACACACCGGCGGTGATCCGCCGCAACGTGCTGGAGAATCCTGCCTGGTACACCGCTTACACCCCGTACCAGCCGGAGATCAGCCAGGGCCGGTTGGAGGCGCTGCTGACGTATCAGACGATGGTGTCGGATCTGACCGGGCTGGCCACGGCGAACGCGTCGATGCTGGACGAGGCGACCGCTGCGGCGGAGGCGATGACGTTGGCACGGCGGGCGTCGAAGGCGCGCAGCGACGTGTACGTGGTGGACGCCGACACGTTGCCGCAGACGGTGGCGGTGCTGCGGACCCGGGCGGAGCCGCTGGGTGTGCAGGTGCGGGTGTGTGACGTGCGGGCCGGCCTGCCGGACGAGTTCTTCGGGCTGCACCTGCAGTTCCCGGGCGTGTCGGGGCGGCTGCGGGACGACGCCCCGCTGGTGGCGGTGGCGCACGCGGCAGGGGCGCTGGTGACGGTGGCGGCGGACCTGTTGGCGTTGACACTGCTGCGGCCACCGGGGGCGTACGGTGCGGACGTGGCGGTCGGCACCACGCAACGGTTCGGGGTGCCGATGGGGTTCGGCGGTCCGCACGCCGGTTACCTGGCGGTGCGTTCCGGTCTGGAACGGATGCTGCCGGGCCGGCTGGTCGGGGTGTCGCGGGACGTGGCCGGTGACCGGGCGTACCGGCTGGCGTTGCAGACCCGGGAACAGCACATCCGCCGGGAGCGGGCAACCAGCAACATCTGCACGGCGCAGGTGCTGTTGGCGGTGACGGCCGCCATGTACGCGGTGTACCACGGCCCGCAGGGGTTGACGGCGATCGCGCAGCGTACCCATGCGATGGCGGCCCGGTTGCGGGCCGGGTTGGCCGCCGGCGGGGTCGCCGTTGCGGACGGGCCGTTGTTCGACACGGTGACCGCGGTGGTGCCGGGTAGGGCCGCCGCGGTGGTGGCGCGGGCGGCGGACCGGGGGGTGAACCTGCGGCTGGTGGACGCCGACACAGTGGCGGTGGCATGCGACGAGACCACCACCGAGGAGCACCTGGCGGTGGTGTGGGCGGCGTTCGGGGTGCCCGCGTACGCGGGGGAGGCGCCGGTGCTGATTCCGGCCGGGTGGCGGCGCACCGGGGAGTTCCTCACCCACGAGGTGTTCCACGCGTACCGCAGCGAGACGGCGATGCTGCGGTATCTGCGGCGGCTCGCCGACGTCGACTACGCCCTGGACCGGGGGATGATCCCGTTGGGGTCGTGCACGATGAAGCTGAACGCGGCGGTGCAGATGGAGCCGGTCAGTTGGCCTGGGTTCGCCGACGTGCACCCGCTGGCGCCGGCCGGGCAGACGGCCGGCTACCGGCAGCTGATCGGCGAGTTGGAGCGTTGGCTGGCAGAGGTGACCGGCTACGACGCGGTCAGTGTGCAGCCCAACGCCGGGTCGCAGGGGGAGTTGGCTGGTTTGTTGGCGATCCGCGGCTTCCACCGGTCCCGGGGGCAGACGCGGCGGGACGTGTGTCTGATTCCGTCGTCGGCGCACGGCACGAACGCGGCGAGCGCGGTGATGGCGGGCATGCGGGTGGTGGTGGTCGGCTGCGACGCCGACGGCAACGTCGACGTCGACGACGCGGCGCGGCTGATCGCCGTACACGGTGCCGACCTGGCGGCGATGATGGTGACGTATCCGTCGACGCACGGCGTGTACGAGGACGGTATCGCCGAGTTGTGTGCCCGGGTGCACGACGCCGGCGGGCAGGTGTATGTCGACGGGGCGAACCTGAACGCGTTGCTGGGGTTCGCCCGGCCGGGTCGGTTCGGGGCGGACGTGTCGCACCTGAATCTGCACAAGACGTTCTGCATTCCGCACGGCGGTGGCGGGCCGGGGGTGGGTCCGGTCGCGGTGCGGGCGCATCTGGCGCCGTTCCTGCCGGGTGATCCGGTCGGCGGCGATGCTGACCGGCCGGTGGTGTCGGGTGCCCGGTACGGTTCGGCCGGGATTTTGCCGATCCCGTGGGCGTATCTGCGGCTGATGGGTGCCGACGGGTTGGTGCGGGCGACCGGGGCGGCGGTGCTGGCGGCCAACTATGTGGCGGCGCGGCTGCGGCCGCATTTTCCGGTCCTGTACGCCGGTAACAAGGGCCTGGTGGCGCACGAGTGTGTGCTGGACCTGCGGGCGTTGACCCGGGCGACCGGGGTGACCGTCGAGGACGTGGCGAAACGGCTGATCGACTACGGGTTCCACGCGCCGACGATGTCGTTTCCGGTGTCCGGCACGCTGATGGTGGAGCCGACCGAGAGCGAGGACCTGGCCGAACTGGACCGGTTCTGTGACGCTATGATCACGATCCGGTCGGAGATCGACGACGTCGCGGCCGGCCGGTGGCCGGTGGCGGACAGCCCGCTGCGGCAGGCACCGCACCCGGCGGCGCTGGTCACCGCCGACGAATGGGCGCTGCCGTATCCGCGGTCGGTGGCCGCGTACCCGGCGGGGCCGGGGCAGCGGACCGGGAAGTACTGGCCACCGGTACGGCGGGTCGACAGCGCCTACGGGGACCGGAATCTGGTGTGCGCGTGTCCTCCGCCGGAGGCGTTCGCCGCCGGCTGAGGACAGGTCGGGTCGGCTCGACGGTGAGCCTGCGGTGGCTGCTGCCGGTCAGGCGGCGAGAGCGTGCCGGGCGGGGCCGCGGTGCGGGGCGATGCTGCTGCCGTCGGGAAGCAGCTCGCCGGTGTCCTCGAACACGATGACACCGTTGCAGAGCAGGCTCCAGCCCTGTTCGCGGAAGCAGGCGACGACGCGGGCCGCTTCCCGGTCGACGGCGTCAGCCGAGGGACAGATCGGTTGGTGCTGGCACATCGGGATCTCCGGGAACTGTGGGGGGTGCTGTGTCATGGTTCACATGACCAGTGATGAACGTTACCAAGCCGAACGACACCGTTCCGAGCAGGTGACGGCCTGCGGAACCAAGAATCCTCCCTTCGGCCGAGGCATGTCCGACCGGTCGGCGTGGAAACGCTCCCACACATCCTAGGCCCCGGCCGCCGCCCACTGCCTGCCCTGAACGACTCGCACCACCCGCACACCCGGCCCGCCATCCGGCAACCCGCACCACGCCCAGGTAGCCTGACCGCCATGACCATGCGCCCGATCCGGATCATCGGCGACGCCGCGCTGCGCACCCCCGCCGAACCGGTCACCGACTTCGACGACACCCTGCGCGCACTGGTCACCGACCTGATGGACACCCTGCTCGGCGCCCCCGGCCGCGCCGGGGTCGCCGCCCCGCAGATCGGCGTCAGCGCCCGCGTGTTCGTCTACGACGCCGACGGCCACCGCGGCCACGTCGTCAACCCCCGGCTCGAACCACCCGCCGGCGAGCTGTCACCCGACGACACCGACGACGAAGGCTGCCTGTCCATCCCCGGCCTGTACTTCCCGACCACCCGGGCCCGCCACGCCACTGTCCACGGCGTCGACCAGCACGGCCAACCCGTCACCGTCACCGGCAGCGGATTCCTCGCCCGCGCCCTGCAACACGAAACCGATCACCTCGACGGCCGCCTCTACGTCGACACCCTGCGCGGCGACGCCCGACGCCGGGCGCTACGTGAAATCCGCGCTGCCCACTGGGCCCGCCGCTGACCCCCCGCCCGACCCCGGCGCCGGGCGGCCGGCCCCGTCACACCACCACCATCCGCGGGTACGGATGCCGCAGGAAATCATGATGCGAAATGTCCCACCCGTACGCGCCGGCCCGGCCGAACACCACCACGTCACCCACCCGCAGCCGCCCCACCACCTGCCCCCGGCACAGCACGTCGCGCGGCGTACACAACTCACCCGACACATCCACCGCCACCGCCGCCACCTGCGGCCGGGCGAACGGATACGGCCACCGGTCCACCGGCACCACCCCGAACGGATGGTCGTACCCCCACGCCGCCGGCAACCGGAAATGGTGCGTACCGCCCCGCACCACCGCGAACCACCGGCCCTGCGTCCGCTTCAGATCCACCACCTGCGCCACATACCAGCCGGCGTCCGCCACCAGCAGCCGACCCGGCTCGAACACCAGCCGTACCCCCGACGGCACCACCAACCCCGCCAGCCCGGCCCGCAACGCCGCCACATCGAACCGCCGCCCACCCCGGTAGTCCACCCCGAACCCGCCGCCCACATTCACATACTCCAACCCCACCCGCCACCGCCGCGCCGCCGCCACCGCCCAGCCCACCGCATCCACCACGAACCCCGCATGCGCCACCGCATCCACATTGTTCGACACCGCGTGCAGACTGAACCCCACCAGCCGCACCCCCGGCAGCTCCGCCGCCACCTGCACCACCGCACCCAGATCGGCCTCGTCAACCCCGAACTGCGTCGCCGCACCCACCATCCGGTGACTACCCGCCAACCCGCCACCCGGCCGGTTCACCCGCAGCGCCGCCACCGCCGGTACTCCCGCCGCCCGCGCCACCAGATCCAGCCGCCGCAACTCCAACACACTCTCCACGTTCACCACCGCACCCGCCGCCACCGCCGCCGCCAACTGCCCGTCCGTCTTCGCCGGCCCACCGAACACCAGCTGACCGGCACCCGCCGCCACCGCCGCCGCCAACTCGCCACCCGACGCCACCTCGACCCCGTCCACCGCCGCCGCCAACTCCGCCACCACCGCCGGATGCCCGTTCGCCTTCATCGCGTACAGCAGCACCGAACCCGCCGGCAACGCCGCCCGCACCTGCGCCGCCGCCTCCCGCAACACCGCCCGGTCGTACACGTAGGCACACACCGGTTCGTCACCGGCGGCCAACTCCGCCACCACCGCCGCCACCCGCGGCGGCACCACCACAGCCGGCACCGTCACCGCGCCCCCACCGGCGGACCGCCGTCGAACCCGGCATCACCGACCGGGTTCCGCACCGGCACGTACACGTCCCCGGCACCGGACAACCGCATCCGCACCAACGCCTTGTGCGCCACCATCGGCGCCGTCCACGCCCGATGATCGTCGGCCGCCCACCCGGCTTCGACCCCACCAGCCGACCGCAGACCCTCGTACACCTCGTCCACCACCTCCCGCACCACCCGCCACGCCGCCGCCTCGTCGACCCCCCACCCGGTGACCAACCCCAACACCACCTCACCCAGATGCGCCTGCAACGCCGTGTACCCCAACTTCGCCCGCATCACCGCCGCGTCGTCGGTACCCACCACCGAACCCGGCGCCAACCCCACCTCGACCCCCGCCTGCGCCAACCGCGGCAACAACAACCGCAGCCCCGCGAAGTCGCGCACCACCAACCGATACGGCACCCCGTCACGGAACGTCGGCAGACAGTTCTGCAGATGCGCCTCCAACGCCACCCCGAACCGGCTCGCCAACCGCAGCAACGGCGGCAACACCACCCGCGCGTACGCCCCCAGGAACCCCAACCCGGCCACCGCCCCCACCAGCCCCCGCACCCCACCGAAATCCGCCACCCGCCGCGCCAACTGCGCCGACGTCACCAACGCCACCCCCGGCACCGCCACCTCACCCGGCACCAGCCGCCCCGCCAACCCGCCCCGCACGATCACCGACATGTCCCGCCCCGACCCCACCCGCACCGCCGCACCCGCCACCTCCGGCAACAACACCAGCCGCCGCGCCGCCACCTCGTCGGCCGCCACCAACGACGCCAGCACCGTCGACAACGCCGGACCGTTACGCACACTCGCCATCGAGATCGTCCGCCGCGTCGACGTCACCTGAATGTCCACCGACAACTTCAGATACCGGCGCGCACCGTCGCGCCCCGCCGGCAACAGCACCGTTCGCACCGCCGCCGTCGGCACCGCCGGCACCACCGCCGGCAACAACCGCACCACCCCCCGGTCCAGCAGATCCGCGTACCGCGACGACACCACCGACCGCTGCCACACATGCACCGGCTGCACCACCCAGCCCGGCTGCGCCACCGGCACCTGCGGATACCAGCGCGCCAACTCCGCCGCCACGTCCTCACCCACATGCAGATCCCGGCGCACCGCCACGAACCCGACCCCCGTCGCCGGCGACTCCACATCGTGGGCCACCACATCCGCCACCGACCACCCCAACCGGGTACGCCCACACGGGTGCAGGTTGTGCCCCGTCACCGCCAGCCGCTCGGCCCACACCCCCCAGCCGTCCGGATCATCCGGACCCCGCGCCGGACCGGGCCGCGTCGCCGCCACCGCCAAATTCACCACCGCGTCGGTCAACTCCGCCGCCAACGCCCACCCCCGCCGCCGCGCCAACACCGACACCGGCAACACCGCCAACGGATCCGCCACCGACCCCGCGTCGGCCACGAACCGGTCGAACCCGTGCCACCGGCCCGCGCCCCGCCACGCCTGGCGCACCCCACCCACATCCTCCCGGCACAACGCGTCCACCAGCCGTCCACCGACCACCCCCGCCGCCCACGGCACCGCCTCCCCGAACCCCGTCACCAGGTCCGGCGCCACCCGCCCCAACCCGGCCGCCGCCGCCGTCACCGCCGCGTCCACCCCGACCACACCCAACCCGCAACCACACGACCGGCCGCCGGACAGCACCCCCACCGCCGACCCAGCCCCGCTCACCACGCACCCGCCAACGGACTCGCCACCCACGCCCACCGCGGCGTCAACGGATCCGACGCCAACCGCATCGACAACATCGCCTTCACCGGCCACCGCCCACCCAGCACCGCCGATGCCACCGACCCCCGCACCGCCGCCGGCAACCCCGCCACCACGTCCCGCGCCACCACCGCCACCGCCCGCCACAACACGTGCGGCTCCACCCCGAACTCCCGGGCCAGCACCGCCACCGGCTCACCCAACGCCGTTCCCACCGCCGCCACCGCCGTCACCGCCACCTCCGCCGAATCCTCGGCCACCACATCGCCGTACACCGCCGGCACCGGCACCCCCGCCGCAGCCAGCCGCCGCACATCCAACCGCACCCCACCCACGTCCCGATACCACACCCGCACCAGCCGACCCCCACGCCACACCAGCAAAACGTTCTGCCCGTGCGCCTCCAGCCCCACCCCTCGACCCAGCAACTTCACCACCGGCCCCAGCACCACCCGCGCCAACCGCGACACGAACGCCACCGGATCACCGCCGTACCCCGCCCGCACCAGACCCGCCGCCACCGACGGACCACCCGGCACCGCCACCGGCGCCGCCAACGCCGCCAACGGCATCACCTGCACCCCCGGGCCCACCTGCGGCACCCGCCGTCGCACCACCGCCAACGACCGACACAACCTCCCATCGACCACCACAGCCCCCGCAGCCACCTCCGGTAACACCCACAACCCCGGCACATGCCGCGCCAACCGCGCCACCAACGCCGTCACCACCGGACCGTTACGCACCGCCGCCACCGACACCGTCCGGACCGCGCTGGTCATCTGCACATCCACCGCCGTCTTCCACTGCCAGCCCCCACCCGATGACACCGGCTCCACCGTCCGCAACGACAACAACGGCCGCACCCGCACCACCCGGCCGGTAGGCCGCAACCACCCGTACCCGCCCAGCACATGATCCCGCTGCCACGGATGCACCGGCAGCAGCGGCGGCAACCCCGAACCCGAACTCACCCACCGGTCACCCGGCACCGCCACCAACTCAACCTCCACCACCGGCCGATGCTCCGGCGCGTACGCCAGCACCTCCTCCGTCGACATCCCCACCCGGGTCCGGCACCCCGGATGCACCGGATGCCCGTCCACGACCGCCTGCTCCCAGCCGTGCGCCGACCGGACCAGACCCCCGCCACCACCCGCCACCGCCCGCGCACCCCGCGCCAACGCCAGATTCGCCACACTGTTCGCCAGCTCGCCGGCGACCGCCCCACCACCGGGCCACCCCAGCACCGACAACAACTCCGCCGGATCCGCCACCGCCCGGTCACCGGCCGGCCCCACCACCGACACCCCCAGCCCCGGGCCCGCCGCCGCGAACAACTCCGCCGCCTCCGCCGGTCCCACCACCCGCCGCCCGTCGACCAACCCCAGCACCAGCCGTCCGTCAACCACCCGACGGTCCGTCACCTCCGGCACCGGTTCACGCCCCAACGCACCCCACAACCGTGCCAGCACCGCCGCCCGTGCCCCCGGCACCGCCGCCGTCACCGCATCCACCAGCTCCGGCCGGCGCCGCCGCACCGCCGCCACCGTCGCCGCCACGTCCGGACACTCCACCGTCGACACCGCACCTCCCACGGACCTCGGCCTGCACCGCCCACAGCCGACCGGCACACCACCGGCACGGCCGGCACGCCTCACCGCCCCCGACGCCGCCGCAGCCACACCCCGCACCAGCCCGCCGCCAGGAACACCGGCGCGCTGCAGCACAACGCCTTCACCACCATCCCGCCACCCTGCCACACCACCCGCGCCCCGTAAGGTGCCCGTGTGCGCATGGCCACCTACAACCTGCTGCACGGGCGCTCACCCCACGACGGGCACGTCGACCCCGACCGGATCACCGCCACCATCGTCGACCTCGACGCCGACATCTGCGCCCTGCAGGAAGTCGACCACGCCCAACCCCGCAGCGGGCACCTCGACCTGACCGCGCTGGCCGCCGCCGCGCTCACCGCCGGCACCCACCGGTTCGCCGCCGCCCTCGTCGGCACCCCCGGCAGCACCTACCGGGTGCCCCGTCACGACCACGACGGACACGACGAACCCCGCTACGGGGTCAGCCTGATCAGCCGGTACCCGGCCCGGCACTGGCGGACCCTCCGGCTCGGCCCGGCCCCCGTACCCGCTCCGGTCGCCGTCGGCGGCCCCGGCCCCCGGCTGCTGCTCCTACGCGACGAACCACGGGTGCTGCTCGCCGCCGTCCTCGACACCCCGCACGGCCCGGTCACCGTCGCCGCCACCCACCTGTCGTTCGTACCCGGCTGGAACCTGCGTCAGCTGCGGATCGTCACCCGTGCCCTGCGGGCCATGCCGCCACCGCGGCTCCTCCTCGGCGACCTCAACATGCCGGCCGGGGTGGCCGCCGCGGCCACCGGCTGGCGGCCACTGGGCCGGCTGCCCACCTACCCGGCCGCCCGGCCCCGGATCCAACTCGACCACATCCTGCTCGATCCGCGTGACGCGCCGCCCGCGCTGACCGCCGTGACCGCCGTCGCCGCACCGGACGTCGCCGTCTCCGACCACCGCCCACTGACCGTCACCGTCTCGACCGGCACCCGGTGACGGCGCTGGCCCCGACCGGTTCGGGGCCAGCGCCGTCACCGCCGGTTCAGGCCGGCCCGACGACTTGGCGCAGCGACCGGTTCGACCGGTTGGCCCGCGCCGCCGCCCGCTGCTGGTCGGCCGTCACCTCGATGTAGTTCTGGCTGGCCGTGAGGCTCGCATGGCCCAGCAGCCGCATGATCTCGGCGGCGTTCGCCCCGTCCTCGGCCAACCGGGTGGCGAACGTGTGTCGCAGCGCGTGCAGCTGCGCCCCCCGCGGCACCCGCTCGGTGATCCCGGCCCGCCGGAAACACGACCGCACCAGGTACTGAAGGCCGCCGCGTCGTAGGGCGGCACCGCGCCGGTCGACCAGCAGCGGACCTCCGGGGCGTACCGACCGGGGGCCGAACCGTCGCCGCCGGCTGGCCAGGTAGCCGTCGACGACGACGTCGACGGCCGCCTCCACCGGGACGGTCCGCAGCCGACCGCCCTTGCCGGCTACCTCGATCCGGCGTTCACCGGGACGTCCCGCGACCGAGCCGACCCGCAGCCCTAGCAGTTCGCCGAGCCGCAGACCGGCGCACAGGGCGAGGGCGACCACCAGCAGGTCACGCTCCGGCCACGGGTCGCGCTGGCCGGGGTCGGTCCGGGCGGCGGCAGCCAGCAGCGTCTCCGGCGTCTCCTCGCCCCGCAGCGGCTTCGGTAGTGGCACCGGGGCCCGGGGGCGGCCCACGGCGGGCATCGGGTTTCCGGCGGCGATGCCATCGGCGACCAGGAAGTTGAACCACGAGTTCCACGTCGACCAGGCCCGGTGCACCGACGCGGGGGAGCGGGGGGCCGCGAACCGGGCGAACGCGGCGCGGAGCCGTCGTTGGTCGAGCGCGTCCAGCGGTACGTCGGTCCAGGGCAGGGGAGTCGGTTCGGTGGAGTCGCCGATCAGGCGTAGGACGGCGACGAGGTCGCGGCGGTAGGCGTCCAGGGTGTGCGGGGAGGGTTTGCGGGAGGCGCGGTCGGCGAGGAAGTCCTCGACGAGCCGTACCGCCACCAGATCCACAAATTGGTGCATAAGGGATATTATGCATGTTTCTCGGATTGCCGCCAGAGCTGTCCGAGGGCTGTGGCCGGCAGGGGATGTCGACCAAAGGAGCGGATCGAGCGTCCCGGCATCCGCCAGCGCCCCGTACGGGTCAGGCGACACCTCGGATGCGAGGCTGAAAGCGGACGTGTCGCCGGCGGCGCGCCGGTCGCGTCGTCGGACGTCCGGTGACGGGAGGTCCGGGAAAGAATTCACCGACCCCCGGCGAGGTCACTTCGGGCCGAACCGAGCCGGCCAGTCGCCTTCACCCAGGCCTCTAGTTGACATAATGTTCATTATCGAACTGATATCGGCAATGTCCCGGAACCGCCGTCCGGGCAGACCCCGGTGTCCACGCGCGGACGCCTACTCACAGTCCGCCGGCGACCCGCAGCACTGTCCCGGTGGTGTACGACGCCTCGGCGCTGAGCAGCCAGCCGACGGCGCCGGCGATCTCCTCGGGCCGCCCCGCCCGGCGCAACGGCACGGTCGGTGCCACCCGGGCCGGACGGCCCGGTTCACCGGACAGGGCGTGGATGCCGGTCAGCACGGTGCCCGGCGCGACACCGTTGACCCGGATACCCCGGGGTCCGAGCTCCTTGGCCAGGCCGACGGTGAGCGTGTCGGTGGCGGCCTTGACGGCGGCGTAGTGCACGTACTCGCCGGGGCTGCCGAGGGTGGCGGCTGCCGACGACACGTTGACGATGACACCGCCGCTGGTCATCCGGCGGGCTGCCTGCTGGGCGCAGAGGACGTAGCCGACGAGGTTGACGTCGACGACGCGGCGCAGATCCTCGACGGTGAGCTCGACGAAGGGTCCGATCCGGCTGGTGACGCCGGCGTTGTTGACCAGCCCGGTGACGGGTCCACAGTCGGCGGCCGTGTCGAACAGCGCCGAGACGGAGTCAGGGTCGGTGGTGTCGACGGCGACGGTGACGGCGCGGCGGCCGAGCGCTGCGACGTCGTCGCGTACCGCCCCGGCGGCGTCGACGTCGGTCCGATAGCCGATGACGAGGTCGTGTCCGGCTGCGGCGAGTCTGCGTACGGTCGCGGCGCCGATCCCCTTGCTGCCGCCGGTGACCACGGTGACCGGTGCCATCCGGTACTCCTCTCCCCTGCTGCCGTGTCGGGTCTGGGCCCGCCGGTGACGTTACCGGCGGCGGTGGCGGGCAATAGACATGGTGTGGTGGGTTCGCGGGCGTTGGTGCTGGGCAGCGGCGGGGTGACCGGGGTGGCCTGGCAGCTCGGGGTGCTGTCCGGGCTGGCGCGCGCCGGGGTCGAGCTGGGCGGGGCCGACCTGGTGATCGGGACGTCGGCCGGTGCGGTGGTGGGCGCGCAGTTGTGTTCCGGCGCGGATCCGGCGCGACTGTACGCGGGGCAGCTGGTGCCGGGTGAGTCGTCGCCGGACCGGATGGGGCCGGGTGCGGTGGCGTGTCTGCTGTGGTCGGCGGTGGCTGCCCGGGACGCCCGGCGGGCGCGGGCGAGGATCGGCCGGTACGCGGTGTCGGCGGTCGGGGCGGGGCGGTCGCGGCGGCCGGTGTTCGAGGAGGCGTTGCCGTCGTGGTCGTGGCCGCGGCGGCGGTTGTGGGTGACGGCGGTGGACGCGGACTCGGGGGATTTCGTGGTGTTCGGAGGTCCGGGGCGCGGGGCGGATCTGGTGGATGCGGTGTCGGCGAGTTGTGCGGTGCCGGGGGTGTGGCCGCCGGTGCGTATCGGTGGTCGGCGGTTCGTCGACGGTGGGATGCGGTCGGCGACGAACGCGGATCTGGCCGCCGGGTTCTCGTCGGTGGTGGTGCTGGCGCCGATCAGTTGGGGTCTGGGTCATCTGCGGCCGGTGTCGCGGCAGGTGGCGGCGCTGTCGGCGGATGTGGTGGTGGTGTCGCCGGACCGGTGGGCGCGGCGGGCGATCGGGCGGCGGCTGCTGGATCCGGCACGGCGGCCGGGGGCGGCGCGGGCCGGGTACCGGCAGGGTCTGTTGGTGGCTGGCCGGGTGCGTGGGGTGTGGGGTGGTGCTGTCGGGTCGGGGTGATCGTGGGTGGTGGGGCCGCGGTCGACGGTGTCGGCGGCGGCTGGTAGGAAGGTCAGCACTCAAACAGATGTACGGAAAGGGTGTCATGGCTGCCGCGGGTGCTGTTGCGGGTGGGTTGTCGGATGAGGAGCTGGGGGTGATTCGGGAGGCGGTGTCCGCCGGCCGTAAGCCGAAGGTGATGTTCACCGAGTCGGCGGGGCAGATTGCCGGTCAGGTCGGTCAGGTGGTGGATCTGGGTGACCCGGCGGTGTCCGACGAGTGGGTGGTGGTGCGGTTCGGTCGTGACGAGTTGCCGTTCTCCCCCGGTGATCTGGTGGTGGCGCCGCGGGGCGCGGCGGGTCGGCGGGCGGAGTCGAAACCGGAGCCTGAGCCGGTGGAGCCGGTGGTGGAGCCGGAGTTCAAGTTGGGTGAGCCGCCGGTGGTGCCGGTGGCGCGTCGGGAGGACACGGAGGGGTCCACGGTGGATTCTGGTACGGAGAAGCCGGTGCGGCGGGCGGCGAAGGCGGCCAAGCCGAAGCCGCCGGCCGGGTTGACGGTGACGTTGGCGTACACCGACGGTGAGTGGACGGTGGCGGCGACGCAGGGTGCGAAGGCGTTGGCCAAGCCGTACGTGGTCCGGCCGGCCGAGGCGTTGAAGATGGTGGCGTTGGTGGACGTGCCGGGTGTGCATGAGGCGGTGGAGCAGATCCTGGCGGCGGAGCGGGCCGAGGCGCAGCGGCAGGCGGAGAAGTTGCGGGCGGAGCTGGCTGAGGTGGAGGCACGGTTGGCGGAGTTGCCGGAGGTCGGTTGACGTCGCCGCGCGCACCGTCGGTGCCCGCTGGACCACCTGCTTGGGTCGAGCGGGCACCGACGGTGCGCGGTGGCCCGCCGGCGACGGGTCGACGTGGCGCGGGTCAGTGGCTGGGCTGGTCGGTGACGCTGACCCGGCGGCGGAAGATCCAGTAGGTCCAGCCCTGGTAGAGCAGGACGATGGGGGTGAGCGCGGCGGCGACCCAGGTCATGATGGTCAGGGTGTAGGGGGTGGATGCGGCGTTGGTGGTGGTGAGGGTACCGGCGGGGTCTGTGGTGGACGGTAGGACGGTCGGGAACAGGGTGGCGAACAGGGTGGCGACGGCGAGGCCGATGGCGGTGGCGGTGCCGGTGAAGGCCCAGCCTTCGCGGCGTACCTGATTGGCGGCCAGCCCGGCGACGAGGGCGAGTGCCGCGGTCACGGCGAGGGCGACGGCGGTGGGGGTGGCGCGGATGGTGAGGGTCCAGGTGAGGAAGGCGATGGCGAGTGCGGCGGCGGCCAGGCCGGTCCAGCTGGCGACGCGGCGGGCGCGGTGACGTAGGTCGTCGGTGGTCTTGAGGGCGAGGAAGACGGCGCCGTGGGTGATGAACAGGGCGGTGGTGGTGGCGCCGCCGAGCAGGGCGTACGGGTTGAGCAGGGTGAGCAGGGTGCCGGTGTATTCGTGGTCGGCGTCCAGCGGTACGCCGGCGACGATGTTGGCGAAGGCGACGCCCCAGAGTGCGGCGGGGACGACGGAGCCGGCGAGGATGGCGTTGTCCCAGCGGGTACGCCACTGGGTTTCGGGGCGCTTGTCGCGGTATTCGAGGGCGACGCCGCGCAGGATGAGGGCGATGAGGATGAGCAGCAGCGGTAGGTAGAAGCCGGAGAAGAGGGTGGCGTACCACTCGGGGAAGGCGGCGAACATGGCGCCGCCGGCGGTGATGAGCCAGACCTCGTTGCCGTCCCAGACGGGTCCGATGGTGCTCAGCGCGGCGCGTCGTTCGGATTCGGTGCGGCCGGTGAGGCGGGCGAGGACGCCGACGCCGAAGTCGAACCCTTCGAGGATGAAGTAGCCGGTGAACAGGGTGGCGATGAGCCCGAACCAGACGGTGGTGAGTTCCACGAGGGGTCTCCGGTGGGTGGTCAGTGGGCGGCGGCCAGGGGCCGGTCGGTGGTGGTGTCGTCGGTGTCGTCCGGTGGTGGTGGGTCGGTGAGGTCGGGTAGGCCGTTTCGGGCGTAGCGGATGAGGAGTTTGACTTCGATGACGGCCAGGGCGGCGTAGATGAGGGTGAAGGCGGTGAAGGAGGTGATGACTTCGGTGAGGGAGACGCTGCGGCTGACGCCGTCGCGGGTGAGCATTTCGCCGAAGACGATCCAGGGTTGGCGGCCCATTTCGGTGAATATCCAGCCGAAGGTGTTGGCCAGTAGGGGTAGGACGGGCAGGGTGAGGCTGGCGCGCAGTAGCCAGCGGCCGGTGGGGGTTCGGCCGCGTCGGGTGGCCCAGAGGGCCCAGAGGGCGATGGCGGCGGTGGCGAGCCCGAATCCGATCATGAAGCGGAAGCTCCAGTAGGTGACGGGGATGATCGGGGTGTAGCTGCCGGGGCCGTACTGGGCGGCGTACTGGGCCTGCAGGTCGTTGATGCCCTGGACTTCGCCGGCGGGGTCGCCGGTGGACAGCCAGGACAGCAGGTGGGGGATCTTGAGGGTCCAGATTTCGCGGCTGCCGTCGAGGGTGCCGACGGTGACGACGGAGAAGGACGCGGGGCTTTCGGTGGTGTAGAGGGCTTCGGCGGCGGCCATTTTCATGGGCTGGACCTGGGTCATGATCTTGCCTTGGATGTCGCCGGTGCCGATGACGGCGGCGGTGGCGAGCAGGGTGGTCCAGGCGCCGAGTTTGGTGGCGGTGCGGAAGGCGGGGGTGTCGGGGCCGCCGGGGTGGCGGACGAGGTGCCAGATGGCGATGGCGAGGACGAGGGCGCCGGCGACCATGAAGCAGCCGGCGAGGGTGTGCGGGAAGGTGATGAGGGTGACCTTGTTGGTGAGTACGGCGATGAAGTCGGTGAGTTCGGCGCGGCCGGTGCCGGGGTTGATGCGGTAGCCGACGGGGTTCTGCATCCAGGAGTTGGCGGCGAGGATGAACCAGGCGCTGATGATGCTGCCGAACGAGGCGAGCCAGATGGTGGCGAGGTGCAGTGCCTTGGGGAGTCTCCCCCAGCCGAATATCCAGAGTCCGAGGAAGGTGGATTCGAGGAAGAAGGCGAGGAGGGCTTCGATGGCGAGTGGTACGCCGAAGATGTCGCCGACGAAGCGGGAGTAGTCGCTCCAGTTCATGCCGAACTGGAATTCCTGCACGATGCCGGTGACGATGCCCATGGCGAAGTTGATGAGGAAGAGTTTCCCGTAGAACTTGGTGAGTTTGAGGTAGCGGTCGTCGCCGGTGCGGTGCCAGGCGGTCTGCAGGATGGCGACGAGGAGGCTGAGTCCGATGGTGAGTGGGACGAACAGGAAGTGGTAGACGGTGGTGACACCGAACTGCCAGCGGGCTATGTCGAGCGCGTCCACGGCTCCCCCATCTAGATACTACCAAGCGTAGTACATACTACAACCTGTCGTTCTGGTGGCCAGGGTCGGAGGTCCCCTCTCGCCCGGGACGTCCGTCCCGGCCGCCGTCACCCCCGCCCGCGCCGGTGTCCCCGCACAGCGGAACCCACCGGCGCGTCCCGCTGTGCGACGATCGACGGTCGATGGACGACACCGCCGCCCTCCCGCCCCGCTGGCGGGCCCCGCTGCTGTGGCGGGTGCTGCAGGCCACCGCCCGGCTGGTCGTCGCGCTGGTCGCCCGGCTACGGGTCAGTGGCGACGTGCCCGACGAGGTACGCGACGGCCCGCTGATCCTGGCCGCGAACCACATCAGCCCGTTCGATCCGGTCGTGCTGGCCGCCGCCTGCCAGGCGCGCCGGGTCGCGCCCCGGGTGCTGGCCACCGGTGGGTTGTTCCGGGCGCCGCTGCTCGGCGCGGTGATGCGCCGAGCCGGGCACATCCGGGTGGACCGGCGGACCAGCACGGTCGCTGAGGCGTTGGGGGCGGCCGCGCGTGCGGTGGCCGACGGCTCGGTGGTCCTGGTGTACCCGGAGGGGCGCATCGGGCTGGACCCGCAGATGTGGCCGGAGCGCGGCAAGACCGGCACCGCCCGGCTCGCTTTGGCCAGCGGCGCGGTGGTGGTGCCGGTGGCGCAGTGGGGGGCGCACGCGGTGCTGCCGTGGGCGGCGCCCCGTGGCCTGGTCCGGGCGGTGCTGCGGTCGATGCTGCGCCGTCCGGTGGTCACGGTCCGGTTCGGGCCGCCGGTTGACCTGTCCGGGATCGATCCGGCCCGCCCGGGTGCCGCGCAGCGGGCGACGGTGCGGATCGTGGACGCGATCACCGACACCCTGGCCGGGTTGCGGCCCGACGAGCCGGCGATGCCCCGGCATGTCGACCCGACCCGGCCGGTGGACCTGAGCCGGCGGCACCGGTGCGGCCGGGATGACGTGGTGCCGGACGGGGCAACCGCCGACGTGCTGGCCGACGACGACGCCGATCAGGCCGATCCGGCGCCGGACGCGACCTGACGCCGGAGGTGACCGGCCCGCGCAGGGCTCAGCGTGCGGGTCGGTGCCGCAGGTAGGCGAGGACGGCTTCGCGGGTGGTGCGGACCCCGAGGGCGCCGCGTGCCTGGGCGATGCGCCGGTTCGCGGTACGCAGCGACAGGAACTCGGCCGCCGCTGCGGCGGCGATGGTCTCGCCGTTGGCGAGCCGTTCCAGCAGTGCCCGCTGCTCGGGTATGAGGGTGACGGTGCCGGTGGCCGCCGCGGCCGGTGGTTCGGCCTCGGCGTGGCGCAGTACCTGCCCGAGGCGGGACAGGTCGTCGAGCAGGGCGCGGCCGAGGTCGCCGGCCGGGTCGCAGATGGCCACGACGGCGGCGCCCCTGGCGGCGGCGAGGACCACCAGGGCGACGGTGTCGGTGTCCGGGACCCGCCCGTACAGGGCGATCCGGGCGGTGGTGAGGTCCCAGGTGGGGTCGGTGACGGCGAACCCTTCCCGGGTGGTCCAGCCGTCGCGGGCCAGCCGGCGCAGCGCCGCGGTGGCGTCGGCGGCGCTGTCGAGGACATAGCGCGGCGGGTCGCTCATCGGTCGGGCTCCATCGCCAGGGCCGCAGCCTCGGTACGGGTGCGGGCACCGAGTTTACGCATCCCGGCGCGGACGTGGGTTTCCACGGTCTCGGTGGAGATGCCGAGCTGGTTGGCGATCCGGCGGGTGGGTTCGCCGTTGGCGACCAGCCGCAGCACGTCGCGTTCCCGCGCGGTGAGCAGGTCGCCGCTGCGGGGGCCGCGTTCGTCGCGGCGGACCGCGTGCCGGCGCAGGGCGCGGCGGATCCGGCCGAGCAGGACGACCAGTCCGGCGTGGTCGGCGAGGGACTCGGCGGCGAGCAGGGCGGGTACGGCCCGAGCGGGGTCGGGTTCGTGCAGGCCGTGGGCGAGCAGGCAGCGGACCTGTTCGCGGACGGCGACGTCGCGCCAGGTGTCGGCGGCGTGGGCGAACTGCCGTGGATCGCCGGCGGTCCAGGCGGTGACGGTGGCGGCGGCCGGCGACGGCAGCGCCACCGGTGTGGCGGCCGGCGGTGTGGCGGGGTGGGCGCCGTCGTGGGCGGCCCAGTGGGCGGTGATCCGCCGCAGCCCGTCGACCAGCGGCGGTACGGGGACGTGGGGCGCTGCGGTGGCGGCCTGGTCCGGTTGGCCGTCGAGCCAGGCGGCTTCCCGGGCCACCCAGTCCAGCACGGCGGTGGCCGGGGCTGCGGGGGTACCGGTGAGCCGGGCGCGGGCCAGGGCGAGCAGGCCGCCGTCGGCTTCGAGCAGGCCGGCGGCGGCGACGGCGTAGTCGTGGGCGGCGGCCGGCAGGGTGCGGTCGGTCAGGTCGGCGGCGGCGCGCAGCAGGGCGTCGCCGGGGGCGGGCAGCAGATCGCCCTGGTCGGCGGTCTGCGCGCCGGTGCCGGCCGTGGCCGGGCCGGTCGGGTCGCCGCGTAGGGCCAGGCACCACAGCCGGGCGGCGGTGAACCGGACCTGCCAGCTGTAGGCGAGGTCGGCGGCGCAGGCGGTGGCGGCCGCCACCGAGGCCTGCGCGGCCTCGGTGAGCCGTCCGTCGCCGGCGAGGGTCTGCACCAGGTGCCAGGCGGTCCACCGGGCGGTGAGCAGGTCACCGGCGGCGCCGGCGGCCGCTGCGGTGCCGGCGAGGGCGTACTCCCAGCCGGGGTGGCGGTCGGCGGCGGCGGTGGCGGCGAGGGCGGCGCGTAGCCCCAGGTGGGCCGGTTCGGGTCCGTGCCGGCGGGTGATCGTGGTGGCGCGGGTGGCGGCGGAGGTGGGGTCGGTGGCCAGGTCGGCGAGCAGCAGGACCCGGTCGCGGGCGGCGACCACCGGTGGTGGGGCGTCGTCGGGAACCGGTGCGGCGGCAGCGCGGGCGGCGGTCGGGTCGCCGGCCTGCAGTAGTGCCTCGGCGCGCAGCACGGCGGTGTCGGGGGTGGGCAGGGTGGTGCCGGTGAGCAGGTCGGCGGCGCTGCGGGGCCGCCCGGCGGTGAGCGCGGCGCGGGCGGCGGCGCGGCGGACCGGTTCGGTGGCGTCGGGTTGCGCGCTGGCGAACAGCAGCAACTCGGCACGGGCGCCGCCGGTGGCGGCGGTGTCGGCGGCGGTGACCGCCCGCCGGTAGGCGGCGGTGGTGTCACCGGCGGCGGCGAGGTGCCGGGCGGCGGCCAGCGGGTCGGTGACGAGGTCGGCGAGGCGGCGGTGCAGGGCGCGGCGGGTCGGGTCGTCGAGCAGGCCGGCGGCGACGGTGGCCTGGTACGGCGAGGTCGGGGTGACCAGTCCGTCGTCGCCGGTGTGCACCAGGGCGGCGGCGGTGAGTTCGGTGACGCCGTGGCCGAGCAGACTCGCCGGGGCGCCGTGGCCGAGCAGGCCGAGGGCGGCCAGTGCGGTGCGGGCGGGGCGGGTGAGGGTGGCCAGCGCGGCGGCGACGGCGTAGCCGACCTGGTCGAGCTCGCCGCCGCCGGGGACGCCGACGGTGGGTGGGGTGCCGGTGCGGGCGGCGTGGCGGGCCAGCGCGGTGGCGGCGAGCGGGTTGCCGCCGGCGTGGCGGGCCACGGCGGCGACGGTCGCCGGGTCGAGCGCGGGTGCGGTGCGGCGGATCAGGTCGGCGAGGGTGTCCGGGTCGGGTGCCGGCACGGTCAGCCACAGGCCGGTGTCGCCGCGCAGCGGGTCGAGCGCGGTGCCGGGCAGCTGGTGCGGGGTGCGCAGGGCGGCGACGACCCGGCAGTGCCGGGCGATGCCGGGCAGGGCGGCGACGGTCGCCGGGTCGGCCCACTGCAGGTCGTCGAGGACGAGCAGGCCGTGGCGGACCCGGGAGCGGACAGCTTCGGCGAGCAGCGCGGTGTCGTGGCCGGGCAGCCGTACCCGCAGGGCATGGCTGAGGGGGAACGCCGGGACGTGGCCGAGGGCGGCGAGGCCGCCGCCGGTGTGCACGGGCCCGGTGGTGGCGGCGGCGACCCGGCGCAGCAGGGTGCTGCGTCCGCTGCCGGGTGGCCCGGTCAGTACGACGATCCCGGGGCGGGTCAGCCGTCGCGCGGCGGCCGTCACGGCGTCGGCGTCGGTCCCGGTGGGGACGCTGCCGCTGGCGGTGGTGCCGTCGGGTCGGGTGCGGGCGGGGTGTCCGCCGGCTGGGTGCCGCACTTGTCCTCCTCCCCCGCTGCTACGGCTCGTGGCCCCGCCGGGCGAGGTTGGCACGAACATGGGATCCTGCGCCGGTGAGGATATTCGTACGGTGGATGCCGGTGGTGGGCGCACCACCGGGTGCCGTGCTGTCGGGAGGACGACCAGCGAGATGAGTGTGTGCCGCCGTCGGATGCCCGTTGTCGCCGTTGACCGGGCGGCGGGGGGTCGGCTGTGAACGCCGGCCCGTTGAGTGGTCGGGTCGCCGCGTTGTGTGACGAGGTGGGTCCCCGGGTGAGCGTGGCCGCCGGCGGTGAGGTGCTGCGGGTGCGGCGGCGGTTGGACGAGCCGCTGCGGGTGGCGATCGCCGGCCGGTTGAAGGCCGGCAAGTCGACGCTGGTGAACGCGTTGATCGGGCGGCGGGTGGCGCCGACGGAGGTGGGTGAGTGCACCCGAGTGGTGACCCAGTTCCGGTACGGCACGGCCGACCGGGTGGACGTGGTACGCCGGGACGGCAGCCGGGTGAGTCTGCCGCTGGATCCTTCGGGGGTGATTCCGCAGCGGCTGGGGGTGCCGCGGGCGCGGGTCGCGTTCGTCGACGTCACGTTGACCAGTGACCGGCTGCGGGAGTTGACGGTGATCGACACGCCGGGGTTGTCGTCGACCAGTGCCGGGGTGAGCGAGTCGGCGCGGGGGTTCCTGTTCGCCGGGGCGGGTGCGCCGTCCGGTTCCGGCGGCGGCCCGGTGGACGACACGGCGCCGTTCGACGCCGGGATCGACGGTGACTCGGTCGGTGCGGTGTCCGGGGCCGAGGCGATCGTGTACGTGTTCACCCAGGCGGTCCGCGACGACGACGTCCGGGCGTTGGAGGCGTTCCGGTCGGTGTCGGCGCGGCTGTCGAGCAGTCCGATCAACTCGGTGGGCCTGTTCAACAAGGTCGACAAGCTGGTGGCCGGTGGGGCGGATCCGTGGCCGGTGGCGGCGCCGTTGTCGGCCGACCAGACCCGGGTGCTGCGGCGGGTGGTGTCCGATGTGGTGCCGACGGTGGGGCTGTTGGCGGAGACGACCGAGGCGGGCCGGTTGACGGCGGCCGACTGTGAGGCGCTGCGGACGTTGGCCGGGTTGCCGGCGGCGCAGCGGGCGGTGCTGCTGGCGTCGGTGGACCTGTTCGTGTCGCGGGAGGCTCCGGTGCCGCGCCGACAGCGTGAGCGGCTGCTGGCGCTGCTCGACCTGTACGGGGTGGGGTTCGCGGTGGCGCAGCTGCAGGCGTCGCCGCAGTTGGCGTCGGGGGATCTGGTGCGGGCGTTGTACGCGGCGTCGGGGTTCGCGCGGCTGCGGCACACGTTGGACGAGGCGTTCCGGTGGCGTACCGACGCGATCAAGGCCGGGTGGGCGTTGTCGTGCCTGGAGAAGGTGGCCAGCCACACGGCGCATCCGGGTGACCGGGAGTTGCTGCGGGACGCGGTGGAGCGGCTGCTGCACCAGCCGGAGTACCACCGGCTGCGGCTGTTGGAGGTGGCGCAGCAGGTGACGACGGGCGCGGTGGAGCTGCCGGAGCCGATGGAGCGGGAGTTGACCCGGTTGGCGTTGTCGGCGGATCCGCGCTGGGTGCTGGAGCTGCCGTCGGCGTCGGCGCAGGAGTTGTCGGCGGCGGCGGTGGAGGCGGCGACCCGGTGGCGGGTGTTCGCGGTCGCCGGGGCGTCGCCGGCGCAGTCGCGGGTGGCGTTGGTCGCCCACCGTGGGTTTCATCTGCTGTCGCAGCAGGCGCGGGCGGTGTCGCGGTGAGCGGCGGCCCGGCGGCGTTGGGTGCGCTGCTGTCCGGGGCGGTCGACACGTGTCTCGGGTTCGTCCGCACCCTGGACGCGGAGGCGGCGGCGGAGATCGACGCGCAGCGGCGCCGGGAGGTGACCCGGCCGTCGGTGGTGGTCGTCGGTGAGACGAAGCGCGGCAAGAGTTCGTTGGTGAACGCGTTGATCGGGGTGACCGGTCTGTCGCCGGTGGACGCGGCGGTGGCGACGTCGGCGTACCTGGAGTTCGGTCACGGGGCGACGACGTCGGCGCAGGCGTTCGTGCCGGGCCACGACGAGCCGGTGCCGGTGCCGGTGGACCGGCTGGCGGACTGGGCGACGGTGGCGGCGGCGCTGCCGGACGGGATGCGTCCGCCGCGGCGGATCGCGGTGACCTGCCCGGCGCCGCTGCTGCAGTATCTGACGCTGGTGGACACCCCCGGTGCCGGCGGGTTGGATCCGGCGCACACCGAGATCGCGTTGGACGCGGTGTCGCGGGCGGCGGCCCTGCTGTTCGTGGTGGACGCGTCGACGCCGTTGACCCGGCCGGAGCTGGACTTTCTCATCGAGGCGAGCAAACGGGTCGACGTGGTGGTGTTCGCGTTGACGAAGGTCGACGCCTATCCGGGGTGGCGGACGATCCTGGCTGACAACCGGGCGCAGCTGCAGGCGCACGCGCCGAGGTTCGCATCCGCCGCCTGGTTCCCGGTGTCGGCGCGGCTGGCCGAGTTGGCGTTGACGCTGCCGGCGGAGACCGCCGGTGAGCTGGTCGGTGAGTCGCGGGTGGCGCCGCTGCAGCACGCGTTGGTGGAGTTGGCCGGCAACGGGCATCTGCTGGCCCAGGCGAACGTGCTGCGCACGGTGCGCAGCGAACTGGTCCGGCTGGATCTGGCCGCCGGTGAGCGGGTCGCCGCGTGTGACCCGGATCCGGCCGAGGTGGAGCGGGTGAAACGGGACCGGGCCGGGTTGGCGGCGCGGAAACGGACCGAGGCGCGGCAGTGGTCGTTGGCGTTGAACACGGAGACGCAGCGGGCCCGGGTGGAGGCGACGGGCCGGCTGCGGACCGCGGTCGGTGGGTTGCAGGAGCAGTTCCTGACCCGGATCGACGCGGCCCGCGGGGAGGCGTTGAAAGCGCTGCCGGCCGAGGTGGACCGGGCGTTGCACGCGTTGTCGCTGCAGTTGTCCTACGATCTGCGGTTCCGGTTCCACAAGGTCGCCGAGCGGACGTTGGCGCAGGTGTTCGCGCCGGCCGAGCTGCAGTTCGTGCTGCAGCGGATCAACGGCACGTTGCGGCACGCGTTGGCGACCCGGCCGCGGCGTGACGGTGGCGGCGGTGACAACGTGATGGTGGCGTTGTCGGCCGGCGGGATGGCGTTCATGGCCGGTCGGGGGGTCGCGGCGGGCGCGTCGGCGTTGGGTGCCGGGGCGCTGGTCGGCGGTGGTCTGCTGATCCCGGTCGCCGGGCTCGGTCTGGGGTTGGCCGCCGGCGCGTTCATCCTGTTCCGGCGGCGGGTCGCCAGCGACCGGCAGCAGGCCCGGGTGTGGCTGCGGGAGGTGCTCGGCGAGGCGCGGGCGGCGTTGACCGACGAGTTGGCGCAGCGGTTCACCGACCTGCAGTACGCGTTGACGGTGGCGTTGGACGACGCCGTGGAGCGGCGGTTGGCGCAGTTGGACGCGCACATCGCCGACATCGACGCGGCGTTGGCGCGGGACAAGGCGGACCGGGCGCGGCGGCGGTCGGCGGCGCAGGCCCGCCGCGATGCCGTCCGGGCGCGGGTGAAGCAGGTCGACGAGGTGCTGGCCCGGGCCCGGGTGTTGACCCCGACAGCGGAGGCGGTGCCGCGATGACCAGCGAGTTCGGTGACTGGACCGGGGACGATCCGACCGGGGACGACGCCGACACCGCCGATCTGGGTGGGCCGGGCGACGACGGGTCGGGCGGCCCGGCCGTGGAGGGGTTCGGCGCCGCCGACCCGGTGGAGGGGTTCGGCGCCGCCGATCCGCCGGACGGCGACGACCTGACCGGCGACATCGCCGACGAGGGCAAATACGGCGACGGCGGGTACGGCGGGGGTGACGCGGTGCCGGCGTTGGGCTACGGCGACGACCTGTCCGGCGCGGACCCGGCCGGTCCGGTGGACGCCGGGTTCGGTGCGGAACCGACGGCCGAGCAGGGTTTCGGCGCGGCGGATCCGCCGCCCGGGGTCGACCCGGACGTGCCGGCGGGGGCCGACGGGTGGCCGGAGGCGCAGTTCCCGCCGCCACTGGATCCGGCGGGGGTGCCGACGCCGGTGGACGGCTGGCCGTGGGCGGACCCGCAGCTGCTCGGCGACGGCGGCCTGGTCGGCGCTGCGGTGCCGCACGTCGACCCGGTCGACCCGGTCGACCTGGCCGGCTACGCAGGGGTGCACGCCGTCGCCGGCGGTGACCTGTGGGCGGCGTTGCTGGCCAGCGACGACCCGGCGACCAGCGCGCTGGCCCGGTTCTGGTCCTCCGGGAGCTGACCAGGCAGGATCAGGGTGTGACCCCGGTTCCCGACGGGAGCGGTCCGGTCCGGTTGGCCGGCGGCACGGCGCAGGCGGCGGTGCCGCCGGGCAGCCGGTGCCGGTTGTCGGCGATCCACCGGTACACCGGCCAGGCCAGGGCGGTGACCGGGCGCAACCCGAGGACAGCCCCGGCGGCCCGCCACAGCGGATTGCTGGTACGCAGCAGGGCGGCGATCGCCGCCGGCCCGGCGGACGAGCCGGCTGCGTCGGACGGCACCCACTGCACGGCGGTCATCGCCTGGTCACGGGTCAGCCCCAGCGCGGCCAGGTCGGTCCACTGCCACGGCACGACGGTGGCGTCGCTGGGCACCCGACGTTCGATGAACCGGACGCACATGGTGCAGAACGCGCAGTCGCCGTCGTAGACGAAGGTGCCCGAGGGTGCGCTGGCGTCACTCATACGATCATTGTCCCGCGTCGGCGCCAGCCGGTGCCACCGGATGTGTCCGATCCCGCGCAGCCGGCGCGTCGGGGCCGGCCCGACGCGCCGGGCCGCCACCCGGCCCGCGATCCTGGTCGCCGTCACCGTCCGGGCGGTCCGGGCCGGGTGCCCGGTGGCGGCCGGTCAGCCGCCGCGCCCACACGACCGGCCGGACCTTCTCCAGTGGCAGGAACGCGCCCATCGCCACCAGGTGCGGGGCGAACGAGATGGAGATCGTCGCGAACGACAGCAGATGGAACGAGTAGAAGAAGCCGATCACCGCGTACCGCAGTCGGCCCCGGGTCAGGAAGACCAGCGGGCTGAGCGCCTCGAACACGACGATGCCGATCTGGGCGGCGATCAGCGCGTACGGCACGGCGGCGATCAGGTCGGCGAGCTCCGAGCCGCGGCGCAGGAACGCGCGGGCCAGGACGCTGCCGGTCAACCAACCCCAGCCGCCGAAGCGGATCTTCGCGTACGCGGCGAAGAAGTAGGTGCACACCACGGCGATCTGGATCATCCGCAATGACCAGCCGGCGGCCTGGCTGGGCCGGTCGTCGCCGTGCCGAGCGGCGCCGACGGTGGGCAGCACGGCGAGCGCGAGCAGGAACGCGAACTTGTCGTGGTCGACCTTGCCGTAGCTCATCGCGACGATCAGCCACGCGAAGTAGAACGTGAACACGGACCAGCCGAGTGTCCGCGGGAACCGGCCGGTCGCCGCCAGGGGCGCCAGCAGCAGCAACGACCACCAGATGACGTCGACGACGGCACCGGTCGGTGCCGTCAGGTGCAGGACCCGGGCGAACGCCAGCGGCTCGTACAGTTCGGCCGGCACGTCACCGCGGGTACGCACCCACGACATGTAGACCAGGAGGTCGAACACGATGAACAGGTAGGTGACGGTGCGCAGCGCGGCGACCCGCCCGAGCGGGACGGCGGCGAACAACCAGCGGCTGATCACGGCCGCTCCCATTCGGCGCGGGTCTCGTCGTACCACCGCCCGGTGAGAGAACTGTTGCGGATCTCGTGCAGCCGTACGATGACGGTGACCCGGACGATCAGCGGCGCGTCCGGGTTCATCCGCGCGTAGCTGTCGGCGATCAGCTCGAGTCGCCCCGGGTCGTCGACGTAGGTCGATTCGAGTCCTTCGACCTCGGCGCGGCGTACCCCGGCGTTGCGTTCGTTGAGCACCAGGGTCCGTCCGGTGGCGTCGACGCCTTCGACCCGGGTGTCCGGCGCCGGATCGTTCGGGCCGTTGACGCCGGCGTACATGCTGAACGGTCCGAACGGGAAATGGTCGTCGGTGCCCCACAGTGTGCCTGCGGTCAGCAGGGCGAACACCACGACGGCGGCCGACGCACGGACCAGACGACCAGTCGCCGTCAGGGTGTCGGTCTGCACCGGCGCACTGTACCGGACCGGCCGGGTTGGTCGGGGCCGCGCGGGCGGGGTGTCGGTCTGTCCGGTCAGTCCGACAGCAGCAGCACGACCACGACCACGGCGGCGATGCCGACCATGGTGGCCAGTGCGGCCACCAGGACCGGGCCGTGTTCGTCGTACCAGGGGCGGCCCGGCGCGGCAGACACCGGATACGGCGACATCGGCGCCAGGTGCGGTGAGACCGGCGTCGGTAGCGGCGCCGGTGACATCGGGGTCGGGTGTGGCGGCACCGGCGCCGGTGGACGCGGGCCGGGCAGGCCGGTGCGGGCGGCGGCACCGAGGCGCAGCGCGCCGTCGGCGACGACGGTCTCCGGCTGCTCCAGTGTGGTCGGTGCCACCCCCAGTTCGGTGTGGATCAGCTGTGCGGCGAGCGGGATCCGGCTGGAACCGCCGACCAGGAACACACCGACCAGGTCGGCCGGGGCCAGACCGGCGGCGGCGACCGTCTGCGCCAGACACGTCACGGTCCGGGCCAGGTGGTCGCGGATCAGCGACTCCAGTTCGTCACGGGTGACGTGGGCGGCGATGTCCAGCGCCGGCAGGTGCACGTCGGCGCTGACCGTACGGGACAGTGTCTCCTTCGCGCCGCGGACGTCGTCGTAGAGCAGGGCGCGGGCCCGCCGCGACCCGGTGTCGGCCGGCGCGACCAGACCGTTCCACACGGTGGTCCGGCTGGGTGAGTAGACGCCGCCGAGATGCTCGACCAGCGCCTGGTCGAAGTCGAGTCCGCCGAGCTCGGCCAGGCCCTGCTCGGCGAGCACGTCGAACCCGGTGGCGGTGCGCCGGACCACGGCGGCGTCGAAGGTGCCGCCGCCCAGGTCGTAGACGGCCAACGCCCGGCCGGGCGGTACCGCCGCGCCCAGCGCCGACGTGTAGTAGGAGGCGGCGGCGACCGGTTCGGCGATCAGCGTCGGCCGGGGCAGCCCGGCGGCGTACGCGGCCTGGACGAGGATCATCCGCCGCCGCTCCCCCCACCGCACCGGGTGGGTCAGCCGGACCTCGTCAACGCCGCCGAGTTGGCGGCGGGCCTCGGCGGCGACGTGCCGCAGCAGGGCGGCGACCAGCTGCGGTACCGGAACGTCGGCGTCGCCGAGCAGCACCGTGCCGTCGTCGACGCGGCGTTTCGGGTTGGGTTCGAACCCGGACGGGTCGATGCGGGCGCGGCGGTGCGCGTCCGCGCCGACGAGCAGCTGCCCGTCAGCGTCGCGGTACACCGCCGACGGCAGCAACGCGGTGCCGTCGAACAGCAGTGGCCGTACCCGGCCGTCGCCGCCGCGTACCACCGCCACCGTGTTCGAGGTGCCGAAGTCGATGCCGAGTGCCCGCATGGGGGCACCCTACTGCCGGCGGCGCGCAACCTGCCGTACGCCCGCAGGTTGCCGGCGGCGGGCATACTGCGTTGCGTGTCGCACCGGTTCGCGTACCTGGACTCGCCGGCTCCGATCGCGTTCGCGCACCGGGGCGGCGCGGCCCGCGGTGACGAGAACACCGCCGAGGCGTTCGGCCGCGCCGTCGGGCTCGGCTACCGGTACGTGGAGACCGACGTGCACGGCACCGCCGATCAGGTGGCGGTGGTGTTCCACGATCCGACGTTGGACCGGGTGACCGGCGACAAGGGCAGCATCGCGCGGCTGCGCTGGGCGGACCTGGCCACGGTGCGGGTCGGTGGGGCGTCGGTGGTGCCGCGGCTCGACGACGTGCTCGACAGCTGGCCGCAGGTGCGGTTCAACGTCGACGTGAAGGCCGACGGCGGGGTGGAGCCGACATTGGCGGCGGTCGACCGGTGCGCCGCCGCTGACCGGGTGCTGCTGGCGTCGTTCTCCGACCGGCGGCTGCACCGGCTGCGGACGTCGACCGGCGGCCGGGTCGCGACGTCGCTGGGCATGCGGGCGATGACCCGGCTGCGGGTCGGGTCGTTGACCGGCCGGCGACTGCGGCTGCCGCCGTCGGTGGTGGCCGCGCAGGTGCCGGTGCGGTTCAACCGGGTGCGGGTGGTCGACGCCCGGTTCGTGGCGTACTGCCACCGGCTGGGGTTGCAGGTGCATGTCTGGACGATCGACGAACCCGCCCAGATGCACGAGTTACTGGACCTCGGGGTGGATGGCATCATGACCGATCACGTCGAGGTGTTGCGTGACGTGTATCTCGCCCGCGGCCACTGGCCGCCCGACCGGCGGGTCGACGTGGACCACGCCGCCCACTGACCGACAGCGAAGGATCCGATGGCCGACCCCACCGAGCCACCCAGCGGCCCGCCCACCGGGCCGGCGCCCGTACCGCCGCCGTCGGCGTCGCCCGGCGCCGCACCGTCGAGCACCCGGCGGGAACGCACCGGCTGGTACTTCTACGACTGGGCGATGTCGGCGTTCTCCACCACCGTGATCACCGTGTTCCTGGGGCCGTTCCTGACCACGGTCACCAAGCAGGCCGCCGGCTGCGCGGCCGACGCCGACGAGTGCACCGGGTCGGTGTATCCGCTGGGTATCGAGGTGGCGCCGGGGGCGTACTTCCCGTACCTGGTGTCGCTGTCGGTGGCGTTGACGGTGCTGGTGCTGCCGGTGATGGGCGCGCTGGCCGACCGGTCGATGCACAAGAAGCGGCTGCTGGCGGTGTCGGCGTTCGTCGGCGCCGGGGCGACCGTCGCGATGGTGTTCGTCACCGGGGACCGCTACCTGCTCGGCGGTGGGCTGTTCGTCCTGGCCAACATCGCGTTCGGCGCCAGCGTGGTGGTGTACAACTCGTTCCTGCCGCAGCTGGGCGGCCCCGACGACCGGGACCGGATCTCCAGCCGGGGCTGGGCGCTCGGCTACCTCGGTGGTGGGCTGCTGCTGGCCGTCAACCTGGTGGTGGTGCAGTCGTTCAGCGTCGACGGTGACGCGCAGCGCACCCTGGACCTGGCCCGCTGGTCGATCGTGTCGGCCGGGGTGTGGTGGGCGGTGTTCACCCTGGTGCCGCTGGCGTGGCTGCGGGAGCATCCGGCGGTCGATGCCCGGCCGGGCGGTAACGTGCTCACCGACGGGTTCAAGCAGTTGGGCCGTACGGTGCGCGGGCTGAAGGCGTACCCGTTGACGTTGTTCTTCCTGCTGGCGTTCCTGGTCTACAACGACGGCATCCAGACGGTGATCGCGTTGGCCAGCCAGTACGGCACCGAGGAGCTGCGGCTGGGCCAGTCGACGCTGATCGTGACGATCCTGCTGGTGCAGTTCCTGGCGTTCGGTGGGGCGCTGCTGCTCGGGGCGGTGGCGCAGCGTATCGGCGCGTGGAAGACGGTGCTGGGCAGCCTGGTGCTGTGGACCGGGGTGATCGTGGCGGCGTTCCGGCTGCCAGCCGAGGCGCCGGCGCAGTTCATGGCGCTCGGCGCGGCGATCGGGCTGGTGCTCGGCGGCTCTCAGGCGTTGAGCCGGTCACTGTTCAGCCAGCTGATCCCGGCCGGTAAGGAAGGCGAGTACTACGGCTTCTACGAGATCAGCGACAAGGGCACCAGCTGGCTGGGGCCGTTGGCGTTCGGGCTGGTGTTCCAGCTGACGAACTCGTACCGGGTGGGTCTGGTCTCGTTGTTGATCTTCTTTGTGGTCGGGTTCGTGCTGCTGCTGGCGGTGCCGATGCGCCGGGCGATCGTCGCCGCCGGCAACACCCCGCCCCGGGTGCTGTGACCCGGGAGCGGGGCGGGGTGCCGCGGTGAGCGTCACAGGATCGGCTGCGTCGCCTCGATCTGCGTGATGGCGGTGCGGGTGGCCGCCACGAAGTCCCAGAACAGGGTGTTGGTGGTGGTCTTGCGCTGGGAGCGGGTGTTGGTGCCGAACATCGCCGCCCGCAGCGGCGTGGTCAGCTCCAGCTGGGCGCCCATGCCGAGCAGCGTCCGGTTGACGATGTTGTCGGTGGCGGTGCCGGCGATCGCCGGGATGCCGGTGGCGTCGAACGCGGTGATCCCGGCCGTGGTGTAGGCGGTGATCAGCGCGGCCCGCAACGCCGCGTTGCGGCCGCCGACGGCGACGGCCTGCGCGTTCGACGGAAGCCCGGCGGTGCCCGGGGTGCAGCCGTGCAGGGTGACGACGTTCAGCGCGCCGGCCGCCACCGACAACGCCGGGACGTCGTCGCAGTGGCTGGCGGTGACGTGCAGTTCGCTGTTGCCGGACGAGCGGATGCCTTCGAACATCCAGTAGTCGTACGTCGGGCCGGCCGGCGGGGTCGCCGCCAGGTCCGCCGGGTGGTAGCCGGCGATCGCCAGGCACAGCTCCGAGGTGCCGCCTTCGATGCCGCCGCCGTGCGGGGCGATGATCGCGGTACGCGGAAACGGCGTCGCGGTGGCGTCGGAGTTGTCGAGCAGCGGATGCCGGCGGTAGCGGCGGGCGTAGTCGACCCCTTCGGCCAGGTTCGGGTCCGAGTACAGGTCGGTGTTCGAGGTGTAGATGTCGGCGGCGGCCGCCGGGGTGGCCGGCAGCGTCGCCAGGGGTCCGGCGACCGCCGCGGTGGCGAGCAGGCCGAGGACCGTACGTCTGCTGGTGTTCACGAGGTGTCTCCTGCGGTGTGGTTGCGGTTCGCCCTCCGGTGTCGGGCGAGGCACACCGTGTCACGGCCGCCGGCAGCACCGCGAACCATTTGCCGACCGGGTTTCCGTCCGCGCAGGCCCTGTCCGGCTGAAAAATGCAGCGGTACGGTGCCATGTGCGCCGAAGAATCGTCGGATCTGTGACACATCTGGTGTTCGTGACCCGACATCGACGGCAGGCCACCAGTCACCGACTGGCCTGCCGTGCGGAGTGGTTCAGACGGCGAGCCGGGTCCGGTCAGCCGGTGAGCCCGACCGCCAGGGCGACCACGCCCAGCAGTGGCGGCAACCCCTGGATGAGCGCGGCGCGTGCCATCGCGGGCCGCGAGATCAGCAGCACCGCGCCGGCCGCCACCATCGTGCCGGCGCCGGTGAACACCAGGGTCGCGCCGATGGCGGTCGCCCCGGCCGCGACCACGACGATGCCGGCGACGACCGCGACCGCCAGGAACAGGTTGTAGAAGCCCTGGTTGAACGCCAACGTCCGGGTGGTCAGGGCGTCCTGCTCGCTGCGGATGCCGAACACCGCACGGGTACGCGGCGCGGTCCACACCACCGACTCCAGGTAGAAGATGTAGCCGTGGATAAGCGCCGCTACACCAGCGAGGACCAGACCTGCGACAACCACGGTGTCCCCGCTCCCACGAGTCGTGTACCGACCGGACGCAATCTATCGGACATGCCGACGGCCGGCACACCCGCCGCCGCTGCGAGACCGTCGCCGGGCTGATCGGGCACCTGATCACCGCTACCCGGCCGAAAGGCGACCATCTGCGGCTGGTCGGCCGGTCCCGGTCGGCGACCGTCGCCGGGGAACTGCTGTCGCAGGTGCTGCCGCCGCTGACCGCCGCCACGCAGCGGATCACCGTCAGCGCCGTCCTCGAACCCTGCTACGACGTCGGCGGCGACGGCTTCGACTACGCCATCGACGGCGACCACGCCTTCCTGGCGATCTTCGACGCGGTCGGGCACAGCCTGAAAGCCGGCCTGGCCTGCACGACGGTGATCGCCGCCGTCCGGTCGGCCCGCCGCTGCGGGCACGATCTGGTCACCCAGGGCCGCACCGCCGACGCGTCGCTGACCGACCAGTTCACCGACGCCCGGTTCGTCACCGCGTTCCTCGCCGACCTGGACCTGGAGACCGGTCTGCTGCGGTATGTCAACGCCGGGCACCCGAGGCCGCTGCTGCTGCGCGGCGGGAAAATGGTCCGGGAGCTGCGCGCCGGCCGGCGACTGCCGCTGGGCATCCCCGACACCGCCGCCCGCGTCGGCGAGGAGATCCTCGAACCCGGCGACCAGCTGCTGCTGTTCACCGACGGGGTGCCGGAGGCCGGGGTGCGCACCGGTGAGCCGTTCGGTCTGCCCCGCCTGGTCGACTTCGCCGAACGGCAGGCCGCGACCGGGCTGCCGGCACCCGAGGCGGTACGCCGACTCGCGCGCGCCGTCGCGGAGCACCGGGGCGGCGCACCTGACGACGACGCCACCCTGCTGCTGGCCGAATGGTCCCGCACCGCCGCCGTCCGCGTCCTGCCCACCCCGCTGTGACACCTCCGCCGTAAGGCATCCGACACCGCGCCGGTCCGACCCTTCTGGCGGTACGGATCTACTGTGGTTGCCCGGCGGCGGATGGCTTTCGGCGGACGGTGGGACACACAGGTGATCAAGCACTGGAAGGCGGCGACGCCGGCAGTAGCGGGTATGGCGGCCCTGCTCGCAGCCGCCGTCCTGCTGCTCCCGGGTCGGCTGTGGCCGACGCTGGGCCGGCTGGTCGTCGGCCACTGGCTGGTGCTGCTGCTCGCCGTGGCCGGCGTGACCGGGCTGGCAGTCGGTTGGGTGCTGTGGCGGCGGTCGCGGCTGACGGGCGAATCGTCGGCGGCACCCGTACCGCCGCAGCGGCCACTGCGTCCACTGTCTGGCTGGCTCCTCGTAATCGGTTTCCTGGTCGTCGCCGGCATCACCTGGGCGGCGGTGTGGGTGCTGCAGTCCACCGTCCCGGCCGGTGTCGGCACGCCGCTGGAGGCGGCGCAGCTGCGGGTCGAGACGATCCGCACCGGCCTTTCGGTCGGCGCGGGAGCCGGTGCCGCCGCCGCACTGCTGCTGGCGTTACGCCGCCAGCAGGTCACTGAACGGACCCAGCAGGCCACCGAGTACGACGCGGGCGAGAAACGGGTCACCGAGCTGTACGTCAAGGCCGCCGAACAGCTCGGCTCCGACAAGGCACCGGTACGCCTGGCCGGCCTCTACGCCCTGGAACGCCTCGCCCAGGACAACCCGGTGCACCGGCAGAGCATCGTCGAGGTGATCTGCGCCTACCTGCGCATGCCGTACACCCCGCCGACCGAGGAGCAGTCAGATCGGAGCAGTGCCGAGCCCGACGCGGCGGAGGCCACGGACACCGCCGAGACGCCGAATCAGCCGACGCGACCTGACCCCCGCGAGGAACGCCAGGTACGGCTGGCCGCACAGCGCATCCTCGCCCGCCACTTGAGACCGAAGACGGCGGACCGCAAGCTGAGCCCGACCTACTGGAACGGAGTTGCCATCGATCTGACCGAGGCCACCATCCTCGACGCCGACTTCAGCAACTGCCACCTGAACGACGCACACTTCGGCCGGACCCAGTTCATCGGCACCGCCAGGTTCAACCATGCGACGTTCACCGGTGACGCCCAGTTCGGCTGGGCGACCTTCACCGATAGTGCCGATTTCGACAGTGCAACCTTTTCCGGCGCCGCCAGGTTTGGTGGCGCGACGTTCGCCGGCCTTGCAATTTTCAGCAAGGTGAGGTTCATACACGATGCTGAACTCGACGGCGCGACGTTTGCGGACGACACCTTGTTTGACAGCGTGACGTTTGACGGCGATGCCGGGTTCGATGGGGCCGCTTTCACCAGTGATGCCATGTTCCACAACGCGACCTTCATTCGTATTGCCTGGTTCGACGAGGCGACGTTTGAGGGTGAGGCAGACTTCAAAGGTGCCTGTGTCGGAGGCGGCAATCGTGACGACGACGTGTGGCCGGCGGGGTGGCAGGTCGATCTGGATAAACGGCGGGTGGTGCGCGTACCGGTGGACGTGAAGCCAGGAACGGACGCGGAGCCGGAGTGACGGTGGCTGCCGTCACTCCTTGGGCGGTTCGGCGCGCACCCCTGTAGCGGATCCGACAGCGCGGCGGTCTGGCCCGGTGGCGGTACGGGTCTGCTGTGGTTGCCACCTCGGACGGACGGAGTGGCGGGCATGGTGGACATCGACCCGGTCGCGGCGGCGGCAGCAACCGCGTTGATCCAGGCGATCGCGACGGACGCGTGGGAGAAGGCCGCGACGGGGCGGTCGCGCTGTGGCGGCGGGTACGCCCGCAGCAGGCCGACGCCGTCGCCGCCGAGTTGGCCGAAGTACGCGAGGAGGTCCTGACCGCTCGCCGCGACGGTGACACCGACGCCGAACAGGGCCTGGTAGACGACTGGCAACGCAAACTGCAGCGGCTGATCCGCCAGGATCCGGCGTTCGCCGCCGAGCTGCGTCGCCTGCTCGACGACACCCTCACTCCCCTGCTGCCGCCCGCCGACCAGCAGCAGGTCGGCAGCATCACGATGACCGCCAACGCCAAAGACAACGCCCGCGTCTACCAGGCCGCCCGCGACCAGCACATCAACGAGAAGTGACCAACCCGGACATCCACCTGCACGGCGAGGCCAGCGGCCACGGGCAGGTGTTCCAGGCCGCCGGTGACCAGCACATCACCATCTACGAGCAGCGGCCGGCGTACCGGGTGGAGCGGTGGCAGCCGCAGCGGCCACCGGACCCGCGTGCGTTGGTCGACCAGCCGAGCATGTTGCTCGCCGCCAACAATCAGGTGGTGCCGTTCACCGCCCTGCGCGACGCCGACCGCGCCGAGTTGGCCGCCTGGCGCGACGACCCGGCGCGCGGGGTCGCTGTGCGGCTGCTGCACGGGCCGGGCGGGCAGGGCAAGACCCGGCTCGCGGCCCAGTTCGGCGCGGACAGCATCGCCGCCGGCTGGGCGGTCGCGGTCGCCCGGCACCGCAGCCAACTCGCCGCCGACGACCCGCCCGAGGCCACCGAGGCAACCGGGCGTGGCTTGCTGGTGATCATCGACTATGCCGAACGCTGGCCCGCCGAAGACCTGCGGGACATGTTCAAGGACCGGCTGCTGCGCCAGGGTGTGCCGACCCGGCTTCTGCTGCTCGCCCGACCCGAGTCGACGTTGTGGCCGTACCAGCATGACCTGGCCACGCTCGGGTACGCGGCCGACGTCACCGCGCTGACCCCGGCCGCCGACAGACCCGCGAACCGGCAGCGGATCTTCACCGAAGCAGCCGACCGGTTCGCCTACGCGTACGGCATCGACGGCGGCTCGATCCATCCGCCGGCCGATCTGGCCACCGGGGAGGCGTACCGGCAGATCCTGGTGATCCACATGGCGGCGCTGGTCGCGGTCGACGCCGCCGCGCGCCAGCGGACCGCACCGACCGGCGATCGGGACCTGTCGGCCTATCTGCTGCGCCGCGAGGTCGACCACTGGCACAAGCTGTACGAACAGCGCGCCGGCTTCGTCACGATCTCGCAGCTGCTGAGCCGTACGGTCTGCACCGCGACGTTGACCCGGCCGCTCGACTACGACGACGGCCTGGCCGCGTTGACGACGGCAGGAGTGTGCGCGCCGGACGCTGCCGACCAGATGCTGGCCGACCATGCCGTCTGCTACCCGCCGACCGAGCCGGACAAGGTGCTGGAGCCGTTGTATCCCGACCGGCTCGGCGAGGACTTCATCGCGCTGCGGCTGCCCGGTCACGGGGTGGCTGGCTCCCCGGCCGATCCGTGGTCCGGCCGGGCGATCACCCGGCTGATCACCGGCACTGAATCGGATAGCGCCGGCCAGCCGCCCTGGTCGGCAGCGGCGTTGACGGTGCTGGTCGAGGCCGCGATCCGCTGGCCGCACGTCGCGTCCCGGCTGCTCTCCCCGCTGTTGCGTCAGCGCCCCGAGTTGGCGGTCGCCGCTGGCGGCACCATCCTGGCCCGGATAGCCGACGTCGACACGCTCGACATCAGCGCGCTCGAGGCGATTGAGCCGCATCTGCCGCAGGAACTGCACGTCGGCTTGGCCGTCGCCAAAGCAGCTATCACCAGACGCCTCACAACGCACCGGCTCGCTACCGCCGATGAGCCGACTACGGCACGTCTACTCGGATCGCTCGGGAATCGGCTGTCGGAGGCGGGCCGGCGCGACGAAGCGTTGACCGCCACCACCGAAGCCGCCGACGTCTACCGCCGGCTCGCCCAGGCCAACCCCGCCGCCTACGAACCCGACCTCGCCATGTCGCTGAACAACCTCGGCGTGATGCTGTCGGACCTGGGGCGGCAGGATGAGGCCATGACCGCCACCGCCGAAGCCGTCACGATCCGCCGCCGGCTCGCCCAGGTCAAACCCGCCGCCTACGAACCCGACCTCGCCATGTCGCTCTGGACCGAAGCCTGGGTACGGACAGCCCACCAGTACGAGCTGCCCGAGGCGTTGAAGGCCGCAACTGAGTCGGTCGGGCGCTACGAGAAGCTGTTCCAGCAAATTCCGATGGCGTACGCACGTGAGCTTTCCGGGGCGCTGGAGACGTTGGCGGACGTACTCGACGGGCTCGGTCGGGGCGAGGAGGCGGCTGCTGTCAGGGCTCGCCGGGACGCGTTGACAGACGGGCAATAGCTTCGGTTTCGGCGATCTGGTCGGGCCAGCGGAGGAACCGGCGGTACAGGTCGGGCGGGCTGAGCTGCTCGGCGTCGCATTCCAGCAGGTCGTCGATCGCCTCGTACATCAGGGTGGCGAGGTAGACGCACATCCCGATCCGGTCGTTGGCCCAGTCGGCGGTGATCTCGATCTTCGCGGGTTCGCACGGCCATTCCGTACCGCACTCGCGGCAATTCCAGTGGGGGCGGGACGCGATGTGCATCAGTGTGCCCCGTTCACTCGGGCGCGCTGTCCGCGCGTCAACAGGCCGGCGACCCACACGTACTCGGTGGGGTGGTTCCATCGGGGGCCGCGATCCCACTGCGGCGACTGGTTCGACGGCCGATCCGTAGGCTTCGGACGTGGTGCCGGCGCGTTCCGCAGGTACGGGGCGATGGTCGACGACAGGTATCTGTCGGAGCATGGCCAACGTATTCCGCAGCGGCAGTACCGGCCGAGTCGCCGCCAGTTGCGGGCGTGTCGTGGCTCGAACCGTACCGCGCCGTCGCGTGTGGACCTCAACCGCATTTGTCAACCCTTCTCACAACACATTTCCCATGATCACTGAACTCTTCCTTCACATCATGCTTATTCGCCATCTGGCTCAGCGCAATCTCGCACCGGTAGGTTCGGACCTAACATCCACCCGCCATTACGCGACACGAGAGGACGGGGTTTCGTGGACGACGCCGGCAGCACTGTCCCCCGCAGGCAACTGGGTCGATATCTGAGAGAGCTTCGCGAAGACGCTCATGTCACAGTCGCCGCAGCGGCCAAGGCACTCGAATGGTCACCGCCGCGCATCTGGCGCTACGAGGGCGGCCAGGTGCCGATCCACCCGAACGACGCCGAGGCGATGTGCCGGCTCTACGGCGCACCCGCAGAAACGATCAAGACGATGCGCGACCTGGCCCGCGAGACCAAGTCACGCGGCTGGTACCACAGCTACGACCACGCCATCAAAGAATGGTTCAAGCTGTACGTCGGCCTCGAAGCCGCCGCTTCGACGATCCGTCAGTACGAGCCGAACGTCATCCCCGGCCTGCTCCAGTCCCTGGAGTACATGACCGAGATCATCACCACCGGAAACCCCGACCTCAAGCCGTCCGACCAGCAGGCAAAGATCGAGGTCCGGTCCAAGCGACAGAAGCTCCTCGCCCGCGTCGTCCCGCAGGCCCCCGACCTTGACGTGGTGATCGGTGAAGCGGCGCTACGCCGCCCACTCAAAGACCGAGCTGCGATGGCGCGCCAACTGCGGCACCTCGCCGCCGTCGCCACCCAACGGCACAACGTCACCGTCCGGGTCCTAACCTTTGCCGCCGGACTGCCCAACAGGCCAGAGGTCGGACCGTTCTCCATCCTGACCTTCCCCAAGGTCAGTGTCCGCCCACCCGAGCCGACCACCGTCTACTCAGACGGCCCCTGTGGTGCTATCTACCTCGACAAAACAGCCGAGATCGACACCTACGAGGGCATCTGGTCGTCGCTCAAGCAACAGTGCCTCACCCCGCTAGAATCGACCGAATTCATCACCCGGATCGCCAAGGAGTACGACGATGAAGGCTGACGGCGTCTGGCGTAAGTCGACCCGGTCGGGTGCCGACGGCAACTGTGTCGAGGTGGCTGGCCACCCGTACCGCGTCGCAGTCCGCGACAGCAAGGACCAGACCGGCCCGGTCCTCACCTTCGACGCCGCCGCCTGGCAGCACTTCGTCGACACGGTGAAGACCCCACACTGACCCGCACCACTCCCGACTAACGACGAAGCCCTGGTCCGCCGGCTGTCACTCAGCGGCGGACCAGGGCTTCGCGCCGCTCAGACCAAGCAGCCCGCGAGCCCTGGCTGGCCCACTTCAACCCTCCGGGGGGCACACCGATGATCGACGCCGACCACATCGCCGCGACCGTCACCGCTTATCTGGACCGCCACCCCGACGAGGTCGGCCGGCTCGCCCCGCTGACAGCCGCCCTGCGCGAGCCCGGCGACCTGACCTCCCGCGCGACCTTCACCGGGCACGTCACCTGCTCGGCGGTCGTCCTCGACGCGGACCGGCGGGTGCTGCACATCCGCCACAACGTGCTCAACACCTGGCTGCGCCCCGGCGGACACCTTGAACCCGACGACACAACCCTGGTCGGGGCCGCGCTGCGCGAGGTCGCCGAGGAAACCGGCATCAGCACCACGGCGCTGACCCTGCTCGACGAGACGCCGATCGACATCGATGTCCATCCGATCCCGGCCAACCCGGCCAAGGGCGAACCCGACCACCAGCACTTCGACGTGTGCTACGCCTTCAACACCATCGCCCGGGACGTGACGTTGCAGGCCGAGGAGGTTCACGACTTCGCTTGGCTGCCCGCCACCGAGATCACCCCCGCCGTTCTGGCCGAGAGGGTCGCCGCAGTCGCCGCGACGACGTGAACGGCCCCCAGAGACGCCGGTCGCAGCCAAGGCGCAGTCGCCACATCGCGGCTGACAGAGAGTAGTGAGTCTTGACCATCGGGTGATCGGCCGGAATGATCTACCCATGCCGGCCGATCGTCATTTGTCGATGGGAAGACCATGAGGACTGTTATCCGCCGGCTCGGCCGGATGCTCGCTGCCTGCGCCCTCGTCGCCGCCACCGCCCTAACGGGCGTTGTCGTAACAGGTGGCGCGGCCCACGCAGACGGCTGCTACACGTGGGGGCGCACCCTCTCCCAAGGCATGTCCGGCAACGACGTCAAGCAGCTGCAGATCCGCGTCTCGGGCTACCCGGGCTACGGCGCGGTGCTCGCCCTCGACGGGGCGTACGGCCCCGCCACCCGGTCAGCGGTGATCCGCTTCCAGCAGGCGTACGGACTCGCCGCCGACGGCGTCGCCGGCCCGCAGACCTTCAACAAGATCTACGCGCTCCAGGACAACGACTGCACTCCGGCCAACTTCAGCTACGCCGAGATGAACAACTGCAACAGCAGCTGGTCCGGTGGCGCGGTGTCCGCCAGCACCGCCAAGTTCAACGCCCTCGTGTCAATGTGGAAACTGCAGGCCATGCGGCGTGCACTCGGCAACGTACCGCTCTATGTCAGCAGCGGCTTCCGCAGCTACTCCTGCAACAGCGCGGTCGGCGGCGCCTCCAACAGCCGGCACCTGTACGGCGACGGCGTCGACCTGGTCGGCTCGCCCTCGTTCTGTCGGATCGCCCAGCAGGCCCGCTACCACGGCTTCAGCAACATCCTCGGCCCCGGCTACCCGGGCCACAGTGACCACACCCACCTGGGCGCCACCGCAGGCCGGTCTTGGTCCGCGTCGAGGTGCGGCATCTGAGGGTCGCTACCCGCACGGACCGGGGACTCTCCGCGCGACCGGGAACTGCTCCCGCCCTGACCGCCGGTGACCCGATCACCGGCGGTCAGGGCCGGCCGCCCAATGCCGGGGCCGCGAATCATGCGCCAACCGGACACAATGAACAGATGGACACCGTCGCGCAGTTGACCATCGTCCGCCACGGGCAGAGCACGGCGAACGCGGCCTTCGCCGACGCCCACGCCCGAGGTGTGGCCGACCACGGCCTCACCGGCCGCGACGCCGACATCGAGCTGACCGCACTCGGCTGGCAGCAGGCCACCCACCTCGGTCGCTGGCTCGCCACCCGACCCGCCGACCAGCGGCCCGACGTGGTCGTCTGCTCCCCGTACCTGCGGGCCCGTCAGACCTGGACCCGGGTGGCCGGCACCGCCGCCGCGCTCGGCGCGCCGTGCCCGGAGGCGGTCATCGACGCGCGGCTGTGCGACCGGCTGATGGGCGACCTCGAACTGCTCACCCCGCTGATGATCACCCAGCGGTTCCCGGCCGAAGCCGCCCGGCTCGCCGCCGACGGACCGTACGCCTACCGCCCGCCGGGCGGTGAGACGTTCGACGACGTCGTCGCGCGCGTCAAGGCCGTCTTGGCCGGCCTGGACCGCGACCACGCCGGCCGGCGCGTCCTGGTCGTCGCCCACGACGCGGTGGTCATCGCGGCCCGGCACGTTCTCGAAGGTCTGCCGTTCACCGAACTCGACGCGATCATCGCGACCACGCCGGTCGCCAACGCGTCGATCACCCGCTACGCCGACACCGGCGACGGCCTCGAACTGGTCGAGTTCGCCACCACCGCCCACCTGCCGCCGTGACTTCTACTGCCGCTCAGGCCGACGGACGGCGCACCCGATAGCGCAGGTGAAGGACCCGGTTGCCCGGAATCGTCACGTCAGGGTACGGCGGCGTACCCTCCAGGTAGTAGAGGTCGTCGATCAGCCCGTCCAGCGGCGGTTGCGGCACTCTGGACACGTACTCCATGCCCACAGCATCGCCGACGCCCCCGCCGGCCCCTGAAGAGGAGTACGCGAATGACTGAGCCGTACGACACCGGGATGCTCGACGTCGGCGACGGCAACCGGGTCTACTGGGAGGTCTGCGGCAACCCCGACGGCGTACCCGTCGTCGTGCTGCACGGCGGGCCGGGCAGCGGATGCACGCCCCGGCACCGCCGGGCGCTCGACCCCGACCGGTTCCGGCTCGTCCTGCTCGACCAGCGCAACTGCGGACGCAGCACCCCGTCGGCGGCCGACCCGGCCACCGACCTGAGCGCCAACACCACCGCCCACCTCGTCGCCGACATCGAACGGCTGCGCACGCATCTCGGCGTCGACCGCTGGGTCGTGTACGGCGGCTCCTGGGGTGCGACGCTCGCCCTGGCGTACGCGACGAACCACCCCGAACGGGTACGCGGCATGGTCCTCGTCGCGGTCACCATGACCCGCCGCTGCGAGGTCGACTGGCTGTACCGGGGCGCCGGCCGGTTCTTTCCCGAAGCGTGGCAGCGGTTCATCGCCCACGCCGGCCTGCCCGGCTACGTGTTGCCGACCGACAGCGAGCCGCCGATCGAGCCGGTGCTGCTGCGCTACGGCCAGCTGCTCGCCGACCCCGACCCGGCGGTACGCCAGCGGGCCGCCGACGAGTGGTGCGCCTGGGAGGACGCGCTGATCTCCGAGGAGCGCAACGGCAACCCGGGCGCGTACTCCGACCGGGAGCTGCGGCAGCGGCTCACGATGACCCGGATCTGCGCGCACTACTTCGGCAACGGCGCGTTCCTCGCCGACGGCGAGATCCTGCGCAACGTGCCGAGGCTGGCCGGGATCCCGGGGGTGCTGATCCACGGGCGTACCGACGTCAGCGGGCCGGCGATCACCCCGTGGGAGATCGCGCAGGCCTGGCCGGACGCGCGGCTGCACGTCATCGGCGACGCCGGCCACACCGGCACCGCCACGATGCGCCGTGTCCTGGCCGACGCCGCCGACACGATGGCCCGTCTGGCAGGGGCAGCTCAGTGAGTGACGTTTCGGACTCGGTCCCGCCACAGCACGTCACCGTCGGCGAGGATCGACCTGGAAGCGACCGAAGATCGAAATTCCCTGGCGGGCCACGATGTGCGCCACTCTTCGAGTCTGAGTGATCACTATACGTAGATAAGACTCTTCCCGCCTGCATCGACGTTCTCTAATATCTGACCCACTGGTGCCACCGGACGGCACCGTCCGGTCTGCCCCCGAGAGGCCAGGGCGACCAAATCGGAAGATGGGTGAGCAAATGAGCGAATCGTACGGGCAGCGGCCATTGAGTCGACGTGACGTGGTGCGAGGTGCGGCGGTCGGCGGGGTCGCCGCCGCAGCGGCAGTCGGCAGCACCTTCCTCCCGGAATCCCCGGCGGCGGCGGCCCCGCCGGTCAAGCCGATGCCCGCGCCCCCCGCGCAACCGGTGGCGGCGACGGCACCGACCACCGGGCTACTCGGTCTTGGCAGTTGGCTGGGCACGGCTTTGAAGGTCGCGAACGTCGCCGCGCAGGTGCTGCCCACCGTGCTCAGCCCGCAGCAAGGCAACGCGATCCCGTCGCCTTTCTACCTCGGAGACCTCAAGTTTGAATGGAGCAGCATCGATGGTGGCAACCTCTTCGAGTTGTACGTCACGAACAACACCGACAACGACATCGGGTTGTCCTACTCGGTCACCCGAAGCGGCCAAGACGCCAGCCTGTCTCTTCATCAGCCGGTCAGGGCCCATTATTCATACAAATGTCAGGCCGAAATGAGCACCTTCGCCAACGGACAGGTCGCTGCGGCGCCTACGCCGCTGGTTACCCTCTCCAACGCCGTCGACGGCCGCAAATTGTGGGCCGTCGCCAGATCGGTGGGCATAGGGGTCGGCGTCAACCTGCTGAGCGGCATGGTAGGGACGTTCGTCAAGGATTTGAGCAGTCACGGATTCAACTTCACGCTCGAGACGAACAACTCGGGAACTCCGGTTAGCGTGGAGGTCGCGGCGACCGACAAGAACGGCAACACCGTCAACGCCAAGCAAACGTCTTCGGGTCCGACGGCCGCCCCCGACTCGACGATTACCATCCCGCTTCCACCCGGGGTGGATCTCGACCCCGCAGTCGCGGACATGCAGCTGGTAGTCGAGCTCGAGGAGTCGGACTACCAACGGCTCGTCGCCGATTGGCTCGACCGACTGATCGCCATCTGACGATCCGGTGCGGGTGCACCTGACTTGCCGGATGTGGGGTATCTCCGCCAGGTTCCAGCAGAGTCGGGTGCACCTTTCTGGCGCGCGGCGGCGTCGGACTGCGCATCTTTGCGGGTCTCCCTGGTTGGCCGGCCGTCCGCCAGATGCGGCCACGTCCGGATTTGTGGGGATAGCCAGGGTTCGGCCGCGCGAATGAGGATTTGACGGATCCGGGTACGCCCTGGGCGCGCTTGTTGCCGACGTCCGGTTGTGAGGTGTTGACATCGATCGCGCACCCCGGCAGTCTTTGCCGCAACTACCTGAGGGCCATCGATGTGTCCCTCGGGGACGGTGCCAATGCGTTGTGCCTCAGGACATCCGGAACCCGGGGTCGATCCGGCCGTCTGCTCTCTACGGATCGGAGATCTGATGCGTGTCGCCCTGCTCACCACCACCCAGCATGGCCACCTGAACCCGCACATTCCGGTGGTCAACGCGCTTCAGGCAGCCGGCTGTGACGTCGCGCTGCTGCTGTTGTCGGCCGACGGTGGTGTGCTCGACGAGCAGCGCGGTCAGGCCCTGGGTAAGGCGGAGGTGCACGCGGTCGGGCAGGTCGAGATGGCACCGTGGAGCGACGAACCGGCGAAAATCGGCCCGATGCTGCAGTCGTCGCCGGTCGCCGGGCAGACAGCCGACGTGCTGCGCGCGACGGCACCGAATTTCGTGCTCGTCGATTCGCTGCCGGTCACCGCGTCGGCCATGGTCGGCGCACATGCGTCCGGCGTGCCGTACGGGATGATCTGGGCAAATCTGGGTGGCGTATGTCCAGCCGAACATCGGCGCGGTCGCTGGCTGTACGACGAACAGGTCGGCAACTATCTGACCAGGCACGGGGTGATGTGGTCGACGCGTACCCATTCGGCGCGTTCGCCGATTCTCAATCTGATGCCGACGATTCCCGCCCTGGTCGGGGACGACGCGGTCACCGACGACGGGGTGCAGCTGGTCGGGCTGCCCGGTGCGGCGGGGGCCCGCGGCGACGAGGTCACCTTCCCCGGCCTGGACCGGATCGACCCCGACCGGCCGCTGGTGTACGTCTCCTTCGGAACGATCTTCTACCGGCGGCCGGACCTGCTGCGTACGGTGATCACCGGGGCGGCGGCGACCGGTGCGCAGGTGATCGCGTCGGTCGGGGACCTCGCCGCGGAGCTGGCGCTGCCCGACGACGTGCTCACCGCCCCGTACCTGCCGCAACGTGAGGTGCTCGCCCGCGCCGACGTGTTCATCACCCACGGCGGCTACAACTCGGTCGCCGAGTCGATCCGGGCGCAGACCCCGATGCTGGTGATCCCGCTGGCCGTCGATCAGCCCATCCAGGCGTCCTTCGTCGGCAGCGCCGGCTTCGGAACAGCGCTGGAACCGGCCGGCGTCACCCGGCAGGCGGTCGACGACGCCGTCACCGATCTGCTCGACCCCGCCCGGGACTACCGGGCCCGGCTGCGCGCCGCGCAGCCGCAGTGCGGCGACTCCGCCGCACGCACCGCCGACCTGGTCGTCGACACCGTCGAAACGCTGCGGGGCGAGGGCGAACGGTGACGATCGAACTGCAACGTCCGGTGGGCGCCCCGATCGTGGTCGACGACCCCGACCGTCACTCGTTCCGGGTGGATCGCCGCGCCTACACCGACGACGACCTGGCCGCACAGGAGATGACCAGGATCTTCGACCGCTGCTGGCTGTACGTCGGGCACGAGTCGGAGATACCCGCGCCGGACTCCTATGTGGCGCGTGACGTCGGCGGACGGCCGGTGGTGCTGGCGCGCGGCTCCGACGGGGTGCTCCGGGTTTTCGCGAACAGCTGCCCGCACCGTGGGGCGCTGGTCTGTTCGCAGCCGGCCGGGCAGGCCCGGTCCTTCCGCTGCCCGTACCACGACTGGACGTTCTCCAACCAGGGCGACCTGGTCGGCGTGCCGATCCCGGACGGGTACGGGCCCGGTTTCCGCAAGGCGGACTTCGGCCTGGCGCGGCACCGCAGCGACAGCTACCGGGGTTTCGTGTTCGTCACCTTCGACCCGGAGCAGCCGCGCACCCTGACCGAGTACCTGGCGGGTGCCACGGAGTACCTCGACCTGATCGACGACCAGTCGGAGGTCGGGATGGAGGTGATCCAGGGTGCGCAGCTGCACGGCGCCCGGGCCAACTGGAAGCTGATGATGGAGAACAGCGTCGACATCTACCACTTCCGCGCCCTGCACAAGCGGTACGTCAGCTACATGGAGTCGCTGGGGTCGGTGCCACCGCGACGCCGGGGCGGCTTCGGTCGCGCCCTCGGGCTGGGGCACGGCGCCAACGAGCTGCCACCGGCGGCGGCCCGCCCGCTCGCCTACTGGACGCCGATGTTCGGCGCCGAGGTGCGGCCCCGGATCGAGGCGACGGCCGCCCGGTTCGTCGAACGGTTCGGTGCGCAACGCGCCGAACGGATCACCGGCACCAACCGCGCGGTGCTGATCTTCCCCAACCTGATGATCATCGACGCGATCGCGATCACCATCCGCAAGATCGACCCGGTCGGCGCGGACCAGATGGCGATCACCTCGGTCGCCCTGGCCCCCCGAGACGAGGACCCCGACATCCGGGAACTGCGCAAGAGCCACTACCTGACGTTCCTCGGCCCCGCCGGCTTCGCCACCCCCGATGACATCGAGATCATCGAGTCGTGCCAGCGGGGATACCTCAACCGCGCGGTCCGCTACTCGGACCTGTCACGCGGCATGAACAAGGCGGTCCCGGAGACCACCGACGAGCTTCCCGCCCGCGAGTTCTGGCGGCAGTGGGACCGGCTGATGCAAGGGACGTGACCAGGATGATCACCGAGCTGACGGCCGACGACACGGCCCAGGTGCGGCTGTGGCACCGGGTGAGCCAGTTCCTCTTCCGGGAGGCGCGGCTGCTCGACGAGTGGCGACTACGCGAGTGGTACGCCGAGATGCTGACCGACGACATCCGCTACTCGGTGCCGGCCACCGACGTGCGCGGCGAGCCGGCCGACGCGCTCGGGCTCATCGACGACGACGCCGCCCGGCTGCGCCAGCGCATCGAACAGCTGCTCAACGGCGAGGTGTGGTGCGAGAACCCCCGGTCGCGGACCAACCGGATGATCAGCAACGTGGAGATCCTGGCCGACCGGGGCACCCACCTGGACGTGGCGGCGAACGTCGTCGTGCACCGGTTCGGGCACGGGCGCACCGACGCGTACGTCGGAAAGTACCGGTTCGAGCTCGTCGTCGACGGCGAGACGTTCCGGGTCCGCCGCCGGCTCGTCGTGCTCGACCACGAGACGCTGTACGAGCACGGCAAGCTCAGCATCATCCTGTGACCTGCCAGTGACGGCGGCCGCCCCGGGCAGCGCCCCACCCGTCGCCGCCTTCGGGCCGCCGGGTCTGCCCCGCGAGGTGTACGTCCTCAGCGTCGTCGGTGGCTGCGTCATGCTGGGCCTGGGACTGGTGCTGCCGGTCCTGCCGGTGTACGCGGCGACGTTCGGCGCCGGACCCACCCAGATCGGCGTACTCGTCGCCCTGTTCGCGTTGCTGCGGCTGGCCACCAGCCCGTTCTGCGGCCGGCTCGCGGCCCGGTTCGGGGAACGGCGGATCCTGGTCGCCGGCCTGCTGCTGTGCGCGGTCTCCTCGGCCCTGGCGGCGTTCGCCGGATCGTACGGGCAGCTGCTCGTGTTCCGCGGCCTCGGCGGCGTCGGCTCGGTGCTGTTCTCGGTGTCCGCGCTGGCGACACTGCTGGCGGTCGCCCCCGCCGACCAGCGGGGCCGGGCCAGCGCCGTGTTCGAGGCCGGCTTCCTGCTCGGCGGCATCTGCGGGCCCGCGCTCGGCGGGCTCCTCGCGCTCATCGCCCTGTCCGCGCCGTTCCTGGTGTACGCCGCACTGCTGCTGGCCGCCACGGTGCTGACCCTGGCGGTACTGCGGACCGACGCGCGCCACGGCACGGAACCGGGTCGTGGCGCACTCCGGCTGCCGGTCCTGCTGCGGGACCGGCGCTACCTGGTGGCCTGTACGGCGGCACTGGCCCAGGGCTGGGTCCTGTTCGGACTACGCAGCGCGCTGGTGCCCACGGTGGTCGTCGCGTGGGGACACGACGTGGCCTGGGTCGGGTGGGCGTTCACCATCTCCGCCGTCGTCCAGGCGTTGCTGATCGTCCCGGCCGGCCAGGTCGTCGACCGGGCCGGCCGGCGCCCCGCCATGATCGCCGGCACCGGGGTGGCCGCGACGGCGATCACCGCCCTGGTGTTCGTGGACACCTACCCCTGGCTCGTCGTCGGACTCTGCGGGTACGCGGCGGGATCAGCGCTGCTCAACGCCGCGCCGGCCGCGCTGATCGGGGACGTCGTCGCCGGCCGGGCCGGCAGCGGCGTCGCCGTCTTCTCGATGTGCACCGACGTCGGCGCCGTCGTCGGCCCGGTCGTCGTCGGGCTCGTCGCCGAGCAGGCGGGCGCTGCGGCCGCCTTCGGCAGCGGCGCCGCGCTGCTGGTCGTCGCCTTCGCGGCGGCGTGGACGTTGACCACGGTTCGACCGACGACTGCTGTCCCACCGACCCGAAGGAGTTGATCACATGGACCGGCCGGCTGCCCGACGTGACCGGGGCGAGGCCATGTTCCAGCAGGTCTTCGGCCGCGACCCGCGCCCCGGTTCCTACCCGGAGTTCCTGCAGCTCACCGTCGACCACCTGTTCGGTGAGATCTGGACCCGCCCGCACCTGAGCGTCGAGGAACGTGAACTGGTCGCGTTGAGCGCGGTGACATTGGCACGCACCGACTGGGAGCTGCGCGGCCACATCGGCGCCGCCCTGCACCTCGGGATGTCACGGGAGAAGATCATCGAAGTCATCATCCAGCTGGCCTACTACGGCGGCTGGCCGGTCGCCAACAACGGGCTGCGGGTCGCCCAGGAGGTCTTCGCCGAACTGGACGCCGCCGCCGGCAGGGACACCGACGATGACCGGTGAACCCTCTCCCCTCGACCCGGCCGAGAAGGTCGACCTGTGGCGGCAGAGGTTCTTCGAAGCCCAGGCCGCCGCTGAGGAGTTCATCCTGGCCGAGCACGGCGAAGAAGGCCTGACCGCGTGGATCCAGGCGAACTCGCGCATCACCGCCGACCTGCTGCGGGCGCAACGGCCGGCCGGGGTGTCCGCCACCGACCACTTCATGACCCGGCTGCAACGTCAACTGCTGCTGTACGACTCGGCGGTGACCCGCGAGCCACAACCCTCGGGCACCGTCCTGCGCAACGCCGACTGCGGGATCCTCCGCTACCGCAGACGGGCCGCCCGCGCCGGCGTCGTGCTGACGTTCTCGTCGCCGTGCCCGTACTGTCAGGAACTCAACACGGCGATCGCCGCCCGCTACGTGGAACCGGACGTCACGGTGTCGTGCGACCAGGCCGGCGACGGGTGCACCTGGCGCGCGGAGTCCACTCACCCGCCGGAAGGCGACGACGCGGCCGGGTCACCGCAGCGGGGCCGGACCGACGGTTGAACCACCGGCAACGCCGTCCGCGCGTCCGTCGGTGACCGGCTGACGTCGAGCGTCATGCCGAGCTGCCGGCCCACCGCCACACACAGGTCGACCGCGGCGGTACGGGTCAGGTCCTGATGCTCGCCCTGGGTGACGCACGCCGACGCCACGTTCCTGTTCCGTAGCCGCAGGTACCACGGGAACAACGAGCCCAGCGCGGGCTCGGTCAGCATCGTGCGCGAATGCACGATCGTCCCCACCAGCAGATTGCCGAACGGGCGCTGCCCGGCGTTCATGAAACTCTTCAACCGCTCCTGGAAGATCTTCAACACCGCCGGTACGTTGCCCGCGTACACGGGCATGGCGAGCAGCATCGCCTGCGCGCCCTCGGCCAGGTCGACAACATGCGCGAATTCGTCGTCGAGTGTGCACCGACCCACCTCGGGGTCCAGGCAGGTGTCCTCGCCCTCGCACATCGCGATGCGATGGTCGATCAACCGGATCCGCTCGATCTGCGCGTCGCCGACCTCCCGGACGACACCGGTGATCGCCGCCTCGAGCAACGCGTCGGTCAGCGACGGCAGACGCTTCTGTGTGCAGGACAACGCGATGATCTTCACCCGAGGGGCCTCCCCTGTCCGCTCAGCGCCACGCGTGGACCGGCCACCTGACCATGCGTACGTGGCCGCTCACCGAGGCAGCCCCAACCTACCGGGCCGCCCGCCCGCGTGGGTCAGGGCGCAAACCTCGGCCAGGTGGAGAAGCAGTGGCGAATCTCGTTGACCTGTGTCGCGGTCAGCCCATAGATCTCGCGGAAGACGGCGTCGTCCATCCGGTCCAGCCGCTGCATGGCATCGGTGAAGTCCTCCTCGGTCAGACCAGAATCCGCCTGCCGGGCGAGCTCGGTCAGCCGATTTCTGGAGTAGCGGGCTAGGGCGTGTATCAAAGTCGGCCGTGGGCGGGTGACGACTTTCGGCGTGTCGCTGCCCG